>CAVGBM010000067.1:0-12925 GCA_963627445.1 Oscillospiraceae bacterium | reverse complement strand
ATATGAACAAATATAGTGTTTTCTGTGAACAAAATGTAAACCTTAGCACTCTCGTTGTTAGAGTGCTAAGGTTTTAGTCTTTCACTATACAACAAGCTCACCCTTTTAATTATGGCGGTAATGCTTGTTTTTTATTCGCCCTTCTTATTGAGCGCTTTGTGTTTTATAAGTACGTATACGACCAGCGCAAGTGCAATGAGCGCAATGGCGACGGAGGTGTAGACTATCGCAGAGTTATAGGTGTTGCTCACGGTGATCGCCTGCTGTGGCCGCTGCGGCAGCTGAAGGGTCGGCGTGGGTACGGGATCGGTGCTGCTCGGAGTCGGGGTCGGCGTGGGCTCGGGGGTCACAACAGGGTTTGATATCATCGGATGGTCGGGTATCTCCGGCGGCACGACCGCCGCAGGATTCCCGTCTGCATCCAGCAGATCCGACATCAGCACCCAGCCGGAGAAAAGCTCAGACTTATTGTCCTGCTCATGCTCAAGCTCAATGTTGACATGCCCCCAGGGGACGCTCTCCATATACGTCACACGGTACTCGACCGTGAGCTCTGTATTGTTCTTAACCAGCACGTACTTGCCGTCGGCATTGCACTCGGGCGTCTCCCAAACGACAACATAGCCTGCTTCATTATACGCATAATAGCTCGCCCCGTCCGATTCCTGATTGCTCGGGTCATCCCAAGGGTCGGGCACGGGCTTTATCGCAAGGTCGGCAAAGGCCGACGCGGACATGAGCACCGTCACCACCAAAGCAAGGGCGAGGCTTAGTATTTTCTTTTTCATAAACTGCCTCCTGCGCTCAAACGCATGATTGGATGCATTATAGCACAGAAAAATGCAAAATAAAAGCTAATTTTTTAAACTGTTACAGTGCAATGGGTTTTGCGCCCGGCTCTATCGGGCAGACATAGCCGCCCTTGGAGCGTTTTGCAAACTCCGCTTTGGCCTTATTAAGCAGCTCCTCGTCCTCAAAAAGGTCTATCGCCGTGGCGGCAAGCACTTTGCCTGCGCACAGCATGCCCTTGTACGCAATGCTCATTTTGCCGCAGGCAACGGTCTGCCAAGTGTGGCCGGGCATACCGGCGGGCCAAGTGACGACATTTATCTGCGAGGTCGGGATAAGCCAGCTGACATCGCCGACATCGGAGCTTCCGGGGGTGAAGGTCGTGCCGGAATATAGCGGCATGAGAAAGTCGTTTATGGGCTTTGTCATATTCTCGGTGAGCACCTGCACCTGCTCGGCAATGTCCTCATCGGAGGCTGCGCCGATGCCCGGGGGCGTGGTCTCGGCAGGATAGGTCGCCCTAAGCTTTTGGGCAAAGTCCAGCTCCTCGGCAGTGTACTGCGGAACGCCGATCTCGGCAAAGTTATCGTACAGCAGCTTTTCCAGCGTGAAGTTCGGCAGCAGCTCCGCCGTGCCGTCTATGAAAACTCGCTCGTAGCTTGTCTCGGTCATGAGCGCTGCGCCCTCGGCGATTTTATCGACGCGCTTTTGAAG
Source organism: Oscillospiraceae bacterium (assembly GCA_963627445.1). Classification (GTDB taxonomy): domain Bacteria; phylum Bacillota; class Clostridia; order Oscillospirales; family Oscillospiraceae; genus F23-B02. Next base: position 11,422 of record CAVGBM010000067.1, on the reverse strand, counting down.
CTCGATCGACTGGCGCACCTTGTTGGCTCGCACCATGTACAGCACATCGGCCTCGGACTGCACCACATTCGGCGACACGCCGCCGGCGTTTGTTATCGCATAGTGGATGCGGCAGTCGCTCGTCATGTGCTCACGCAGAAACTGCACACCGATGTTCATGAGCTCCACTGCGTCAAGTGCGCTACGTCCGAGTTCCGGGCAGCCTGCGGCGTGAGCCGGAATGCCCTTGAATTTATACAGCACCTGTATGCATGAATTATTCGTGCCGGTGCGCACCTCGTTTTCCGATGCCGGATGCCATGAAAGCACAGCGTCTAATTTTGTCCACAGCCCGTCACGAGCCATGTACGCCTTCCCGCTGCCGCCCTCCTCGCCCGGGCAGCCGAAAAACACGATCGTGCCCTCATGGGCGCTTTGCTGCAGGTACTCCTTGACGGCAAACGCCGCAGCAAGCGAGCCGACACCGAGAAGATTATGGCCGCAGCCGTGGCCGCTGCCGTCGGGTATAATGGGTTTCTTTTCGGTCACGCCCGAGACCTGCGAAAGGCCGGACAGAGCGTCAAATTCGCCCAAAATGCCGATAACGGGCTTGCCGCTGCCGAACGAGCCGCAGAAAGCGGTGTCGATACCGCTGAGCTTTTCGGTAACGGTAAAGCCGTGTTTACGCAGCACCTTGCAGTAAAGCTCGGTCGCCTTGTACTCCTTGAGGGAAAGCTCGGGGTTTTCCCAAATTTCATCAGCTATGCTTTTGTAGAGATCTGCCATAGAGTCAACGGACTCTATGGCAGCTTTTTTAACAGTATTCATTACAGCACCTTTGAAAGAAAATCACGCAGGCGGTCGCTCTGAGGATGCTCGAAAATATCCGTGGGAGTGCCCTGCTCAACAAGCTTGCCGTCGGCCATGAACAGCACACGGTTGCCGACCTCACGGGCAAAGCCCATCTCGTGGGTGACGACGACCATGGTCATGCCCTCGTGCGCAAGCTCCTTCATGACATCCAGAACCTCGCCGACCATCTCGGGGTCGAGAGCGGAGGTGGGCTCGTCAAACAGCATGACATCAGGCTCCATGCACAGTGCACGGACGATGGCGACACGCTGCTTCTGGCCGCCGGAAAGCTGGATGGGGTAAGCGTCGGCACGGTCGGCAAGGCCGACACGCTCAAGAAGCTGCATTGCCTTGGCCTTGGCCTCCTCCTTGGGCACATGCTTGACTTCAACAGGAGCAAGGATCATGTTCTCGATGATGGTCTTGTGTGGGAAAAGGTTAAAGTGCTGGAACACCATACCCATCTTCTGACGGTGGAGGTTTATGTCGATTTTCTTGTTGGTAATATCGGTACCCTCGAAAAGTATGGTGCCGCTCGTCGGCTCCTCGAGGAGATTTAAGGAGCGCAAAAATGTCGACTTGCCCGAGCCCGAGGGGCCGATAACAACAACGACATCGCCGCGGTCGATATCCACCGACACGCCGTCAAGAGCCTTGATAGTCCCCTTTTTATAATATTTCCTCAGATCCTTGACCTGGATTATCTTATCGTTTGTCACCAACGCTCATCTTCCTTTCAAAGTGTTCTATTATCTTGGAGGTCGGGAATGTCAGGCAGAAGTACACGAGCGTCGCAACGATAAGCGGCTCGGCTATGCGGTAGGTCGCGCCCTTGACGCTTGCAACTGCGTACATGATCTCCTGCACACCGATAGTGTAGCAAATCGAGGATTCCTTGATTATCGTGACAAACTCGTTTGCGATAGCGGGCAGTATGTTTTTTATTGCCTGAGGCAGGACGACAAAACGCATATTCTGACCCTGAGTGAGTCCGAGAGAACGTGCCGCCTCGGTCTGGCCGCCGTCGATGCTCTGGATGCCGGAGCGGATGATCTCGCACAGGTATGCAGCGGAGTTAAGGCTCAGTGCAACAACGCCGGGCAGGAAGCGGTCAAAGCGTATCGTTCCGAAGAGCTTGAAGTTAGGCAGCGTGATGTTTGCAAACAGCATATAATATATAACAAACAGCTGAACGAGCATAGGCGTTGCACGAAAAACTTCAACATAGCAGCTTGCCAGAAAGTTCACCGGCCTGAAACGGCTTATTGACGACAGTATGCCCTGTTCACGCAGATGGCCGTCCTTATCCAAGCCGAGAGCCTTGAACGGGCGCCAGTTGGAAAGGCGCATGGCTGCCAGGAGCAATGCGAGGATAAAGCCGAAAATAACGGTCAGAAACGATAGAGATACCGTGCAAACGAGGCCGTCAACGAACATATCTTTGAAGCGTTCGACCGCCTGAAAGCCCTCTTTTGATATCAGAGAAGTAAGCATTAAGCAGATTTCCTTTCGGGGTATAGTAGCGCGGGGTTATGTAAATACGGGAAAATTCTCCCCGGGATGGACCGGGGAGAATTACTATTGCATTTTTTTATAAGCCGATCACTCTTCTGCGACGATCTGACCATCGCTGAGGATGAAGTGCTCGCCGGATGCAAGCTCATTTGCCTCTGCAACATACTGGTCGATAGTGCCGTCGGCCTTAGCCTCTTCGATAATGAGGTTTACTGCTGCCAGCAGAGCATCGTTGTCCTTATTGACACCGACAACGCTGCCTTCCTGATCGTAGGGCACATCATAGATGACCTGCAGATCGGGATAGTTCTTTGCGTAGGTCTCAGCAACAGCGGTCTCGATGAACGCACCGTCCATCTTGCCTGCGAGCATATCGGCAACAATATCGGTCACCTTTGCCATCTCAACGATGTTTGCGTCGGGGGTGTTCTCCTTTGCAAGGTCAGCCTGGATAGAGCCGATCTGTGCGCCGATGGTGTAGTCTGCATTGTTTGCAGCCTCAAGGCTGGGGAACTTGTCGGCAGTTGCCTTGGTGCAGACGAAAGACTGACCGCCGGTGTAGTATATGGAGGAGAAGTTCATAAGGCCTTCACGGTCAGGGTCGGGAGAATAGCCCGCCATGCCGAGGTCGACCTTCTTGGAGCCGAGCTCATTGATGGTGCCGTCGAAGTCCATGGGGACGATCTCAAGCTCGAGGCCGAGCTTGTCGGCGATCAACTGAGCAAGAGCCATATCGAAGCCGACGATCTGGTACTCGCCGTCGTCGTCTGCTACATAGAACTCATAGGGAGCGAAGTCGGGGCTGGTGGCAACGGTGAGCTTGCCTTCGGTAACGGTCGTGATCTCAGCCTTGAGCTCATCAAGAGTCATGGAGGAATAATCCTTAGTCTCAGTGTCGGTCTTTGCTTCTTCGTTATTGCCGCCGCAGGCGCACAGTGCGAACACCATGACCAGAGCGAGCATAAGAGCTACAAACTTTTTCATTTTATCAACCTCTTTAAATATTTTTTCTCAAACAATTTGCATTGCATCTCTGCAACGATGCTTATATTAGCATTTATATTCATATTTGTCAACACTTTTTTGAAAAAATATTCATAATTATTTCGTTTATGCCAATTAACCATGAATAACATTCATTTTTATGCGTATATTCACCGTTTTCGGTGCTTAAATGAATAAACATCGAATACTTTTTTTGTAAGCTCATGTTCTTCTTCTCAGTAATGATGCAATAGAAAACAGCAAAAATGCCGCAATGTTGACTATGACGACGCTCGCGCCGGAGGGAAGCTCGAACACATAAGATGCCGTCATGCCGAGCACAAAGCATACGACGGAGATGACAGCCGAGCACAAAACGACCGCCTTGAAGCTGCGGCACAGACGCATGCTCGTGAGCGCCGGAAAGATGATGAGGCTCGATATCAAAAGCGCACCCATCATGCGCATGCCCAGCACCACCGTTACGGCGGTCAGGACGGCGATCACCGTGTTATAAAGCTCCGCATTCGTGCCGGTGGCCTTGGCGAAGGTTTCGTCAAAGGTGACGGCGAAGATGCGGGGGTAAAGCAGCACGAACATGAGCAGCACCACAGCCGACAGCACGATGCTCAAGACGGCATCGGTATGGCTGAGTGACAAAATACTGCCGAACATGTAGTTTGACACATCGGTGTTCATGCCCGTCGTCATGGATATGACCACAACGCCGATGGCAAGGGCGCTTGAGGATATAAGCGCAATTGCGGCATCGCCCTTTATGCGGCTCGACTGGCTGATGCGCAGGAGCAAAAACGCTGCCGCAACGACCACGGGCACCGCAAGCGCCAGCGGTGCGACATTCACGGCGGCGGCAATGGCCAGTGCGCCGAAGCCGACATGCGATAGTCCGTCGCCTATCATGGAGTAGCGCTTTAATACGAGCGACACGCCCAAAAGTGCGGCGCACAGCGAAACGAGAACGCCGACAATGATGGCGCGGCTCATGAAGTGGTATGAAAACATTTCTGTTATTAGCTCTGTCATGCTCTGCCGCCTCCTACAAATCTGCGTGCAAGGTCGCTCTCACGGTACTGCGCAGTCGTGCCGAAGAAAAGCTGACGGTTGCCGAGGTGCAGAATGTGCGTTGCGTAGCGCACCGCCTCGTGGATATCGTGCGATATCATGATGACGCTCGTGCTGTCGCAGAGATTAATTAGTTTAATAAGATTGTACATCTCGTTTGTCGCTACGGGGTCAAGTCCGGTGACGGGCTCGTCGAGTAAGAGCAGCTTCTTTGTTGCGCACATTGCCCGGGCAAGCAGCACACGCTGCTGCTGACCGCCGGAGAGCTCCATGTAACAGCGGTTTTTGATATCCTCGATGCCGAGCCGCTCCATGTTCTGCTGCGCGGCCTTTTTGTCCTCGGCGTTGTAAAACATTCTGCCTCCCATGGAATTTAGCCTGCCCGAGAGCACGACCTCGTACACAGAGGCGGGGAAATCACGCTGGAGCTGGGTCTGCTGCGGGAGGTAGCCTATCTCGGTCTGCTTCAGCCCGTCGCCAAGCGTTATGCTACCGGTCGAGGGCTTTTTGAGGCCGAGCAGCCCCTTCATGAGTGTCGACTTGCCCGAGCCGTTTTCGCCGACGATGCACAGGTAAGAGCCTGCGTCTATCGAAAAGTTTATCCCGCTCAGGACGGTTTGACCGTCGTAGGCAAAGGACAAGTCCTTGCATGTTATCTGCGCCATCAGCCGAGCGCCTCCTTTAGTGAATTTAAATTTATGCGCATGAGGTCAAGATAGCTTACCCCCTGCTCGAACTGCTCGGCGGACACGCTGTGCGCCGAGTAAAACGGCAGCTTCCCGCAGCCGGTGTCCTCGCAGATGACATCCGCCATCTTCTGATTGGAAAACTCCATGTACAAAACCGCCAGTATCTTATCCTCACGCACACGGTCGATAAGATACGCCACTGTCTTGGCCGAGGGCTCTGTTTCCGACGAGCAGCCCGGGAAGGCCGCATAGCAGTCGAGCCCGTATTCCAGCGCAAAATAGCGCATCGGGAAGCGGTCGGCGAACACGAGCGTGTGCTTGCCGGAGTTTTTGATGACCTGCCGGAATTCACGGTCAAGCGCCATGAGCTGCGCCTTGTAGGCGGCAAAATTGGTCTTGTACGCCTCGGCGTTGGCGGTGTCTAATTTACAAAGCGCATTGCAAATTTCCTCGGAAATTTTAATGGCGTTCAAGGGCGATGTCCACACATGCTCGTCAAGCTCGGGCTCACCGTCCTCGGCATTATATATGCCGTCGGCTACCTCTTCGACGGTGTCGACGCAGTCCATCATATATACAGTATTGAGTTCGGGCGTGATAAGCGCCTCGACCCACTGCTCCGACTCACCGCCGTTGCAGATAAACAGGTCGCTTTCCTGTATGCGTATCATGTCCTTGGGCGTGGGCTCATACGAGTGCACCTCCGAGCCGGGCTTTATGAGCAGCGTGAGCTCGGCCCTGCCGCCTGTAATTTCCCATGCAAAGTCGTATGCCGGAAAGCTCGTGCAGACGATCTGCAGCTTCGTTTCGTCATGCGTCTGCTCGGGCTCGGCAGTGCAGCCGCACAAAGCAATGCACAGGCAGAGCAAAATTGCGGTCAGTCTTTTCATTTTGCCCTCCTTGCACAGTTGGCGCAGTGCCCGTAGAGCATGCTCTTTTCATCGTCGATGACAAAGCCCGTGGTCTTTGAAAGCGCATCGCAGGCGGCGTTGTCAAGGTGGATGAGCAGCCCGCAGTCAACGCATTTTATGTGCAGGTGCTCCGAGCAGCAGCTGCTGCCGGCCAGCTGATACACGCTGCTCGCCGTGCCCTCGCGGGTAAAGCGGCGCACCTGCCCGTCGTCGCAGAGCTTTTTTATGAGCCTGTATGCGGTGCTTTTGGCGGGCGCATTATCGCCCATGGCCGAAAGCATCTCGTCTATCGTGAACTGACGCTCGGCGTTGCGTTCCAAAAACGCCAAAAGCGCAGCCTTTTGCTGTGTTTGATAACTCGTTCTCATAGCTCCTCCAATTTGAGAAACTTTCTCATTTTCGTTTGCTTAGGATACCTCATTATCGCCGATTTGTCAAGCAAATAAAAAAACGGACGGTTTCCCGTCCGTTATCAGTGTAATTCAGTTTAGGAGCGCCGCTGCGGCGGTGCCAAGGAGGGTGGTCTCGTCGGAGGTTATAAACTCAAACTTTCGGCCGAGCACCGTTTCGGCATATTCCTTCATGTGTTTTTCGAGAAGCGGGCGGGACAGGGCGCTTTTTTTGAAAAGCGAGCCGTCAACAGATATGCACACGGGCTTATCTCTCCCCTCGCCTGTCAGCAGCAAGATCGCCGACAGATTGCAGCACATGCAGCGTGCCGCACGGTCAAAAAGTTCGTGTATTATGTAAACCGCTGTGTCTCTGTCCGCTGCATCGAAGCACTCGGGCAGCTTGCCCAACGCCCATGCATCGGCGGTCGGGGTGTCAAGCTCGGGCAGGTGCATAATATACTCTGCCGCTGAACTTGAGAACAGCCCCTCGCGCGCCGCCGCTTGGAGCGTATAGCGGCACAACTTTCCTAGATATGCGCCGGAGCACATTTTTTCGCCGATGTAATAGCCGGTGTCGGGCAGGGCGTTGTCCATCTCAAGGTCAAAATCGCCCCTCGGAAAGCCGTCAAACGAGCCGGATTCGAGGTTGACGAGCATTTTTGCATCACCGTGCAGGCCGAGCTTTGTTATCCTGCGCTCGGGAAGGGCGCAGCAGGTGTTCGTGCCTGTGCCTGCGACCATGCCGATAAAGCCGCCGTAATTTTCACGCTCCAGAAGCGCCGATCCGCCGAGCAGAGTCGCCGGTGTGTCGTTTAGTACAACGATTTTCTTCTTGCCCAAGCCGCGGCGCTCGAGCTCTGAGTTGAGGTCAGCTCCGAGGAGTCTTCTGTGTGCGCCGAGGAGCTTCACCTGCTTTGTGAGTCCCAAAACGCGGCTGTCGATATCGGGCGTGACCTCGGCGGGGTAAGAGAAGCAAAAACCTATGACATCCGTCTCGCTCAAAAGCGGCTCGATCGCGTCGGCGGTGCGGCTGATAAACTCCGACCAATGCGCGGGCACAAGCGTTCCCGGCATCAGGCTGCGCTCGATATTCTCTAAGCTGCAGCCGTGGTCGCCGAAGCTTAAAAGCGCCGTGCGGTAGTTCGTACCGCCGGCATCGATGACCGCCGCTTTTTTATCCTTCGGAAGCTGCCCGTCAAGGCGCAGATAGGTTGGTATCATGGGCACTTTCTCTTGCTTTTCGGCCAAGCCCCGCTCCATGCACTCGCAGAAAGCCTTGGAATACCGCTCAAGCTCGACACGTTCGGCGTTCATGCCGTGGCGCAGCATAAAATTTTTCACATTATCCATAGCATTAAAAAACTCGGCGGCATAGCCGCCGAATTATACACTTATTTTAAATTACTCTTTCTCTGCGGGGATGTCCTTAACGGACTGGACGATGCCCTCTGCAAGACCGGCAACGCCCTGTATCTCGCTGGGGATGATGATCTTGGTGGCTCTGCCGTTGGCGGCGGCGGTGAACGCCTCAAGAGCCTTGATCTTCAGAACGCCCTCGCCGGGAGCTGCCTCGTTGATGAGGCGGATACCCTCTGCGGTAGCGGTCTGGACCTTGAGGATAGCCTCGGCCTGGCCTTCTGCCTCGAGGATCTGCTGCTGCTTCTTTGCGTCTGCACGGAGGATGGCAGACTCCTTCTCGCCCTCTGCCTCGAGGATGGCTGCACGCTTTTCACCCTCTGCACGGAGGATGGCCTCACGGCGTTCACGCTCTGCCTTCATCTGCTTTTCCATTGCAGACTGGATCTCTCTGGGCGGGAGAATGTTCTTGAGCTCAACACGGTTGACCTTGATGCCCCAGGGGTCGGTGGCTTCGTCAAGGATGTTGCGCATCTTGGCATTGATGATATCACGGCTGGTCAGGCACTGGTCGAGCTCGAGGTCGCCGATGATGTTACGCAGGGTGGTCGCAGACAGGTTCTCGATAGCGACCATGGGGTGCTCGATGCCGTAGGTGTACAGCTTCGGGTCGGTTATCTGGAAGTAGATGACCGTGTCGATCTGCATGGTGACGTTATCCTTGGTGATAACAGGCTGCGGGGGGAAGTCGGCTACCTGCTCCTTGAGGGAGATGGTCTTTGCAACTCTCTCGAAGAACGGGATCTTAAGATGGATACCGGTACCCCAAGTTGCCTGGAACTTGCCCAGACGCTCGATTATCATGACCTTACTCTGCTGGACAATGCGAATGTTCCTCACAATGATGAGAAGAACGATTATCGCAATGATTATCCACGGAATGTAATTCAAAAAGTCCATGTTATATCCTCCGTTTTAAGCCTCGGGGGCTATTTTTGATACAATGAGCTTAACGCCTTCGATACGCTCGGCCTTAACGAGCTGACCTTCGGGGATGACCTCCTCGTCAACTGTCCTTGCTGTCCAAGTCTTGCCATCAACATAAACGGCGCCCGTGCCGGAAAGATTGTCGATAGTCTCAACAACGCGGCACTCCTTGCCGATGAGCATGTCGGCATTTGTCGGCTCGACCTTGCTGTTGACATACTTCTTCACCAGCGGCCTTGTGAAATACAGCGTGATGGCCGAAACGACGATAAACACCGCTATCTGAACCCACAGGTTTGCGCCCAGCATGGCGGTCACCATTGCAAACAGCGCACCGATGGCAAACCAGATAGAAACGATACCGACTGTCACGGCTTCGATCACAAGGAACACTACCATTGCGATTATCCAAAAGGTCGTCATAGACATTTCGGCAAATATCGGCATAGTCCTTACCTCCACATTATTTATTTTGTTATAATTTTATTACATTATAGCGTATTTAGCAAGCAAATTCTAAAAGAATTTTTTTGAGCCGCCGGCTCAAAAAATTTCACACTTTCACGCTTTACAATTTTGATGTGATGATGTACAATGTAGTGAAGTGAAGTGCTAAACGGAGGAATAAAACCGCAATGAATAAGCTTAACAGAAAGCCCCGCAATCTCGATATGTACAAGGCCATTTTGACCCTCAACACCGTTGAGGAGGCTATGGCGTTTTTTGACGATCTGTGCACCGTGACCGAAATTCAGGCCATGGAGCAGCGCTATCAGGTCGCAGTCTGCCTTTCCAAAGGCATGATCTATAACGACATTCTCGCCGAGACCGGCGCATCGAGTGCTACGATCAGCCGTGTTAACCGCTCCCTGCAGTACGGTAAGGACGGCTACGAGATAGCGTTCAGCCGTCTCAGAGAGCAGGAGGACAAATGAGCCTTGCGTACGGCCCTTTGGCTGCGTGGTACGATAAGCTGACGCTCGATGTGCCGTATGAGGAGTTCTTGGGCTTTTATGAGCGTGAGTTTAAGGCCGACGGCGGTGAGGTTCAGACGATACTCGACCTGTGCTGCGGGACGGGCACGCTGACATGGCTCATGGCCGAGCGCGGGTATGAGATGATAGCTGCCGACGCATCGGCGGATATGCTGATGGAGGCAAGCGGCAAGGCGGCCGAGGTCAGTGTGCCGCCGCTGTTTCTGTGTCAGGAGGCAGCGGAAATTGACCTGTACGGCACGGTGGATGCCTGCGTCTGCTCACTCGATGGCATGGATTATATCCCGCCCGAGGAGCTGGGCGAGGTGTTCCGCAGGCTGCATTTGTTTATTAGACCTGACGGGCTTTTTATCTTCGATATCCGCAGCCCCGAGTGGTTTAAAAGCATCGACGGCGAGGTGTTCGTCGACGAGACCGAGGACATGCTGTGCCTTTGGCGTGCAGATTTCGAGGACGGCTGCATGTGCTATGGCATGGACATTTTCTCGAAGCGCGGCAGGCTGTGGCAGCGCGAGAGCGAGGAGCATATCGAGTACGCTCACGAGCCGCAGATGCTAAAGGAGCTGCTTAATGAGCACGGGTTTATCGATATCAGGCTCTGCACCGATTGCCCGCAGGGTGACGACGGCAGGATATTTATCGTCGCTAAGAACACGGCACATTAATTAGAGGTAATACAATGGATAGAATTTTAAGAGCAACTGCCGCTGACGGCTTTATAAAAATGTCCGCCGTTTCCGCAAAGGAGATGGTGCAGCGCGCCAAGGATATACACAAGTGCACGCCCACAACGGCGGCGGCGCTCGGCCGCACGCTGTGCGCTGCGTCGATGCTGGGCAATCTCCTCAAGGAGGATAACGGCAGTCTGACCATCCGCATAAACGGCGGCGGACCCATCGGTAGCGTTATCGCCGTGTCCGACTCCATGGGCTATGTGCGCGGTTATGTGACAAACCCCGCAGTTGATCTTCCTCTGCGCTCTGACGGCAAGCTTAATGTCGGCGGTGCGGTCGGCAAGGACGGCATGCTCACCGTGAGCCGTGATATCGGCCTTACGCAGCCGTATGTCGGCTCGACCGAGCTCGTTTCCGGTGAGATTGCCGAGGATCTGACGGCGTATCTGCTTGAAAGCGAGCAGGTGCCTTCGGCCTGCGGGCTGGGTGTCTTAATTGACACCGACCTGAGCGTCAAGGCAGCCGGCGGCTTCATCGTCCAGCTCATGCCCGGTGCGCCGGATGAGTATATCGATGTTCTCGAGGAGAACATTTTCATGATGGATCAGCTCACGACCATTCTCGCAGAGGACGGCCTGGAGGCCGTGTTCGGGCAGGTGCTCAAGGGTCTTCCCTACCACATTGTCGACGAGGATGAGGTAGGCTACCGCTGCTATTGCAGCCGCGAGCGTGTCGGCGATGCGATACTCGGCGTTGGCGAGGGCGAGCTTGAAAGCATGATAAATGAGGGCAAGGATATTGATGTCAGCTGCCAGTTCTGCGACACGGTCTACACCTTCACGCCCGACGATCTGCGCTCGCTTCTCGACGAGTCCAAAAAAGCATAAAAAGTTGAAATTTGATGTTGACAATTGGGGCGAGCTTTAGTATAATAAACAAGCCGCTGATAGGGGAGCATAGCTCAGCTGGTTAGAGCACCTGCCTTACAAGCAGGGGGTCACTGGT
>CAVGBM010000066.1:0-21745 GCA_963627445.1 Oscillospiraceae bacterium | reverse complement strand
CTTTACGATATCGTGATGACCGTTCGTGTAGCAGTCAAAGCTGCCTGCGTATACAGCGTTCATCGTCTTGCCCTTCCTTTCGGGGAATTGGGGGGGGGTGCCCCGCAGGGCATGGAGCCCTGCGGAGCTTTGGAGAAATAATTAATAAGGAGACTTAGATAAGATTCTTTGCCTTGAGGTCTGCGATCTTGGCATCATCATAGCCGAGCAGATCCTTGAGGATGGTGTTGGTGTCCTGACCGAGGCTGGGAGCGCCGCGCCAAACCCGACCCGGGGTGCCGGACATCTTGGGAACGATACCGAATGCGGTGACTTCCTTGCCGAGAGTCTGATCCTCGTACTTGATGAAGTCGTTGCGCTTCTGGTAATGCTCGTTTGCCAGGCAATCCTTTGCGCCCATTACGCGGCTGCAGGGAACCTTGAACTTTGCCATTGCGTCCTCGATCTCCTGTGCGGTACGCTCTGCGCACCACTCGATGGTCTTAGCGTCGAGCTCTCTGCCCTTTTCGGATGCAACAGCCTCGATGCCCGAGGAGCAATCCTTGTAGTTAAAGTACTCAAGGTCGAGACCCATTGCCTGGATAGCTCTCTTGTAAACGCCGGGGCCGAATGCGCCGAGGGCGACATCGTAGCCGTCCTTGGACTTGAACAGGCCGTAGGGCTGGAAGGCTGCGGACTTGTTGCCGGAACGGGTGTTCTCACGGCCTGCCATGGTGTAGGAGGTGTACAGGTCGCAGCAGTAGCTTGCCTGGACCTCGAACTGAGCGATGTCGACGATCTGGCCGTCGCCGCCCTTGAGGACGTTGATATATGCAGCCAGAACTGCAAATACGGTTGCGTATGCGGAGGTGAAGTCGTTGAGCCAGGGCTTTCCGACGACGGGATCGCCGTCACGCTCGCCGTTGAGACCCATCCAGCCGGAGAATGCCTGGCCGATCATGTCGTAGGATGCGCGGTCGCAGTACTCGGGAACGCCGCCGAAACGGGGATTGCCGTAGCCGCTGACATGGGCGATGATGAGCTTGGGGTTGACTTCAAGCAGCTCCTCGTCACGGATGCCGAGCTTTTCGAGCCAAACCATGTTCTCCATGAACACGTCTGCTTCCTTGATAAGGCCGAAGAACAGCTCCTTGACCTCGGGGTGCTTGAGGTTCAGCTCCAGCGAGAGAGACAGCTTGTTGCGGCCGTCCTGTGCCCAGGAGGTGCTGACGGTCTTGCCGTCTTCCTTTGCAAAGGGAGCGAGAACACGCAGAGTGTCGCCTACGCCGGGACGCTCGATGTGGATGACCTCAGCGCCGAAGTCAGCCAGCAGAGTTGCTGCGTAAGGCATGGCGATAAGAGAGCCGGAGTCTATAACACGCATTCCTGCGAAGGGACCGTACTTGGGGATGATCTGTTTACGTTCGCTCATTTTAGTAATCTCCTTTGAATCAATATTTTTTTAACAAAATTTTTTCGTTATATGCTGCGGCCGCCGGGGGGGTGTGGTGACCGCAGCATGTGATTTTAACCAAGCTGACGGAAGCCGAACGGCTCTTGTCAACTTATGCCCTGCGGTTTTTGATCTCTGCTATGACTGCGGGGAGCACGGCCTTGAAGTCGGCCACTGCGCCGTAGTGGGAGATATCAAATATCGGAGAGGCTGCGTTGTGGTTGATGCTGACTATGCACTTGGAGTTCTGCATACCGACCTGATACTGGACAGAGCCGGAGATTGCGACATTGATGATCATGTCGGGCTTGACGGCGGTGCCGGACTGGCCGATCTGCGCATCGTGGGGCAGGAAACCGTTGTCGACGAGGGGTCTGGAGGCTGCGAGCTGGCCGCCGAGGAGATCTGCAAGCTCCTTGAGCATGTTAAGCTCGTCCTCATTCTTTACGCCTCTGCCGCCTGCGACGAGAACATTTGCGTGGTCGATGGGCACGCCGGTGACGACCTTCGGCTCAACGCTCAGCACCTCGTAGCACTCTTCCTTGTCGACCGTGACGGTCTCGGTGATGACCTCGCCCTTGCGGGTCTCGTCCGGCTCCAGAGGAGTGAAGATCTTCGGACGAACGGTCACCATCTGCGGCCTGCACTCTAAGATGACGATGTGTGCAAGGATGCTGCCACCGTATGCAGGAGTGGTCTGATAGAATACATCATCTTCATCGTAGCCGAGGTCGATAGCGTCGGCGGTGAGGCCGGTCTTGAGGGATATCATCATGCGGGGGGCGAAATCGCGGCCGAGGCTGGTCGCCGGATACATGATTATCGAGGGCTTGTACTTCTCGGCAAGCTGGGTAAGAGCCTGCTGATAGGGTCTTGCGCTGTAGGATGCGAGGTTTTCGTTTTCTGCGACGATGACCTGATCTGCGCCGCCTGCGATGAGGCCGGCTGCCAGATGAGACACCTTGCTGCCAAGCAGGACAGCGGTGATGGTCTCGCCGTTATGAGCCTTGAGCTCCTGCGCCTTTGCAAGAAGCTCGAGCGTTACGGGATTGAGCGTTCCGTTCTGCTGTTCGGCAAATATCCATATGCCTTTGTAATCTTCCTTTGCCATTTGCCAAACCTCCTCAGACCAAATGCTCATTTTCGAGCATGTCAACGAATTTTGCTGCTATCTCTTCGGGGCTTCCCTCAAAGTAGGTGGTGTCGGTATTGCGCTTAGGCGGCTCGAACACGACCTTGGTGGATGACGGCGAGCCGGGGATGCCGGTCTGAGCCGTGTCGGCACCAAGTGCCTCGGCATTCCAAGTGGCGCGGGGCTTCTTGAGCGCCTTCATGATGTTAATGGGCGTGGGGTAACGCGGGGTGTTTATCTCCGCAGTCACCGTTACAAGTGCCGGAAGCTTTGCACGCACCTTCTCTGTGCTGTCCTCGAGGACGCGGTCGCAGTAGACCCAGCCGTCCTGAACATCGATGCTCGATGCGAGGGTGATCTGCGGGATGCCGAGGAAGGCTGCGGTGGCGGGGCCGGTCTGAGCGGTGTCGCCGTCAACGGCGTGGCGGCCGAACAGCAGCAGGTCGTAGTCGCCGACCCTCTCAGCGCCCTTTGCGAGGGTGTAAGCCGTTGCGAGGGTATCTGCGCCGCCGAATGCGCGGTCAGACAGCAGGTACGCCTCGTCGCAGCCAAGTGCGAGTGCCTTCTTGAGAACATCCTCTGCCTGGGGAGGTCCCATGCAGATGGCGACTACCGTTGCGCCGTACTTCTCTTTAAGCTGGATAGCGGCCTCGACTGCGTTTGCGTCGAGGGGGTTTATCATGCTGGCAACGCCGTCACGCTTAAGATTGCCGCGCTCGTCGAGCTTGACATCGTCCGTGTCGGGTACCTGCTTAACAAATACAAGTATTTTCATCTTTATCTCTCCATTTGTTTAGTGCCGTGTCTTATGCAAGGACTGCGCCGCTTACGACCATGCGCTGGATCTCGCTGGTGCCCTCGCCGATCTCGAGCAGCTTTGCATCGCGGTACAGACGCTCAACATGGAACTCTGCGCTGTAGCCGTTGCCGCCGAGCACCTGGATGCACTCATCGCAGATCTCCTTGCACCACTTGGAGCTCATGAGCTTGAGCATTGCAGCTTCAGCCGAGTGACGCTCGCCGTTTGCCTTCATCTCTGCGGTATCCCATACCATCAGATCCATTGCGCGGATCTTTGCGGCCATGTCGGCAAACTTGAAGGAAACGCCCTGGTATGCCTTGATGGGCTTGCCGAAGGTGGTGCGCTCGTTGGCGTATGCCTTGGCGATCTCCATTGCGTGCTGGGAAAGGCCGGATGCGATGGAGCCGATGGAGATGCGTGCGCCGTCAAGAGCCATCATTGCGACCTTGAAGCCAAGACCCTCTCTGCCGACGCGGTCGCACTCGGGGATGCGGATGTTGTCAAAGCTCAGCTCGCAGGTAGCGGAGCCTCTCATGCCCATCTTGTGCTCGAACTTGCCGATGGTCAAACCCTCTGCGTCCTTGGGGACGATGAAAACGGAGATGCCCTTTGCACCTGCGTTGGGGTCGGTCTTTGCCATGATGAGGTAGTAGTCTGCAACGCCGGAGTTGGTGATCCATGCCTTGCCGCCGTTGAGGATATAGGAACCATCCTCCTGCTTGACAGCGATGGACTTGATGCCTGCTGCGTCGGAGCCTGCGGAAGCCTCGGTCAGACCGAATGCGAAAACCTTGCCCTGAGCTGCGAGGGGGAGGTACTTTGCCTTCTGCTCGTCATTGCCGTGAACGAGGATCATGTCGGATGCCAGCCAGTTTGCGTCGAGGTAAAGAGCGATGCTCGCGCTGCCCTTTGCAAGCTCGTTGACAACTATCTGGGAGGTGATGGCGTCACCGCCGCCGCCGCCGTACTGCTCGGGAATGTGGATGCCCATCAGGCCGGTCTCGACGAGTTTTTTGTAGATCTGCTGGTAGATCTCCATGTTGAAGGAGAAGGTCTCGTCCATTGCCTTGTCATAGGGTGCAACTTCGTTCTTGGTGAATTCTCTGACCATGTCTCTGATCATAAGCTGCTCTTCTGTGAATTTGTACATTGTGCATTCCTCCGTTAAAAGTATTTTGTTTACTGTTTGTTGTCGAGTGTTATATAACAGATTGCGAATTTGCCTTTTGCTTTGCCTTTTCTGTTATAAGGCAGATTTGGAACTGTTTTCGAATTTGAGCTTTAACACTCGGTTTCTATGTGAACAATTTAACATCAATAAAACAGTATGTCAACTGTTTTGCATGTTTGTTCACACTTTTCGGCACATACCACAAAGTGCGCTTTTCGTTAATAACAGTTTCACCTGCCTTTAATATAACAGTTGCGTGGATATTGGCAAAAACTCAAGCATATTTCCAAAGTTGTTATACAACACTTCGACAATCTTTTGACATTCAGCATTTTTCTTGCTTTTCTTCCCTGCAAAATGTATAATTGTTATCGTGATTTGATACAGTTTGTTTGGGGTGAGTACCATTTCAATTAAAAATGATATAGTTTTGTCTCACATTGAGGCCATAGAGCCCGGGACGAAGATATCCGTGCGAGGTCTTGCGTCCGAGCTCAATGTCAGCGAGGGCACTGTCTACAAGGCCATAAAGGAGGCCGAGCAGCGTGGGCTCGTTGTCACAAAGCCCAAGTCCGGCACCTTCCGCATGGAGTCAGCCGTAAGCCCCGACGACTGCACCGTGACGCTCTCCGAGCTTGTTTCGGCACTCGGTGTAAACTGCGCGGCGGGCAGGAAGTCTCTCGGCTGCACGATAGATAATATAGTCATCTGCGACAGCGATGAGGCTCAGCTCGTAAGCCGCCTTGAGTACGCCGACCCCGGCCGCACACTATGCATTGTCGGCAATCGTCCCGATTTTCAAACACTGATAATGCAATATAATGCGCATATGCTGATAACGGGCGGCAGCCGTCCGAGCGATTATCACATCGTCAAGGCCGAAAAAAACGGTGTCTGCATTCTCACGACGATACAGAACACCTATACTATAATGAAGCTGTTTGACAGTCAGTTTTCCTCGGCAAGGCTCGCAAGCGACGACTCGCCCGTGGCCGACTGGATGCAGGCGCCGAACTATCTTTACCGCAACGACTATGTAGCCGACTGGCAGCGGTATTATGACGAGCAGTTTGCCGGCATGAAGGGCTTCCCCGTCGTCGACGAGGAGCTGCACCTGTGCGGCGGGATAGACATTCCCCGAACCTTTGCGGCAGGCCACACGCAGAAGCTTTCAACGCTCGTGTCGCCGGATGCAAAGATCCTGACGCTCGACGCGCAAAGCTCGGTGCGCGAGGCAGCTCGGAAGATGATGCTCTCGGGCAGTCCCTTTGCCGCCGTCGTGCGTGACGGCAAGATGGAGGGCATTTTCTACACCTCCGATCTTATCCGCTACTTCATGTACTCGGGCTCGGAAAGCGTGTCGGACTACGCGTCGTTTTTAGTCCCTGCGCCGGAATACTCAAACGAGGATCGCAGGGTGTATGAACTGCACATTCCCGAGGCAGAGCTTGCGAATATGGACATTCTGCCGACGGCCTTGATTCTCGTTGCGGCCGACAAGCACCTTGTTCAGCAGGGATATCTTGACTGCTCGCTCAGCAGCAGCTCGTTTTTCTATCCCGAGAAGATAACCGAGCTCGGCGGGCTCATGCTCTGCACGACGCTCACGGCAAACGGCAAGGCAGGCTGCTCGGTCGAGACCGAGGTCTACACCGAGGCTGCGACCTACGCCAAGGCCATGCTCATTTTTACGGAACGGTAAGGTAACTATCATGTTTTTATTAACCAAGGAACAGGAAAAGCTCAAAGCCGAGCTCAGGGAATTTGTCGATTACGAGATACTTCCCATCGCTACCGAGCTTGATATCAGAGGCGGCTTCCCGCATGAAATTTTCTCACGCATCGGCAAGATGGGCTATCTCGATGCGGAGTTTGAATACATCGGCAGCGGCGCAAAATACGGCAGTCTTGAGGGTGCAATGATAATTGAGGAGCTGTCGAGAGGCCTTGCCTCGCTTGGGCTTATCATAAGCCCGCACTATCAGTGCACGGAGCTCATCGCATATTGCGGCACGGAAACGCTCAAGAAGCAGACCGTTGAGCCTGCCCGCCGAGGCGAGCTGCTGCTGGCATTCGCCATATCCGAGGAGCGCGGCGGCTCGGATGCGCTGGGCGTTGACACCATTGCCGTAAAGGACGGCGACCGGTGGATACTTACCGGCAAAAAGTGCTGGGTCACGAACGCCGGCTTTGCCGACGGCTATATCGTCACGGCCAAAAGTCCCTCGGCAGAACGCAGCCGCAGCATGAGTATGTTTTTTATCGGCAAGGACACACCGGGTCTTAAAATTGAAGAGAACCGCAATATGATAGGGCTGCACAATTCTCCGATGGGGCATGTCATTCTTGACGAGTGCTCGATACCGGACTATTGCCTCGTCGGCAAGGAGAATGTCGGCTACCCGCTCATAAAGCCGCTTCTGAATGAGGGCAGGCTCGATATGGCCGCCGTTGCGGTGGGCTTATCGCAGGCGGCGCTCGATTATTCCGTCAGCTTTGCCGGAAAGGTTGGACTTTACGGCAGAAGTCTTGCATCGTATCAGGGCATATCGTTCCCGATAGCGGATATGTATACGAAAACAATGATGTCGAGGAACTCGCTTTACACCGTGGCATCAATGATGGCAAGCGGGCTGCCACACACAAGGGATGTAGCGGCACTCAAGCTGTTTGCAACGGAGTCGTGCTGCGAGATATGCAAAGCAGCCTGTCAAATTCACGGCGCGTCCGGACTGAGTGCACAGTCGGGCGTTGACCGTCTTTTCCGAGATGCCCAAATGCTGACCGTCGCCGAGGGCACATCGGAGATCTGCCGGATAGTCATTTCCGGCGGCCTGACAAACCCGAACAAAATATAAATTAAGCAGCGGCGCAGGCCGCTGCTTTTTGTTTGTGTAAAGATAAACAGTCTCGTATAAATTTCTTAACACGGAATTAATATTATATATGGTATAATTGTAATGGTGATCAAATGAAGAAAAACACGAACTTCACAAAAGCCGATGTGAAAATATTCCGCCTGCTCAAAAACTGGGCGATAACCATTGCGGCGGTCTCCGTGGCGTGCATAATCTGCTCGGCGATAAAACGCATAAGCTCATCCGATCCGTATGTGCCGATGATATTCGTCCTGGCGGTGCTTATCATATCGCTGCTGACCGACGGATATTTTTACGGCGTGCTCACCTCGTTTGTGAGCGTCATCGTCGTTAACTGGGCCTTTACATATCCGTACATGAAGCTTGACTTTTCAATTTACGGCTACTCAACGACCTTCCTTACCATGCTCGCCGTGTCGCTGGTTATCTCGACCCTCACAACGAGAGTACACGAGCAGGAAAAGCTCAGGCACGACACCGAGCAGGCACAGCTGAGAGCTAACCTTCTGCGTGCGGTGTCGCACGATCTGCGCACCCCGCTGACCTCGATAATCGGCTCGCTGAGCGCCGTCATCGAAGGCGGCGAGGCTCTCTCCGGGGAGCAGAAAGCGGAAATGCTCACCGATGCAAAGCAGGATGCCGAGTGGCTGGTGCGGATGGTGGAGAATCTGCTGTCTATCACCCGCATAAGCGGAAGCGACGGACCGAACATTCAAAAGTCACCTGAGCTTATAGAGGAGATAATCGGCGACTGCGTGACGAAGTTTAAAAAGCGAAACCCCGATGTCGCGCTCAAGGTCAATGTGCCCGACACGCCGCTCATGGTCAGTGTCGACGCTATGCTCATAGAGCAGGTCTTAATGAACCTCATGGATAACGCCGTGCATCACGCCGAGGGCATGACCGAGATACGCGTCAATGTGACCCAGCACAAGCGCTTTGCTCAGATTGCCGTTTCCGATAACGGCAAGGGGCTTGACCCGTACATCCTTGACGACATCTTCAAGGGTCAGCTCGTTTCAAACGACGGCCAGAGTCCCGACAGCAACAAATTCAGAGGCATCGGCCTTGCCGTGTGCAAGTCCATAATCACCGCCCACGGTGGCAAGATATCCGCCGACAACAAGCCTACGGGCGGCGCTGTATTTACATTCACATTACCATTGGAACCGGAGGAAATTGAAGAATGAATATCAGAGACAAAATTCTTATAGTTGAAGACGAAAGAAGCATCACAAACTTCCTGCGCACCATACTCGTTTCAAACGACTACGATGTCATCGTCGCAAGCTCCGGCGCGGAGGCTTATTCCATGATAACCTCCCACTGCCCCGACCTCATCGTGCTCGATCTCGGTCTGCCGGACATCGACGGTCTCCAGATAATAAAATCGGTGCGTGAGTGGACGCTGCTGCCGATAGTCGTTGTTTCCGCCCGCGCGCACGAGCGCGACAAGGTGCAGGCACTTGACCTGGGTGCCGATGACTATATCACAAAGCCCTTCGGCGCAGGCGAGCTTCTTGCCCGCATCCGCACGGCGATACGCCACACCCGCACAGGTCTTGCAAACGAGACCATCGCCACCACCGGCAAGTTCAAGGCCGGTGACCTTGAGATAGACTACGACAAGCATCAGGTGCTCGTAAACGGCGTTAACGCGAACCTCACGCAGAACGAGTATAAGATAATCGGCCTTTTGGGCAAGTGCGCAGGCAAGGTGCTGACCTACGACTACATCATCAAGGAGCTGTGGGGTCCCGGCACGAAGGGCAACAACCAGAGTCTGCGTGTCCACATGGCGAATATCCGCCGCAAGATCGAGAAAAACCCCGCCGAGCCGCAGTATATCTTCACCGAGATCGGCGTCGGCTACCGCATGGTCGAGGGCGATTGAGAAAATTTGCGGCCTGTTATATAATAAGCATAAAACAAAAACTAATCGAGGCGATCCCATGAAGCAAATTTTAAAAGAACACCTGTTCTCTGTTTTGATGCTCATCATCGGTGCAGCATGCGCCGCATTTTCAATCGAGTGCTTCCTTATCCCGAACACCATCCTTGACGGCGGCGTGACGGGTATCAGCATGATGATAAACTACACCTCCGGCATTGCACTGAGTATTCTCATCGTCGTGATAAACATCCCGTTTTTCATTGTCGGCTTCAAGGCAATGGGCAAGCGGTTTCTGTTCAAAGGCGTTTTCTCCACGGTGGCCTTCGCCCTGTTTCTTGAGGTATTCAAGGGCGTTGAAACGGTGACTAATTCCGAGCTGCTGGCCGTTGTGTTCGGCGGTGTGCTGCTGGGTGTCGGCGTTGGTCTGGTGCTGCGCTACGGCGGCTGCCTTGACGGGACCGAGATCGCCGCAATGCTGCTGTCGCGCAAAGTCGGCGTGTCCACCGGCGGCCTTATCTTCATGATAAACATTTTCATCTACCTGACCGCGGGTCTGCTCTTTGGCTGGGACAGAGCGCTTTTGTCGCTGCTGACCTACTTTATCACCTTTAAGATCATTGACCTCGTTGAGGAAGGCATGAACCAGGCACGAGCCGCGATGATAATCACAGAGCATGCAGCCGAGCTTGCCGACGCTATCTATGCAAAGCTCGGCAGGACATGCACATTTATAAACGCCGAGGGTCTGGTCTCCGGCAGCGGCAAGACGGTGCTGTACTGCGTCATCACCCGTGTCGAGGTAAACGAGCTCAAGCGCATCATCAAAGACTCCGATGTCAGCGCATTCGTCACCATCTCCGAGGTGTCCGAGATACTCGGCAACCACATAAAGCGCAACCACATTGAGACCAAGCCTATTGACGAGACGGCCAAAAGTGAGTAAAATTAAAGCACTACTTTTTCGGAGGCCGCAACCATGGATAACCGCACAAGCAAGGAAAATTACTATCTCGATATCGCCGACGCTGTTTTGCAGCGCTCGACCTGTCTAAGGCGCATGTACGGCGCGATAATCGTCCGCAACGACGAGATCATCTCCACCGGCTACAACGGTGCGCCAAGAGGCCGCATAAACTGCACGGACGCAGGCCGCTGCGCAAGGGTCGAGATGAAGATACCCTCCGGCGAGCGATATGAGCTGTGCCGCAGCGTGCACGCCGAGGCAAACGCGATAATCTCCGCCTCCCGCCGTGACATGATAGGCTCGATACTGTATCTTGTCGGCCGCGATGCAAAGACCCATGAGCTCTTGACAAACGCGACAAGCTGCTCCATGTGCCGCCGCCAGATAATAAACGCCGGCATCGCCAAGGTCATCATCCGCACCGGCAAGGATAAGTTCACGATAGTCGATGTCGATGAGTGGATAAAAAATGACGACTCCATGTTCTGGACGGAGCGATAACGAAAAAATTGCGACCCAAACGGGTCGCAATTTTTTCATATCTCTTTGCAGGTAAACAGGATGACTTGCCGCTGCTTGGCTATCTCGCCGAGGAGCTTCATTGCCTGGGCGGTGCGCTCAGCGTCGAGGTTAACGAGCGTGTCGTCGAGTATCAGGGGGCACGATGCGCCCTCCGGCAGCGCCAGCGTACACACGGCAAGGCGCACCGCAAGGTACATGAGGTCGAGCGTTCCGGCGCTCAGGTACTCCATCTCGCGCGGCACGGTGTCGCCCGCGAGCTTGGTCTTTGCGGTAAAGTCACGGTTTATGAGCACACTCTCGTACCGGCCGTCGGTGACGACGGACATGTACTGCGCCGCAAGCCTGCCAAGCTCGGGCGAAAAGCGGCTCTGGATGTCCGCATCAGCAGCGCGCAGCGTCTCGACCGCAAGGGCTATCGCGTCAAACTCCGCCTGCATGGTCTCGTGCAGGCTCTCCATATTTTTAAGCTCCGAGCCGAGCACCAGCGGGTCGCCGAGCGTTTCGATGCGTCCCTTTATCTCGGAAATGCGCGCCGAGAGCAGGTCGCAGCTGCGCTGAGCAGCGTCAAGCTCGCGCTTTAGCTGCGCAGCCTCGTTGTCGCCGGTACTGAAGTCGAGATCCTGAAGCGTTCTCGCCTCGGCCGCCTCCTGCGACATGCGCAGTCGAGCAAGTGCTCTTGCCTTGCGCTTTTCGTCCTCGTCGGCCGTCGTAAATTCATCGTGCAGTCGCAGATATTCATCAAAGCAGGCTTTTATGCCGTCCTCATCCGGTGCCTTGTACTTTGACAGCAAGAGCTTGCACTGCCGTCCGGCATCGTGCGCGGTGCCTCTGGCCTTGATGAGCCTTGCGTACAAAACCGCCGCCAGCACGAGCAGCACGCCGCCCGCTGCGAGCGCATAGACCTTGAAGCTCGCGGGGAGGGCGAATATTGCCGCCGCGATGAGCGCAAGCGCCAGCACGAGCATGATAACCGGCAGAGCGGGACTTGTCTTTTTCTCGGACGCAGCCTTGAGCTCAAGGCACTTGGCAATGTCCGCCTTCACCTCGGGCTCGACCTCCTGCGGCTTTCTGTCGCCGATAACGCTGCCGCTGAGGGCTGCTCGGCAGTCGTCACGCTTTTGGGCGGCAGCCTCATGCGCATCGCTCGCGGCGTTTATATCCTTGCGCAGGTTTTGCAGGTTCGCGAGCACATCGCGGCGAGCAGTCTTGCGGCTCTCGGTCACGGCAGTCTCAAGCTGCCTGCAATTTTGTCTGCCCTGCTCCAGCTGCTCTGCCAGCCGTTCGCTTTCCGCTGCGGCGGCATTGAGCTCGGCAAGTCGGTTTTTCGTGTCCGCCATGCGCTTTTCAAGCTCAGGCAGCTTGCCGCGGGTATTAAATCGGCGTGAGCGCTGCCACGCGCGCAGCTGTGTGTCCGCCTCGGTGAACGAGCAGTCCTCGTCGCCGGTGGAGACTATCGCGCTTATGCGCTTTTCAAGCTCGGGGCTGCCGGTGACGGCGATCGAGCCCTGCTCGATAAATGCGCTGCGCCGGAAAACCTCTTTTGATGCGCCGGTGAGCGCCTCTCCGGCATTGCTGCCGTCAAGGCCGTCGACGGGCACATTCGTCCCCGTGTAGACGGCGGAAAACTCGCGCATGGGCGCGGATTTCAGCTTCGTTGTTCTCGTTATTGTTATATCCTTGCCGCCTGAGGTGAGCTCCATCTCGCCCTGCATGGCCGCTCCCGACCATGGGGCGTAGCGCAGCTTGTCCGGCAGGTGACCGGCCTTTTGGCGCTCGGAGCTGTCAATGCCGTAGAGCATCGCGCGGACGAAGGCGCACCATGTGCTTTTGCCGCTCTCGTTCG
Source organism: Oscillospiraceae bacterium (assembly GCA_963627445.1). GTDB lineage: Bacteria > Bacillota > Clostridia > Oscillospirales > Oscillospiraceae > F23-B02. The sequence continues at coordinate 9,106 of CAVGBM010000066.1, read as the reverse complement.
GCGCGCAGATGACATTGAGGCCGTCATGTAGCTCAAGGCTCTCGCCGGAGAGCTTGCCGAAGGATGCCGTCAGCTTATTGATCGTCATGAGTGACCACCTCCTCACGCTTGTCCAGAGCTGCCAGACCCCAGCGCACCGCCTGAACGATGAGCTCACGCTCGGTTTCATCCTTTGCTTTGTCGTATGCATCCCTGAGTCGCTGCAGGAACTGGCCGCGCAGGCTGTCCTCACCGGCTTTTTCCCAGATATCACGGCGCAGAACGGTCTCATCCCGAAGCTGGAGGCTATAGAACCTGCCCTCCAGCGCCTGACGCAGTGCGTTTATATCCGGCGCTTCGTCCGTTTCGCCGCGAAGTATCACGCGGTAGATATCGCTCTCGGTATCGCCGGACAGCGCCTCCTCCACCGTCGTGAGCGGCTGTCTGCCGTCAAGCTCGACGGGCAGTATCTCATAGCGCCGTTCGGCAAGCGACACGGGCTTTAACTCGCAGTCGGTGCCTGAAACATCGACGATATATACGAATTTTTCGCCGCACTCATCAAAGCCTCTGCCCTCGGGGCAGCCCGGCCATGCGTAGTATGTATTGCCCGCTTTATTCAGGCCGGAGGCCTGGTGTATGTGCCCGAGTGCTATGTAATCCATGCCCGAGGCGGCGATATCCTGCGGCGTTATGGGGTCATACTGCATGCCCTTGCCGACCTCGCCGTGGATGCACATGAGGTCTAAAACATTGTCCTTTTTTTCGGCACAAAAGCCGCTCAGAAGCGCGGGACAATATTTATCCGTAAACGCTGCGCCCCACACCCGCACGCCAAGCTGCGCAAGCTCGACGCACTCGATGCGGTTTTCGGTGAAAATGTGTACGTTCTCTGGAAACGCAAGCCTTGCATACGGCGAGCGGCGCGAATAAAAATCGTGATTTCCGGGAGAAATAAACACGGGCACGCTCATGCTGCCTAGCGCCCACACGAGCTCCTCGGCAGTCTCTGTGTACGCGCTGTCGGAGTCTAACAGATCGCCCGCCAGCAAAACGAGCTGCACCTGCTCTGATTCGGCCGTATGCGCTATCTTTTTCAAAAGCTCACGCTGCTCCTGCCTGCGCTGCGTCGCCTTTGCGGCGGGCAAGCCCTCAAAGGGCGAGTCAAGGTGCAGGTCGGCAGCGTGGAGTATCCTTATCCTGCTCATTTGAGTCTTATCCCCTCCGCTTTAAGGCATTTTCCCGTCTCGGGGTCAATTTCGAAAATGCAGCCCTCTAGTTTGGCGGGGCCTTTGGCCGAATCGTAGCGTCTCGGGGGATCGCCCATGAATTTACCTATCGACTGCTCGGGGTCGATGCCGATGGCGGAGTAAATTGCGCCCGTCATGCCGAGGTCTGTTATATAGCCCGTGCCGTTGGGCAGAACCTCAGCATCAGAGGTCTGCACATGCGTATGCGTTCCCCAAACTGCGCTGGCTCTGCCGTCAAGCAGGAAGCCCATGGCACGCTTTTCGCTCGTGCCCTCGGCGTGGAAGTCGACGAGGATGATCTTCTCCCGTATCTCCTCCATGTAGCCGTCGGCGATGACGAAGGGATTATCTGTGTTCGTGTCGAGGGTAAAGTGCCCCATAAGGCTCATGACGCACACATCGCCGAACGAGGTCTTGTACACATCGATGCCTCTGCCCGGGCACTGGGGCGCGCAGTTGGCAGGGCGCAGTATCTTGCGGCGCTCGTCAAGATACGGGCGCAGCTCCGTGCGTGTCCAGGTGTGGTTGCCGAGGGTTATAACATCCGCTCCGGCGTGGAATATCATGTCCGCCTGCCTTGGCGTTATGCCGACGACATTTGCGTTTTCGCCGTTGACGACGACGAAGTCAAGCTCCATCTCCTTGCGTATCCTGCGCAGGTTTTTATTCAAATAATCAAGGCCCGGCTCGCCGCAGACATCGCCGACGGCCAAAATTTTTACGCTCATGGTTCTTCCTTTCAAATTCCAAATTGAAAATATGTAGTTATTATAGCACATATTACTGCGATGTAGCAAAGCAATTATGGACATACTATGTTACGGAGGTGTAAACAATGCAGAAATCAAACTTTTTACTCGGCATGGGCATCGGCGTAACAGTCGGCAGCATCGCAGTTGCAACGATGACCGGCAGCAAGAAAACCAGCAAGAATATCATCGGCAAGACCCTTAAAACCATGGGTGAGGTCGTCGACGCAGTTTCGAGCTCCATAGGCATGTAAACTGCGGGTTTTGAAAAAATAATACTAAAATCCGCAAAAAACACTTGCAATTATCCATCTGCTGTGCTAGTATATCTAGGTGCAAAGCGATAAGCGCCGCTAGCTCAGCTGGATAGAGCGTCTGGCTACGGACCAGAAGGTCAGGGGTTCGAATCCCTTGCGGCGTGCCAAGAAAAAAGCCAAGTCGAAAGACTTGGCTTTTTTCAGTTAAGTTGATCCCTTCGGAATCAGTTAAGTGCACTTCGTGCGTGAAGTACGCCTTACGGCGAGTAAAGTGCCTGCGGGCGTGCGTGGATCAACTTTACTTCACTTGATGCGAAGCATCAAACTTCACTTTTGCAAAGCAAATACTTCATCGTGAGCGTTAGCGAACAACTTCACTGCAAAGCCCTGTAAGGCGATCGCCTTACAGGGCTTTGCTCATTTCATATCGCTTCTGCCTTATACACAAACACGACGCTGGAGGTTTGGTTTGAGGTGCGCTGAGTGAAGATGCTGTAGCTTTCGCCGAAGTTGAGCCATGCCTGCATGCGCTCGGCGAGGTGCTGGGCTTGGGCTTTGGTGAGCTTGTTGAGGCTCTCGTTCGTCTCCAGAGAATTTGTAAAGTCCATTATCTTCTTGATGCTCTCGGAATTGAACACCTTGGTGGTCTGCTTTAGCAGATCCTCGCTCTGGCGCAGGACATTGACGAGCGAGCGCAGCTTCTTTATCGTCTGCGGCAGGTTATCGATAGCGTTCTTGACCTCGGCATTTTTGAGGTCATTGTTTATATCCTCAAATATCGGCGCTATCTTGAGGTAATCCTCCGTAAACTGCACGAGGCTGCCGAGGTTCTTGTCGAGCTTTGATATGAGCGTCAGAAGATTTTTAAACGGCTTATAATTTGCAAGCTGGCCGATGCTGTCGGTATCTATCTTCTCAAGGTCGTTGAGCACCCGCTCTAGTGCATCGAGGTTGCCGTCGGTTATATACTTATTTAGCATATCGATGAGCGCCTTGTTGTCCTCATAAAGCTTTGAGGCGTCGCCGACTGCATTTATGAGCGTTTCTATCTGCTCGGCATTGCCGTAGAGCACCTGTATCATGCCGTTTATATCGAGCGAGGCGAAGCTGTTCATGAGGCTTTCAAGGTCAGATAGCATATCCTTCATGCCGTCAACGCTCACGGAAACATCCTTAAAGCCGAGCGCACGAATGGACGAAAACGGCACGGCGACGAACATCATGTTGCCAAGGGTAAAATTCTCTGCCTTGCAGGTTACAGAGTAGCTGCTGCGGCCAAGCGCACTGCCGAGTGCCGACAGGCCGACCTTGTTAAGGCCGAGGCTTTCGCTCATGCCGGGCACGCCCATAAAGCACACGAGCTTATGCGCGCCGTCGCCGAGGATGACGCCGTTGTCGGTATTGACCTCGCTGAAGGTTTCCTCGGGCATTATCATGCCGCCTATAAACAGCATGGGGCACTGCATTGAATAGCTCTTGCCGCCGAGCTTGACGCTCTTGGTGAGCTTATTGCTGACGGTGATGGTCATTTTAACATCGCCGCTTTTGCCGGCAAGCTTGTCGGCGGTTATCTCCTCGCCGTCAAGATAATACTTGACAGACACGCTCATGGGCGGCTCTTTTTCGCTCACGCCGTTGTAGTAAAGATCTGTCGAGTCCATGTCCCAATACAGCTTATCGCCCTTTATAACAGGCTCGATGAAGGTCTTGACATCGGCGATATCCTTAAGGTCAGTTTTATCCTCCACCCTAACCTGCGGCATGTCGGTGTGAAGCCTGTCGGTGACATTGACCTTCTTCACCTCGCCGGAGGGTGAGATGTTTATAAACACCGTTTCCTCCTTCGTGACGGCAGCGTCCGTGAGCTTATATTCGACATGCTTGGGCTTTTCGGTCGCCTCGGGCGTGGGGTCGTCCTCTTTTTTTGAGCAGCCGGAGCACGCGCTCACAAGCAGCGCCGCCGCCAGAGCAAGGCTCAGCGCTCTTTTCGGCATATTATTTTTCATGGTCAGTCCTCCTCTTGAGCGGGCAGCCGCCAGCTCGGTGTGGTTTTTGCGATAAGCCCCTCGCACACGGTAAGCAACGGTGCCAGGAACAGTATGATGACAAATTCGCTTATGATAGCGCCCCTTGCAAGCAATGCGCACATGCCCCGCACGATGTAGATATCGCACACGACATACACGCCGAAGGTCGCCGCAAAGAACACGGCTGCGCTTTGGAATATCGACTGCTGCGCCATTTTGACGGCTTTCAGCATGGCCTCCTGCTTGGGCGCAAAGCGAAGCTCCTCGCGGAATCTCGTGGTGAGCAAAATTGCATAGTCGACCGTTGCGCCGAGCTGGATGCAGTTTATGACCGTGGGGTCTACAAACGACGCTTCCTTGCCCATAATAACGCTCAGCGAAAGGTTCAGCCAAATTGCAAGCTCAATTGACAGCACCAAAATTATCGGCAGCGTCACGGATCTGAAAACAATGGCAATGAGGATAAATATCGCCGCAACGGAGAGTATCGCCGTGACGGCAAAGTCGCGATCGGTGGTGTCTATAAGGCCCTGCTCTATCGCACCCTCGCCGGTTATGTAGGCGTTGGGGTCGTAGCTTTTAACGATCTGCTCCATCTGCTGCAATTGCGCCGTAAGCTCCGGCGTTGCGGGGTCAAATTTGGAGTTAACCAAGAACAGCTGCAGGCCGTCCTGCTTGCAAAGCTCCATGATCTCGTCCGGCAGGATATCGTCCGGTATCGCGGGTCCGACGATGGAGTTATACGCCAAAAGCGAGCTCACGCCGTCCATGTTCTCAAGCTTTGACTCCATCTCCATGAGCTTTGCCGCCGGAATGGTGTCGTCGACGATTATAAACTGCGTGCATGCCATATCAAAGTCGTTTTTGAGCTTTTCAAAGCCCTGCATGGAGGTGAGGTACCCGGGCAGCGCCTTGTTCATGCTGTAGTAAAGGTCAATGTCCTTTTGGATGAGATAGCTCGGTGCCAGAAGCAGCAGGAACAAAAGCGCGAAGGCTTTTTTGTGCTTGAGCGTAAACATGTTTACCTTCGTAAGATCGGGAATAAAGCTGCGGTGGCGGTATTTTAGTATCTGCTTTTCAAAAATGAGCACGATGGCTGGCAGGACGAACACGACCGTGAGTATGCCGAACACAACGCCTTTTGCCATGACAAAGCCGATATCAAAGCCGAGCTTTAAGTGCATGAAGCACAGCGCAAGAAAGCCGAACACCGTGGTCAGCGAGCTTCCCGCCAAGGCTGCAAAGCTCTTGGTGACGGCGGCGGCCATGGCCTCCTCGCGGGTAGGGTAATGCTCCTTTTCCTCGGAGTAGCGGTCTATAAGGAAGATGGAATAATCCATCGTAACGCCCAGCTGCAGGACCGCCGCAACGCATTGGGTTATAAACGATATCTCCCCGAGGAAGAAGTTCGTGCCCATGTTGTACAGCACGGCGATGCCCAGGGACAGCAGGACGATGAGCGGCTGGAACCACGACTCCATCATGAGTGCCATAACCGCAAGCGCAAGCGCAACGGCAACGGCGATATACAGCGGTGCCTGGCTGTCGCATATCTCCCTCGTGTCGTCAACGATGACCGAAAGCCCGCTCATGAACGCATTCTCGCCCAGGAGCGTCTTTATCTGCGCAATGGCCTTCAAGTCGCTGCCCTCGCCGCCCGCGGGGTCGTAGCGCACGAGCATCATGGTCTTTGTGCCGTCGGCGCTGTAAAACACATTTTTCAGCACATCCGGCAGCGCGTCGGCGGGTATGCCGATATCGGCGAGCGTGTCGACCCATATGACCGAGGCAACGCCGTCGACCTTCAGTATCTCGTTTTTGAGCGCAAGGGTATATTTAGGCTGCATATCCTCGGTTATGACGATGGATATGCCGGCCGTATTAAATGTCTCATCGAGCACCCGCTCGCCCTGCATGGACTCCAGTTCATCCGGCAGATACGACAAAATGTCGTAGTTAACGCCCGTGCAGACATAGCCTATGAGCGCCGGAATGAGCAGGAGCAGTGCAAGCAAAAGTACCGTTTTGGGATGCTTTGCCTCCCACAGTGCGATCTTTTTCATGCATTCACCTAAAGATAAAATCTCAACTGTAGTTTACACTAAAAATGTCAAAATTTCAACGACGGCGTGCAGCCTGAACAGGAAATTTACATGTCGGCGCAAAAAATTTGATTTTATGTTTGCCAACGGCAAATCATATGCTATACTGGACACAAGAATAGGCTTATTTCGGAGGAGCAGTATGGCTGACGCAAAATTCAAGGAGCTTTTCGACTTCTTTCATAATCCCGGCGAAAAAACCGTGAATGTCCCCGCCGCAGCACCGAGAAGCGGCAAGACCGTGTGGATATTCGGCAGGGGCGCAGACTGCGATTTTATCTATTCCGCCCCGAAGGTCTCGAGGGTGCACTGCAAGATAGAGTACATTGACTCGCACTATTACCTGACGGACCTAAACTCCACGAACGGCACATATCTCAACGGCCGCCGCATTGAGCGCAAGGAGCGGCTGTTCACCGGCGATATCATCGGCATCGGCAGCGAGGATATCGTGTTCACAAGTCAGATGCTGCAATAATAATTGCAATGAGAAAGGACAGGTCACGGAGACCTGTCCTTTTTACCTTTTCCGTCTATTATATTGCGCTTTGCGTAGATAAGTCCGATGACGATAGTGAGTGCGTCAATGGCGATGAATATCCAAATCAGCGGGTTTTTTAGATCAAAGTCATCGCCGAGGACGGTAAAATACGCAAGGCTCGGCAGCAGCGCAAGCATTGAGCCTGCAAGATACGCAAAATACGGCGTGCGCAGAAGCCCGAACAGCACGCCCTGCGCCTCGGTTGATAGATGCAGGGTGTGAAGCGCAAAGCAGAAGGTGAAGCTGCACTCGCCCGCATTGTCGAAATATTTCTTGAGCTTCGGGTACTTTTCTATCGCCTTGTCGAAGGTCAGCTCCTTTGAAAACCTGCCGATGACATACGAAACCGAAACGCAGATAGCCGTGCCGACTATGTTTACCGCCATCGCCGTTTTGAGGTCGAACACCAGCGATGACCCGATGCACACCGCCGCAAACGGGATGACCATCGAGCAGCCCTTGACGGCAAACAGCGCCAGTATCGCTAAAAGCGCCACGGGCTTGTTGCTTTGGACGGTATTGATTATCTCGTCGACATCCAAAACGCCCGTTAACAGCAGCACGCCGACAACGGCGATGAGCGCAAGCATTATGATTATGGAAATGTAGTTTTTGAGCTTAGCTAACATTTAGATTATTCCCAGATGCTCGAGCAGTATCTTAAGTCCGATGAGTATGAGGACGACACCGCCGACGAGTTCTGCCTTTGACTTATACCTTGAGCCGAACGCATTGCCGACCCAAACGCCTATAGCCGAGATAACGAAGGTCGTAACGCCGATAAGCAGCGCCGCCGGAACGATATCAACGCCGAGGAACGCAAAGCTTATGCCGACAGCCAGCGCATCGATGCTCGTTGCGATGGCAAGCGGAAGCATGGCCTTGAACGCAAAGCTTGCGTCGTGCTCCTCCTCATCCTTGCCGAGCGCTTCCTTTATCATATTGCCGCCGATGAGTGCCAGCAGCACGAAGGCTATCCAGTGATCGATGCTCTGGATAAAATGCTCGAGCTTGAAGCCGAGAAGATATCCCGTCAGCGGCATGAGCGCCTGAAACACGCCGAAATACAGTCCGGCGATGAGCATATGCTTAAGCTGCACCTTCTGCACCGACAGTCCCTTGCAGATACTCACGGCGAAGGCGTCCATGCTCAGCGCAACGCCGATAAGGAAAATGTCCACAAATCCCATATACCAACACACCTCAAAACAGTTTACAAAACATTTTACATTTGAATGTATACCACGGCTTTGTCCGTGTCAAGAGATATATTCTTGACATCTCGGGTTTATGTGCTAAAATCTATACATAATCCTAAAAATAGTTTACAAAGAGGTAGAGAATATGAGCGACACCAAAAGGCGCCTCGGCGACCGCAAAGACGGAAAGCTTCTGCGTGACATCGACAGCATGCATATCATCATGCCGATGATATATGTCAATCGCAGCGACAATGAGGCGTATATATCCGAGCGCATCGACCTTACGAATGTCGACACATACCTTGCAGAGCGCAATGCCGAAAACCCCGAGTTTAAGTTTACCCTTTTCCACATCATAGTTGCGGCGATACTCAAGGTCATCGTTTTAAGGCCCAAGCTCAACCGCTTCATCGCAAACAAGAACATGTATCAGCGCAATGACTTAAGTGCAGCATTCGTCGTCAAAAAGCAGTTTAACGACACCTCCGAGGAGGGGCTGGCATTTATCCACGCAAACGAAAGCACCACTATCGACACCCTGCGTGAGGATCTGTACAAGCAGATAACCACCGTCAAAAAGGGCGGCGGCGATGCCTCGAGCGACGCTATGGATATCCTCAGGAAGATACCCCGCCCCATACTCAAGTTCATCTTTATGATCCTCCGCTGGCTCGACAGACACGGCCTCGTGCCGCAGTTTCTCATAGAGACCGACCTCAACTACGCCTCCGTCATTTTGTCCAACCTCGGCTCTATCAAGCTGCGCAGCGGCTACCATCATCTGAGCAACTGGGGCACAGCCTCGCTGTTTGTCATCGTGGGCGAGACGAAAAAGCGCCCGTTCTACGATGACGAGGGCAATGTCGAGTTTAAAAACAGCGTTGACCTCGGTCTTACCATTGACGAGCGCATTGCCGACGGCTACTACTACTCCAAGAGCGTGAGACTTCTCAAGTACATCCTTGAGCACCCCGAGTGCCTCGAAAAGCCGTTCAGCGA
>CAVGBM010000065.1:0-29139 GCA_963627445.1 Oscillospiraceae bacterium | reverse complement strand
AAAAGCACCGAAAGGGCACACTGACAGACGATAGGGTTCGGCTCCCGTCAACTTAGATCAGCTGCCAAGAAAATATGATGAAATTTTTGCGATGTACCCGCACAGGAAGGCAAAGCACCTGCAAGACGAGGCGGACTTCTTCATAGACCTCGTCATCCATTGCAAGGAGGCTGAGCTTTCGTCCGGCGGCACGTTTTTGGAGCGGGCGTGCGCAGCGATCGACGCCGACCTTTACGAGAAGAGGCAGAAGGCCAGAAAGCTGTATAATCCATATCGCAATCTGTATCTTGACAAGTGCTACGGCGAGAGCAAAAGACCGCTCTCGGATTGGATGGATCTCAGCAAATACCTTGAGTAGCGCCTGCCTCAGCAAAGCCGCGGCAAGAATGTTCCGAACCGTTAACTTAATATGCAAACAAAACAGCACCCCAAAGGCGTTTAGCTTTTGGGGTGCATATCATGCATCTGCTTTTTTGCTTAATCAGTTTAACACACTTACCGCTTTTCGCAGTGCCCACTTTGCCAGCTCTACGATCTTATGACTCGGGTCAGGGATGCGCATGAGCTTTGCAAGCTTAGCTCGCATGAACTCGACGAACAGGCCGGATAAGAAAATCAGCGACGCAACGGCAAATGCGTACACTACGCCCACGACGATGTTTGCCTTGGCGGCAAACGCCGCCTCCCCCTTGCAGGTTTTTCCAAATCACGGGGCTGAGCTGGAATAAATATATGCCAAACGCCAGCGGCGAGAGCTTTGAAATGATGGCTCCCGTTGGCCGAAGTCGAGAGAAAAGTACGACCATGATCAAACCGCTTACGAGGATCGTTGGCGACACATAGCTCGTCAATCGGTCGCTTCCGAGGAAGACCCGGACGCACCATGCCGCAAGTATGCATGCTGCCCATATGGCAATAAGTGCCGACGACTTCTTTTGCTCGAAAATTTTTCCCCGCTTTGCCAAAGCGCCGATGCAGTACAGCACCATCAGCCACAAAGCAGAATAGCCGCCCTGCGTCTTGAATGTTCCGCCCAAAACTTCCATGCAGGAAAACAGGACGACCAGCAGCACAAATGTGGTTTTTGCGGTCTTTTCGTCGACAGAGAATATGAAACGATTCAATATCGGGATCGCAAAAAACAGGGCAAAGAAAGCGGTGAAATACCAAAAAGTCCCGAAGGTGACCGGCAGGGCGCACTTAACTAGCTCCTTCACGCTCCAGTCCGGATTCAGTCCGGCTGCCGTCAGTATAGCGGTCACGATAAAGGAATAGAAGAAAACCTGAAACCACATGTCGGCAAGTTTTTCAAATTTGCGGGGCTTGTCGGCGGCGGTGTAGCCGCTGATTATCGCAAAGCCGTCTACCGCACAATACGCCAAGATCTCCATAAACCAGAAGACCCCGTATTTCGCCGTTCCAGGCTCACAAGCGCGCAGGATGCCGCCCTGCCCCAAGGTGTGCAGCATACATACCATGTACATCAGCACCAAACGCAGCAGGTCTATGCCGTAGTTTCGTTTGCTATCCATGCTTTCTTCCTCTCAGGTAGTCATTTCAGTCGATAACATCATACTGCCGCATCAGCTCAATGCGCTCTTTGGCAAGCTTGAGCGAGCCCGAGGCGCTGCTTTCCGAGTCAGACTGCGTTTCGGCGGTGTAGTGCGCGATGCGCTGCGCCCACGCGACCGGCAGCAGGTACGGGCGCTTTTTGAGGTACGGGTAGCGGCTCAGCAGGTACTCGCGCTTCGGGAAAACCGAGCGCAGCACGCTGCTTTTTTCGCCCGTGCGGCTGGCCTTGACGGCGTTTAGCGTCACGGTCGACGAGTGCAGGCGGGTGTAGTCACTCGTGCCGTACACGCCGCCGCACAGCGTGTCGTGCAGCAGCGGTTCTGCGTCGATGGAAGCGTCCCACGGCGCAGGCAGGTCAAACTCGATGCCGAGGTATTCGCGCGCGATCTTGAACGCCGCCGCGGCAAATGTCGCCGCATGGACACCGGCGCACTGGTCATGCAAGCGCTGCCAGTCGATCTCGGCGTGATACTCTCGCGCCCACAGGCCGATGTCGCAAAACTGCCGCAGGCCGATGCCGCTGCGCACAAAGTGCTTGTACGCGTGCAGAATCAGGTACAGCAGGTGCTCGTGCGGCGGCATGGCGAGGTAGCCGTCAATTTCGACGGTGTTGTGGTCTGCGAAAAAGTGGTTCAGCTCGTCGTGCGCGTCCTCGGAGGAATCGAACAAATGCCGGTGCAGCTCGATGTAAAGCGGGCTGCCGCTTTTCGTGTAGGTCACCTCGTCTGCCGCGGCGAGCTCGTCGTCGGGCGTGGCGGTCGCAAGCCCGTGCGCCAGCAGCGCCTCGTGGCAGGCGAAAAACTCGCCGCCGGGGATGTACAGGTCGTCGTCGGCGCTGATGCGGTGGTCGCGCAGCGGGTACAGACGGCTGCACAGCTGACCCTTGACCACGATGGGGTGCAGCCACGCGTCGCGCAGAGCGCAGTAGAGCGCCGCAAACTCCGCCGAGCGCACCGTCTGGCTCAGCACCTGGGCGATGACCTGCTGCTTTGCCGACGCAAAAAGCTCGGCGTTTTCCTGCGCGGCCGGGGCTCTGCGGGCGGCCTCAAACAGGATCGGCAGCAGCTTCTGCTGGTTCGCCAGCGCGAAAATGGCAGACCAATCCACCTCCTCGGTGGGCAGCGCCCCGCCCGAGACGGCGGCCTTGGCGATGTGCAAAAATTGTGTTTCGGTCGTTGTCAGGGTCATGTTCGGAACCCTTTCTCTGGATTTTTCGATGGCATGGGCGATGAGCAGCGAGCAGGCGCCGACAAACGCCCCGAGCGTGTTGCAGATGACGTCGTCCGTCTCCGCGAGGCCGAGCGAGAAGCGGTACTGCGCAAATTCGACGCAGGCGCTCACGAGGCAGCCGCAGAGCACCGTGAGGCCGAGCCTGCCCCAACGGCACCACCTCCGCGGCAGCGCGTTTGAGAGCGTCAGCCCCAGCGGGAAGAAGAGGAAGACATTCATCAGCATCTCGCGATAAAGCTCCGGCTGCCGCCGTGCCGCGGCAAGCTTGGCAAAAGGAGTGAGGATAAGCCCATAGTCGCCGGGTGTGCGGCTGAGCACGGTCGCATAGACGATCGCTGCCAGCGCTAAAATTGCAAGCAGCAGGTTGACCCGCTGCCAGCGCCTTGTACTTATGTGCGCCGCCGCTACGCCCCACCCGACGAGCCCCGTCACCGCGATCCCAACGACCCAGCCGATCGGCCTTGTGTAGATGTAGTGAAGCATATTATCCTTCTGTTTGGGTGTGTCTCTTAAGTTTGTTTAAAGCCCGCTTCAGATGCGGGGAGACCAGCTGCTTGGCGTAACGATAGGTCTCTTTGTCGAACAGCGATGCCACGGCGAAAAACAGCGGTATCACAACGACGCAGGTTATCGCCGCCCAGAGAATGATCCTCGGGTAAGTGTTGAGCGCAATGTTGGCGAAAACGACCTTGGACAACAGCGTCAGCGCAATAAACAGCGCCAAATTGACCAGCCACCGCCGGTATGTCCTCCACGGACTGCGATGCAGTATCCGCCTGTTGGCGTAGATGATCATATCGTTCGTGCGATACAGCAGCGCAGCGATCGTGCCAAACAGAACACCGTAGATGCCAAACTTAAACACACAGGCCAGTGAAACAACGATGTTAATGACGGATTCCAGAACAGCCCGCCATTGTGTCTGCTTAAAGTGACCTGCATATTCAATGATCTGTGAGGAAGAACCGCGCCCATTAGACAAAAGGGTCGTTGTAACGATCAAATACGGCAGATATTTGTCGATGTAGTTAATATCCGTAACACCGCTGGTGTACAGCGTCATAAACGGAAGAATAAAAATATTGGCAATACAGAAGAGGCTGAAGGTCAAAACCATGTTGAATATCTCATAGACATCAAGAAGCTTCAGCGCCCTTTCTCTGTCTGTATTAAATGTCTGCCCGAGGATAAAGTTCGCTCCGCCAAAGTTCGCAACAACAGTAGTGATAATCCCGAACAGCATGGTATACATTGAGTACACACTGACTGTCTTCAAACCGCAAAAATATGTAAGGAGCAGGACATCGGTGTTAAAAAATATCAAGGTTGATACCTGATGCACCAGTGCATTTTTGCTCTGAGAAATTGCGGAATAGTCCGGCTCTGCTTTTTTGCTCAGCCACGGATAATGCTTTTTGACATAGAACAGGATGAAAAAAACCTGTACTACATTGAAAAGCAAATACATAGCTTGCAGCTCAACGATATTGCAGCCTAAAAGCAGCAGAGCAATTTTTGCGGCGCTTGTCGCAATGTTCACGACAATTGAGAGGTTTGTCAGGACATAGCTGCGGCCTTCTGCCTTGAGCAGGATTACATACTTCCCTTGGTAGTAGTATTTTATCACACCCGGCAGACCGCTCAGGAACATAACTGCCATGACTTGCCATTTGGGGAGCGTTGATTCAAATGTAAAAGGGAAAACGAATGTCAGCAGAAGAATGACAGCAAAATACCATCTGCCTGTGCGTTTATAAAAGTGGTCAACAGCAGCGACGATCTCGCCAACCTTTGTCCGATCGTTTTTGGCAATCGGAGCATAGAGCGCCTGTGTTGCTGCTGCGCCGACTCCGGCTTCCAGCAACGCAACATAGACCAGAACATTTCCTATCGAGGTGAAAAGTCCGTTTGCTTCTGAGCCCAGATTGACCAGCATAAGGCGGGGAATAATGATTCCCAACAAGAGGGTCACGAGCTGCGCCGCAATGTTGGCCGCAATGTTTTTTAAACCTTTTGTACTGTTTTGCATGTAAATTAGCCTATCATACGATGTTTGATTATCACAGCCCAGTGGAAAAGCCACACCAATGTGAAGCAACGTGTTTGCAATATAATTCTATATATTGGATGCACATCATTAAATTTGCCGTATTTGAATGCAGCACGGCATTCATCTGAATGTAGAATCTTTTTTCCCAAAACAAATTTTTCACGGCTAGAGATATTGTAATTGAAAAGCATATTAAGCGACTGCATAATTGTAAGAATCATCGCAGTATAATATGTATCTTTATATTCAGAAAAATCTACCCCATATGCTTGCATAGTCATATGCACCTCATTAGACACGCGACAAGCGAGAGCCCAGTGATTTGGAATTGTCTTCTTAGTTAAACTTTGAGGTCTATCATCCACATAATTACATAGCGGGTCAGAGACAACCCCCATACAACAGACTTGTAATTTCAAATATTGAAGGGTAAAAATTGTGTCTTCGGCATTGGAAATTGTTTCATCAAAGTGCAAATCATTATTTCTAATCATTACAAGGCTGAAAATTTTGAAACATACATTTGAAAGAGCGTATTTTTTATATAACTCTACAAGCGTTTTTGCAGCGTCAGAGGTATCCACCTGAAGGAACTTTGTTTTCTCGATTTTTCCAGAGGTTGTAACGCGATTGTGGCCACAGCAGGCAAAAAAGCCGCCACTCTGCTCAATTGCAGCATACATTCTTTCACACCATGTCAGTTCAACATAGTCGTCAGGATCGCAAAACATGATATATGTTCCAGCTGCATTATCTAAGCCAACATTTCGCGCCGAGCTGACACCTCCGTTTGTCTTATGAATTACCCTTATCCTGCCGTCTATCAAGGCGTATTCATCACAGATAGCGCCGCTGGTATCTTTAGAGCCGTCATCTATCAAAAGAATTTCGATATCCGTAAAGGTTTGTGCTAGTAAGCTATCAATACAGCGTCGTATGTAGTTTTCAACATTGTAAACAGGAACGATAATAGATATTTCAGGCATACTATTTTTTCAACTCCCTAAGTATTGCATCGCAGATTTCCGGCACATTTCTTTTAACAACATGGCAGCCGGCAACGCCATCTAGTTGTTCGTGAGCTCCCGCACAGTCTGTCGAGATAATAGGCAATTCAAACACCTTGGCCTCTGCCAGAGTAATGCAGAAGCCCTCGTGGACTGATGTCTGGACATACAGATCCGCCTGTTTCAAATACCGATAAGGATTCGGCGTTGTACCTAAAAAGACGATATCGTCGCGTACGCCATACTCATCACACTTTTGCTCAATTTCCGGTCTGAGCTTGCCGTCGCCCACCAGATACCATCTGAACTTAACGCCGTTTTCTTTCAGACATGCGGCTGCTTCCGGAATGATATCCTGACCTTTTTCTTTTGATAAGCGGCCTACCGTAACGATGCGTATACCCGGGGGGGTATTTCGTCAGTATAACCGTCGCCCATATCCGCCATCATGTGACATTGTTCGGCTGACACTACATTCAGCACTGTTTTTGTTTTTGAGGCGATCTCCGGGATCTTCTCCACCAGTGCTGCTCTTGCCTCCTCTGAAACGACATTGATCCTATCAAATCGGGGATACAGCTTGCGGCACATCTTTGTGTTAAAGTGAATTTTGCTCACATCAAAGTGTATCCATTGCACTTTTTCTTTTGCTCGAATATAGTACAAAACATATACCGTCAGGAAATCGAACGGGCCTGCATAGGCGATCGCAACATCATACTCCTCTTGCAGTCGAGCTTTCCCTTTTCCTACAATGCGAAAATATGGTGTTCTATCGCCTGTAAGCTTATAAAAGAGATGTCCGGCAAGCAACCTCGCCGCACGCCATATTTTGTGCTCCCGAAAATACTGCTTTGCCACGCTCATCGGCGGATTCATAATTTCAGGCTTTATTTCGGCATATTCCGTGACGGTCTCAACATGAACCCACGACGGAATATACTCCATGAATCCGCCGGTAGCCTCCAAAAGCAGCAAAGTGACATCATACTCCTCCGGCGACAATGTACCGAGCAAATTCAGAAATGATTTCTCCGTACCACCGATGTTCATGGTGTTTAACATAAATAACAACTTTTTCATGATCAGCTCTCAATCAATTTATAGAACTTTTCGATTTCTTCTGCGTTGCCAACTTTCTCTGCCTTCAAATTACATACGCAGCTGTCTCTCAGCTTTGCATCAGTAAGCATCAACATAATGCCATCGGCGATTCCCTGCGCCGAAATGTCCACTATCAAGCCGTTCTTTCTGTTAGTAAACTGCGCACTCACAGCTTCAAAATTTGTGGTTACGATCGGCTTATGGAACATCTTTGCTTCGGCCAGCGTAATGCCAAATCCCTCGTATTTTGAAGGCTGAACATACAGATCACAAGCCTTAAAGTAGGGGTATGGATTGCTTCGGCTCCCCAGCAGCACAAAGCGTCCTTGTAAGTTGTTGTCGGCGATCTGTCGCTCCAGTTTCTCACGGAGTTCCCCTTCACCAATTACATACCATGTGAAATCAACATCTCGCTCCACAAGGCGTTTGGCTGCATCAATTGCCAGATCATATCCCTTCATCGCCGAGAGACGGCCGACCGTCAGTATCTTGGTTCCGGTACCGGACATCTCTTTATCTGCATTTGACGGCATCAATGCCATTTTTGCTGCAAAATCTGTATCCAATATGTCCATGATATGCGTGATTTTGCTGGGTGGCAGAGCAAATGTCTCCTGAATTTGCTGTGCAACGGTATCCGAAACTGCGTTAACAAAGTCAAATTTGCTGTAAAACGGCTTGATATAATCTAAGTATGCACCTTGCGGACGATAGATCGCGTTGATCCACGCCGCTTTTCTTTTTGCGTTGACCTTTTCTGCTACAAAAAAGGTAGGAAGTCCCTGTGCATAGGCAATTGCAAAATCATATCTTTGTGGCAATATGTCAAAACATTTGTGGCTGCTCTTCCATAGCAATACTGCCTTTTCTATATGATTAAAATTCCTCATACGTAATAATAAAGAATATCTCAATTGCGCTACCATTTTTCGAGGATGTTTTGCCTTTTTAGCAAAATTACTCCACGGAATACAATTATACTCAAAATAATCCGGAATAGGAAGCAAATTTACTTTCGAGGGAAGTAGTTCCTGAAATGCTCCTCCCTGAGCAAATAACAATAAATCCACATCGTACTTGTCATAGTCTAACAAATTTAACAAGGTTACAAGACTCTTTTCTGCTCCCCCCAATGTTAAAGACTCAATCACGAATAATAGCCTTTTTTTCATCCTATCACCTATGTCGTAATTTATAAATCATATCATATACACCTAATTTTTTTGTAATATGCATAGCTATTTGCTTACAATATAGCTCCATTTTTCTAATACGCCAAATCTCACTTGTCTTTAGATCTTCTATTTTCCTCTTGCGTTCATTTCGATCAACAGCTTTTATTAACTTATCAAATTCTTTTCCCGCTTCTCCATCTAGTGATTTTTTTATTCTTTTTACATAGGAAAACGCGGGAAATCTCATTCCGTTATATGTAAAATAACTTCTTGGATTAAAAGCATCTACCATAGAATCGGTAACTTCAACTTTTCCCACATCCGCAATTCCATAATAAGCCAGCGTAGCATTCAAATCCCAGTTAGTGCTAGTCCCTTTATAGAACTCCATTTCATAAAACCGTTCAGGATACATATCTGGCTTCCCATAGTTTAATGCATGACGAGAATTTTCATTATATAATAACGATGCCATCAATTTCGTTTCTTCATTAGAATCAGAAATATGGATCGCATGTTTGCCTAATTGAAATATTTCCCGAATGTCATCTTTCATGCTCAACACATCTTCCAATGTGCCATTTTCAAAGAGAATAACTTCCGTTGTACATCCTGGCGTAAAGCACTCATCAACCTTTCCTAATACCCCCGAGAAGTGATTCTCCGCAGTTCCAATCCAATCCTGATTTTGATACACCTGAATCATAAAATTGCGAAGTCCCCTATTATTTAACACCACAGATGTATCTAACACTATATTGTGTTCAGCAGCAATCCGTTTTAAAGCAGCTGAACGTTTAGCCTGCTGCGCCACAGGCCAAAGACACGCCATATAAAGTGGCATAACGGCATATCTACTATACACTAATGCCATATATTCCAGCATCTCTTCACTTAATCGTCTGGTGCGAAAATAAGAATAATTAAAACTAACCTCAAATTGTGGAAACTCAATGACTGAAACATTTCCTCCAAAGTATATTGCACACGCTGTTCTATGCGCACCATCCAAAATAACATTATTTTTTCCAATAGGAATTAAGGATTTCTGCGCATTAAATCCATTCATTTTATAATCATCAATCAATTGATCGAAGGTTACAAAAAACTGCTCTATAGATGTTTTGTTTTCATCTCCAGGTTCTATAAAATACCCTTCTGAAAAAGCTTCGATATGTTTTTTATATAATTCTCTTACAAACTCCATATCCGCATTATTTTCACGCGCTTCTATATATGCAATTTTGGCTGCAAGATCCAATCTATTAGCGCATAGTAACGATCTTGCATCAATTTCTTTTATCGTACATGGTGTTTCCTCGGTAATATGCTTTGTTTTTATAAAATTATCAGATAGCAAATGTAATGGAACTTTCATCATATGCTCCTGTTATCTCTTAAAATTGTTCGTTTTATCTTACTGCCCGTTTGCAGAGCTTTTATTTTTACATCCCTTATTATTACATTTTTCTGTTTTTTTAACATCGCATCATCAATTAATTCTTTACGCAGCGGGACATGAATATCATATGGATCTGTATAAAAATAGTTGTGTTTCTCCATAAACTGTTTCAGTGCCCTTAAATGTTGCTGTTCATTTGTTGCTGGTATTCCCAAATTATGTGCCATAATATTTAATCGATTCAAATAATCATCCGTCAATGCTTTTTTCTGTAATATCGCATGATAAACTAACGAATAATAATAGTTTATACTATCTGTGACAAAAAACCGGTCATCTTTCATCTCCCGATTTAAAAGCATCCTTTTTTCCCATCTTGAATCATAATAACCATCTCCAACAGAACGTGCATCAATTACCACTTCTGTTCCAGCAATCATAACTTTATAATGGATTCCATCATCTTCGATAAATCTAGGAACCGCTTTTATTATTTTTGCGAACTTCTTTCCGCTACTCGTAAGAAAATCAATATCTGCATGACCAGACAAATAAAAGTTGTCTTCATCAATTTCTTCATAATTTCGCAAAATCACATATTCAAAATTTTCTTTGTGTAATTCCTCAAACATAAATTCTATTTTTTCCCAATCCATCATTGAATTTCTCTCCCCAATGCCTTTAATCCAATTGCCATACAAGCATATAAAAAAGCACTAGCTTCCAAAGATTTTATTAGTTTGTATGTATTTCCACGACATTTTTCACACAATTCATTTTCTTTAACAAACAGTTGTATTTTCAAAAATCCTTGTCGTTTCTTTTTTTTCATCCGCGTTAATACTAACCACGCTAAATTCAATGAATCTTTAGCGCACCTTTCAAGATACATCTCAACCAGTTCCGGATATTCTTCCTGCAAAAACAGTATTCTTGCTTCCCAGCCTTTGATAATATCCAAACGCTTTTCTGTAAACGTGTAAGAGATACTGCTTTGACGCTGCCTGTAATGGACAAGCGGCTGCGGAATACAAGCGACAACGTTACTGTCCTGAAATACTAGGTGTGTCCAAAAGTGATCCTCAAAAAGCATGCCGACGGGGAATTCGTGCTGTTTTGCTATTTCCGCCCGAACAAGTTTTCCCCATGCAAATGTCTGGATATCACCAGACATCAGCTGCCTTATTGTATCCGTTTTGTCGAGCACTTGACATTCGGTCTCTTTGTTTGCAGCAACATCTTCATGGTCATCGTAGGTGTAAAAATAGTTGCCCACAACTACATCTGCATGATGTGCATTTTGATACTCAAGCAAAACCTGCACGGCGTTGTTTTCCAAATAATCGTCACTATCAAGATAAAAGATAAATTCGCCTCTTGACGCAGCTGTTCCCTCGTTTCTGGCATCCGAAAGTCCACCGTTTTTCTTGTGGATGACCTGAATTCTTTCGTCTTTTTCCGCAAAAACGTCGCAAATATCCCCGCTGGAATCCGTTGACCCATCGTCTACTAAGATTATCTGCAAATCTCGATATGTTTGAGAAATGACGGAATTCACGCAATCCTCCAGATATTTCTCGACGTTATAAATCGGAATAACGATTGATACCATACAGCATACTCTCTCTTTTAATCTATTTCACCACTCTTCTCACCAGTCGGCCGAGCTTTGTTTTCAGCTGCACATGCTTCGGCAGCCAGCTCATCGAGTACCAGTGGATCGAATAAGTGTTCTCCGTTTTGTTAAGCCTGCCGGTGGCGCTGTCGAGCGGGTTAAAACGATCGGCAGGGTAGACATGTATCCCCGCCACGACCTGCTCCTGCCCGTTACGCACGAGCCCGAAGCGCTCCATCACATCGCTGTTCAGGTGCGGGCAGCCCACGGCGTTCACGCTGCCGTCGGCGTTGGTGAAGTGCAGGTTTTTGTACTCCTCGATCATGGCTTGCACGACCGGGTGCTGCGGCACGGCCGCGATCGTTAAGCCCGATGCGACAAACTGATCATTCTCAAACCCGATGAACCCCTCGTCGTCCAGCAGCGGCGAGATATCCCGCACGACCTCGACATCGGTGTCGAAGTACACGCCGCCATACTGCTCGAGTGCGATCAGGCGCATGACATCGGACACGAAAGCGTATTTTTTTGCGGCGTAGGCTTCCGCCATGAAGGGCATGGCGAGGTAGTCGCAGTTATCCTCGTTCCACTCGCGGATCTCAAAATCCGGGCAGAACTTTTCCCAGCTGGCGATGCACTTTTTCACCAGCTCCGGCTTTTCACCTCGGCCGAACCAGCAGTAGTGGATGATCTTCGGGATCATAGGTTTACCTCACAAGCTTCAAAATCGGTTTGCTCAACCATTTGATGACATAAGACGATGCAAGAGAAACTGCCAAAAGCAGCAGGAAAACAGGGATCGGGTACTTTGCGCAGAAAACGAAGCCGTCAAACAGCACCGTATAGAAGAACATGTGGACAAGCCAGATGTTCGTGGAATGCTCGCCGAAGAAGCACAGCAGATCGGTCGTCGGCTTTGGCAGCGGGCAAATGCAAAGCAGCGTGATGGTTGCCGTCGCCGTGATGACCGCCACAAAAAGAGTCGGCACGATGCCGTGGGCGATGATCATGCACGCAAAGGCAAATGCTGTAAATATATATATATATATATTGCGAGCCTTTATAGCGGCTAAGCGCTGCCGCAGCGAAGAAATGACCTGCTTTTTGCAGAACAGCATACCGATGACATAGGGAAGGTACGAGGTGCCGAGCAAGCCGATGTGTGTGACGATCCACGACAGGACGACAGAGTCGCAGGCACCCCAGCTCCAAAAGCGGATACCATAGCCGACGACATAAAACGCAAATGCCGCAAGCAGCACCAGCCACGCAGGGCAGCGTTCTGCGAATTTCTTAGAAAGCGGCTGCAAGGCGACCAGCAGTATGTAGGTGTTTGCATACCACCATGCACCGTTATAGCTGTTCTTGACGGTCAGGCAGTTAAGAAGAAATTCCTTTAAGCTCCCGGGGATCGTGGCGTTCCCGGTAAGCATGCCGAGCAGCGAAAACAGCACGGCAATTATCCAGAACGGGATCATAAATCGCAATAGACGCGTCCACCGCTGCCGCAGCTGCGCCTTGGAGGACTGCATGTAGTGGGCGTAACCGCTCACGAAGCAGTATACCGCAACGCAGATATCGCCGAACAGACCGAAGTAATAGATAAGCGGTGTGTTTCCGACCCACAGCAGCGGGGTGTAGGGCAGGTTTTCTCTTCGGCAGAAAAGATGCAGCATCAGCATGGAGAGTATCGCCACGCCCTTGAGCATCTTTGAATCGCGCTTTGTAATGTCCATCGTTCACTCCATCAGCGCGTAGATCTTCTCGACCTCGGCGCTGTTTGTATAGTCTCGTGTTTTGCAGTTATCCGAAAGCTGCTGCATCCGCTCGGGGTCACGCAGCAGAGCCGCGATACCGGCGGCACAGCCCGCGTTGTCCATGGGGACGATCACGCCGTCCACGCCGTCTTCAAGCTGGCTGGCGGAGGTGGCGTAGCTCGTGATGACGACCGGCTTGCCCAGCAGCTGCGCCTCGCGCACGGTGACGGCCTTGCCCTCGTAGCGGGACGGCTGCACATACAGGTCGCAGGCGCGCATGTAGGGGTAGGGGTTGTCCTTTTTGCCGAGGATAACGACGCGCTCCTGCATCCCGGCCTCGGCGATTCTCCGGCGGATCAGCGCCTCGTCGCCGCCGTAGCCGATGAGATACCACTTCACATCAAGGCCGTCCTCGACTAAGCGTCGGCAGATATCCGGCACATTGTCGAAATTTTTTGCGTCGCAGAAGCGGCCGACGGAAAGCAGCACTTTGCCCGTGTCTGTCGGCACATCCTCCTGCGGCTCTTGCGCCTGCTTGCGGATAAGCTCTCTTGGCAGGATGTTTTCGATGGTCTGCACCTTTCCGGCGAGCTCGGGGAAAGCAGTTTTAAAGCTCTCGGATGCCTGCTCGGACACGCCGCAGACAGCGTCGTATCCGCCCCACATGTCGAGCTCTGACGCTCGGTCGAAGTTGAGCGCGGTGTAGTCGGTGTGTATCCACGCGGCGTATTTCTTCGCCTTGACCCGCTCCCGCACGAAGTAGTGCGGTGTCAGGAAGCTGACGGCAAGGTCATAGGTCTTATCGGAGATCTGCGGCATAGAACGCAGCGTGTACTTGTGGCTGTAGGTCAGAGCGGTCACGGAGGGCTTGTTGCCGGGGTGCTGCTTATCAAAGCGCTGCGCCGCAAGCTTGCCGCCAAGCCGCCCGCAGAGCACACCGAGCTGCCCCGTTTTGATAAGCGAGGCCATCGGCACGGCCAGCGAGGCGTACTGCGCAAGCTCCGGCAAAAGCTCCGCCTTGGGGTTCAGGTACGGCATCAACTCGCCGCTGTGCCGCATCAGAAAAAGGTCGACGTCATAGCGGCCGTAGTCGATGGAGTCCAGCAGCCCCAGCAGGCTGCGCTCCACCCCGCCAAGCTCCATAGCCTGTGAGAAGATGAGGATAGATGGTTTCATGTAGCCTTTCTCCTGATATACCCCGTCAGCATCCGGCCGGCGGGGGTGCACAAAACCGTCAGCAGCTTCTTCGGGGACTGCGCTATATAATTCCGATTTCCGGCGATCTGACTGCTGGAGCAGTAGTGGATGCAGTCCATCACCAGCCGCTTGAACGACTCGGGATGCTGCATTTTCACCACGCGCCAAAAGGCAAAGCCCTTGGGATTTTTGAGATACTGCCGGAACATGTTGTTGCTGGAGCCGTCCGGCTGGTACTCCACATTGCAGAGCACCTCGTTGAGCACGGCAAGCTTGTAGTCCTGGTCGATCAGAAGATATTTATAGGCCAGGCTGACATATTTTTCGCCCTCAAACACGGGATACTCGGGATATGCGTTGATGACATCCGTGCGGTAAACGAGCTTCTTGTCGCCCGCACCGCCTGCTGCGTAGTAGCCTGAGAGGGTGGTTTCGGTCATCCCATCGGGAAAGCCCTTGCCGATGATGTTGCCGTCAAAATCGGCATCAACGCCCACAAGTCCGGCATAGCCTTCATCCTTGACCTCGGCCCACTTGCACAGGATCTTCTCCACCGCGCCATCTGCCAGCATGTCGTCCGAGTCGATGCAGGTGTTCAGCACCGTGTGGATGTTGGCGTAGGCGACATTATGCGCCGTGTGCATGCCGCCGTTTTCCTTGTAAATGTATTGGATATCAAACCCGTTGTCACGGCTCTGCCAATCACGCACCAGCTCGGCGGTGTTGTCCGCAGAGCCGTCATCCACGATCAGCCAGATAAAGTCCTTGCAGCTTTGGCGGCAAAGGCTTTCATATGTGCGCGGCAGGGTATGTGCCCGATTATAGGCAGGCGTGAAGATCGTGAGAATGGGATCATTTGTTTTGTTCATAAGCGTTCAAATAAAACTCCTGTAGCTTTACCGCCTCGGTGGTGATATCAAAACCATGGGCGGCGATCTCGGCGTGGCGGTCGATGCGAGGGGTGTCACGGCAAGAGAGGATTCTTTCCACCCAACTGTCGGTCGGGGAGGATAGCTTTTCTGCAATGACAAGGTCTGTCAAATAAGCCTCTGGAGGAATTCCTTCCGAAACGACACACGGCAAACCTGAAGCCTGTGCCTCAACCACTACAATTCCCAGTCCCTCGTACAGCGACGGGAATACGAACACATCCATCGCTTGCATGAGCTCGGCAACATCGCTGCGCACGCCGAGGAAACGGACATGCTCGGCAATGCCGAGCGCCTGCGCCTTTGCCTGCACCTTCGGCATGTCGTCCCCGCCGCCGACTAAGAGCAAAACTGCGTTCGGCTCTTTCTTGAGCAGCGCCGCAAAAACTTCCAGCAAAAACGGGTGATTTTTCTGCGGATTGAATCTGCCGACATGGCCGACGACCAGCTCGTCGCCAAGCCCGAGCTGCTGCCGCACCTCCGCACGCTTTGCGGGGGCGTAAGTATACGCAGCGGCATCAATGGCGTTATTAATGATCTGATACGGTGCACCACCGAACATCCAGTCGCCGGCATCCTTTCCGCAGGCGAACAGGCAGGTGGCATACTTGGGGATCTCTCGCTTGTACCACAGCTTGATCGGATACTTCAGGTTCTTGTCCTGATTGGCGTTATGACTATGGGCAATGCGCACGGAAACATTGTGCTGCGCGGCGGCCTTCAATATCACGGAGCTCAGGCAATCCTGATGAACATGGACGATCTTATATTCCGAGGGTTCATCAAAGAATTGATCCAACGCTGTTAAGTAGCTCTTGCTCCACGGCA
Organism: Oscillospiraceae bacterium; assembly: GCA_963627445.1. GTDB lineage: Bacteria > Bacillota > Clostridia > Oscillospirales > Oscillospiraceae > F23-B02. The sequence goes on along the minus strand of CAVGBM010000065.1, from coordinate 13,273 downwards.
CAAGTCGGGGCAGGCGGTATATCCTGCCGCCGAGGGCTTCGATCTCATCGTCAAATGCCGCGCGCTCCTGACGGTGCACCAAAAAGTCAAACTGCACCTTGCTGCGGTCAACATGACGGTAGTAATTCATGAGCATGGACTCAAGTCCGCCACGCTCCATATGGGTAACAACTTGTAAAATGCGGATCGGAGACATCCATCACCCTCCCAGCAGTGCAAAGTATTCCGACACAGTCAGTCGCGCGAATTCCAGGTCAAACGGCTGATTTATAACGTTTGCGTAGTAAAAATATGCGGCGTAGCCCAGTATCATAAGCAGGGTCAGCACCCTGCTGCCCTTGCCGCCGATCTTCTTGAGCATCCACGGCAGCGACAGCGATTGGAAGATCAAAAAATAGTTTGCGAGTCTGGCAAAGTAGTTTGCCGTGCCGAACAGGCCGACGAACATTATCGCACCGTTGAGCATTGACAGATTCATGATAAGATTTTCCGCCTTCGAACTGTCGGCAAACAGCCTCTTGCGATAGATGCACGACAGCACCAGCGGCACATTGCAGACAAGCACGCGGAAAACATTGACGCCCTCGCCCGTGAACGACGAGGCTGTGTACTCCTCGCCGAGCATCGTCGTGATATCGACGACCGTGCCGATCAGCGGACGCAGCATAAAGCCCGCCGCGATGAATATCGCAAGCATCCAATAGGTCTTTTTCGTCCACGGCCGAAACTCCATAAACGGCACGAGCAGATACATGAGCGAATACGGGTGGATGAGCGTTGCAACACCCACGGCAGCTATATACAAAAGCCACTTTCTTTTCAGCGCAAGCGTCACGGCGATGACGGCGATGCCGACAGCCGCGGCCTGCTTGATGCCTGCAAAGGCAAAGGTGTAGCAGCCTGTGGTAAACAGCAGGAAAACCGTCAGCGGATAATTAACGGAATATCTGCGCGCAAAGGCAATGTAGCAGCCGACGGTCAGAAACGCCCAGAACATCAGGAAATTCTGCGTGGATACGCCGGCCATTTTGAGCTGGTAATTGACCCAGTTGAACAGAGGGTTCGAGCCGATGCTCTTGTCGGCTTCGTCCCATGAGCTTTCCGTTATCAGCTCATAGGCGTGGCGATATGCGTATGTATCATTGCAGCGTGTCCGCAATCCGGCAAAGCCCGCCAGCAGCACGATGAGAAGCACGGTGCAGAAGATGCGCCTGCGCCGCCGAGCAGGGTCGGGCGGCCCGAGCGTAACATGATCTTCGCTCCATGCCAGCACGACCGCTATGAGCATGAGTATGACTAACTGACGCATTTCAGATCTCCAGGTGTTTGATAGTCTCCGCCACGACGGCGGTCTTACTGAACTTCCGCTCCATAAGCCGGCGGCCGCAGCGGCCCATTTCGGCTCGGCTGTCGACCGGCAGCCGGGCAAAACGCTGCATTGCGTCATAGAGCGCATCTGCGTCCTTCGGCGGACACAGAAGCCCGCTCGCGCCGTCCTCCACCGCCTCGCGGCAGCCGGGGATATCGCTTGTTATGAGCGGTCGACCGGAGGCGGCGGCCTCCAGCAGAACGTTTGACATGCCCTCATGATACGAAGGCAGAACGACGCAGCTTGCCATGGCGTAAAACGGCTTCATATCAGACTGGTATCCGTGGTACTTGACCACGCCAGCCTCCTCGAGCTCGTCCATGACGGGCTTGTAGGCCTCCTCGAACGAGCCGACAAAGTGAAACTCCACATTGTCGCCGAGCTCCTGCTTCATCCGTTTTGCGGCGCAAAACAGCTCGTCCACGCCCTTTTCGTGCATGACACGACCCACGAAAAGAAAGCGCACCGGCCCGTCCTGCGGGTAGGGCCGGCAGGGGTAATCGTCAAGATTCACGCCCGCACCGTTGAGCACCGCATCGCGCCCCTGCGGCACGACGCCGGTGGCGACGAGGGTGTCTCTGTTCCCAGCATTTTCAAAGAACACGACCTTTGCGGCCTTCAGCGCCGGCTTATACAGCGCCAGCACGAATTTTTTGAGCCAGCCGCCGTTTTCGATCGCACTGCCGAGGCCGGTAATATTCACGGCGTAGGGAATGTGCGCCATACGGCAGGCCATGCCGCCGTAGATATTGGGCTTGATGGTGTATGTAATGACGAGGTCGGGCTTGACCTCGCTGAGCATCGCACGGTACTGTCGAAACAGCCTGCTGTCCCGCACGGGATTCATACCCCGGCGATCAACGGGCGTGTCGACAAACCGGCAGCCGAGCTGCGTTAGCTTCGGGACGAGCTCTGCGTCCGGCAGCGAGATATAAACCTCGTTCCCCATATTCAAAAGTGCCGCCAGCAGATCTTTTCTAAAGCAGTACAGCCCGACATCGTTGTTGGCGAGCACCAAAATTCGCTTATTTGATTTTTCTTGCAGGAACTCCGACATATGTTCCGCTCTCCTTGATATCATGTATCACAACCGCGCCCGCACCGATCATGCAGCGGTCACAAATGGTCACATTGTTGCTGACAGCCGAGCCGATACCGACCCAGGTGTGTGCCCCGACGGAGACCGTTCCGCCGAGCTTTGCGCCGACGGAAATGTGCGAAAAATCGCCGATGCGGTCGTCATGCTCGACGACAGCCGAGGTGTTTACAATGCAATGCGCTCCGATATGGGCGGACGGATCAACGACGGCGTTTGCCATGACTACGCTGCCTGCGCCGATGTGCGTATCCAGCTCAGAAACGGTTGCGGCGGGGTGTACCGCCGTGTACCAGCGCACACCGTCAAGGCGAAGTGCGATCTTTTCACGGACGGCAGAATTGCCGATGCCTATCACAAAAGATGCCTCCGGATATTTTGCGTACTCGGCGACCTTGCCGAGCACGGGGATACCGATAACTTCGGGTGGGAGCGTCTCGCAGTCGTCCAAAAAGCCAAGCAGCGTATCGCCGCATTTGAGGACGATATCCGCTATGACCTTTCCGTGACCGCTTGCTCCTATTACGATGACCTGCTCACTCATGCGCAGCGACCTCCGTTCCCGTGAACGCCTCCATCGTTGCGCTGCCCTCGGCGCTGATGCCCTCGCGGGCGAAGACGCAGCGGACGGTCATGAAGATTATCCTCACATCCAGCGCAAAGCTTATATGGTCGACATAGTCCACGTCATACGCAAACCGCTCCTCCCACGAGGCGAGGTTGCGCCCATGCACCTGCGCCCAGCCGGTCAGACCCGGACGCACGGCATGGCGGCGGTGCTGCTCGGCGTTGTACAGCGGCAGATACTTCACAAGCAGCGGTCTCGGGCCGATGATGCTCATTTTGCCGCGGAAGATGTCCCACAGCTCGGGCAGCTCGTCAAGGCTCGTCGAGCGCAGTGCGCTGCCGAAGCGGCCAAGGCGATCCTCATCGGGCAAAAGCTCGCCGTTGGCGTCACGCTCGTCGCTCATGCTGCGGAACTTGTGCAGCATGAAAACTTCTTCATCCTTGCCCGGGCGCTCCTGACAAAATATCACGGGGCTGCCGAGCTTTACGCGCACCAGGATCGCCGTCACCAAAAGTAGCGGCGACAGCACGATAAGCGCGCAGCCGGAAAGCACGATATCCAGCAGCCGCTTTATGTACTTTTCATAAAACCCGGCCTTGTGCTGCATCAGAACATCCCCCGGATGACCGCGCACACACGGTCAACGTCGTCCGGACTCATCTTCGTGTCGCTGGGCAGGCACACGCCGTGGGCAAACAGGTCATCGCACACGGGCGCATCGCTCACGCCGACAAAGGGGCAGTCGGCAAAGACCGGCTGCATGTTCATGGGCTTCCACAGATGGCGACCCTCAATGTTCGCCTCGTTCAGGCGAGCCAGCAGCTCGGCGGGCGCAACGCCGCAGTCCTCGTCGAGCAGTGCAGCCGACAGCCAGTGGTTCGGCTCGGAGCAGTCGAGCTCAGGCTGCATTTTGAGCGGCAGACCGGCGAGCTTTTCGCAGTAGCGGTCAAAAATTGCGCGCTTCTGCTGCACACGCAGCGGCAGCACCTTCATCTGACCGCGGCCGATACCGGCGCAGATGTTGCTCATGCGGTAGTTGTAGCCGATGAGCTCGTGCTGATACCACGGCGCATCCTCGCGAGCCTGCGTTGCAAGCTTGAGGGCAAGCTTAGCCTCCTCCTGCGTTTTGCACAGCAGCATACCGCCGCCGGAGGTGGTGATTATCTTATTTCCGTTAAACGACAGCCCGCCGTATTCGCCGAAGCTGCCGCACTTTTTGCCGTTGTATGCAGAGCCGAGCGCCTCGGCGGCGTCCTCTATAAGCGGGACATCATGCTCGCGGCAGATGGCGGATATCTCGTCGAGCTTGGCGGGATTGCCGTACAGGTGCACCACGACCACGGCCCTGGGCGTGCCGTACAGATCAAACGCGCGGCGCAGGGCGGCAGGATCCATGTTCCAAGTCTCGCGCTCGGAGTCTATAAACACCGGCTTTGCGCCGCAGTAGACGACGGGGTTTGCCGAGGCCGAGAAGGTCAGGCTCTGGCAGAACACCGTATCGCCCGGCTTCACGCCCGCGAGTATCATCGCAAGGTGCAGCGCCGCCGTACCGGCGGACAGGGCGACGGGGCAGCCCTCGCCTATGTAAGCGCCCATGGCTTTTTCAAATTCGTTGACGTTCTCACCCAAAGGCGCGATCCAGTTTTTCTGAAACGCATCATGAATATACTCAAGTTCATAGCCCTCGTCCGACATGTGGGGGCTTGCCAGCAAAAGACGCTTATCCATGTTTATCTCCTATCGTTTTCGGCGAAAAATCAGACGCCGAACGGCATAAGCGGACGGCATTTTACAAAATGTCCGCAGCAATACTATTATAACTTATATTTGTACCACGAATTACGAAAAATTGCAAGAGCTTGGCAATATTAGTCCACATATCGCCTATGTTGACGTGCTTAGGAAATCATGGTAAATTAGGGGGGATAACAGAGCCTGTTAGAAAACTGAATGCAAAGGAGGCGGGGAGATGACACATCACAATGACATGGACGCTGTTTTCCGCAGCCTTAACGATGCGGCGGCGGAGGCGGGCAGGCGAGTGGCCGAGATAAACGCCGAAAACGGGGTCGAGCTGCACTGGTTCACTGACTGGGACGACGAGCGGGGCGTGGACTTGACCGTCGGCGGGCAGGACTATGCCGAGCTTATCGACACCTGCTTCAGATACTGCTCGCATGTCTCGTTCAGCACCCGCTTTTGCGGCGGCAAAATTGCTCTCCCCGAGACACACATTAGCCCCGTGGACGACAGCGACACGGCGGTGCTGCCGTGCAGCGAGAAAACGAGGGAGTATGTGCTCAATGCGGTCGATGACCTGTTCGGGTGGACAGACAGCAATGGCAACCCCGAGGACTTGACCTTTTACCGAGCCGACGGAAGCATATTCTTCTGGCTGCTGACGCACGAGGGTGTGTGCTGCCTGCTCAGCCGCCCGGACGAGGATGTGTCGGGCATAGTCGGCAAACCCGATTGGCACTCTTGCCCGCCCGAGCCGTTCCCCATAATTTCGATACCGCCCGATCTTGCCGCTTACCGACTTGTGCTCCCGAATAAGGGGTAACATGATGAAAAACTGTCGCATGATATGCTTGCTGCTTGCGTTGATAGCATGCGCTGCGCTTGCAGGCTACGGGTTTGAAGTGAGCTATGACAACACTACACCGGCGCAGGAATTGGTGAGCGAGGTGTACGACAGCGAGCTGAAAGACACGCTGATAGATGAAAACGGCGCGTGCCGCTTTGACACGCTCAAGGAGCTTGCCGAGCGCTTCAATGTCGAGTGCGTGCGTGCCCCGCAGGAGTACAGGCAGTCGTACAAACCCTATGCGGTGCTGCTGTTTGACGACGGCTCAAGGGCGTTCGTGTTCTTTGACCCCGACAGCCTCGAGATAGCAAAGTGCCTTGTTTTGAATGAGGTCGTGGAGCATGATGCCATGGCCGAAAAGCTCGATGAGCTGCAAAAAAGCAATGCGACATTCGACGAGTGGCGGGCGCTTGAAAAATACAACACCGGCACGAGCACCGCATCGAAAATGCACGGACACTGCATAGCGGTGAGTGACGGCGTTTTTGTGGTCGTGCTCGGCAACGGCAATAACCCGCAGGTGGAAATGACGGATTTCATGTCCGACGAGGACTTGTTCGGCGCTTCGCTGCCCGACGACCACATCGACTGCGACCTGTACACAGTCTGGCCGCTCCTGCCGGTGGATAAGGATTTTTGAGGTGACACGAGAATTAAAACTTCAGTCATCTGACAAACGCATAAAAACACCAAGGACGGGCATCTGCCCGTCCTTGGTGTTTTTTCAAATCCTGCTGTGGAGCGAATTGGCGAAAACCGGCGCAGGTTTTGTCGAATTTGGCGCGCGAAAACGCGTGGAAGCAGTGTTTTTCGACAAAATTGAGGCGAAAATGGTTACAAACCTACATATTTTGCGCCGTAAATTGATCAAAAATGCGATTGGTAACAATAAAGTTACAAAACTTGCCAGATATAGCCAAAAATCCGGCGGCTTGCGTATAAAGATGCGACCCAAAAACGCGCTTGAATGAGCGGTGTCAGGCGCGGCACGAGGCTTGGCAAACAGTGTTCACGGAATGCACAAAATTTGCGCAGCCGCCGCCTGCTGCACAGAACTGCATGCATCAGCACGCGCGGTCGTGCCGCGGCTCTCGAGCCGAGCGCTTGCCTGTCTCGCGGGAGAGGCCGCGGGGTGCCGCAGACCACTGAAAATACTGACATTTTTATCCGCGGTAGCCACTGCGCCCCGGCCGAAATTCCCGTCGGAAAAGCGTCGATCCTTCAGCTGCCGATGCCCGCTGCTAGGGTGCTTTATAATGGCTGCCCAGCGTGATTTTTGCCGCATAAAATGGAGCCCGCGGCGGCGTTATTTCACTGCTCAGAGCCTGCCGAATGAGCCATGTTAAGACGCTATATACAGTTAACTACTTATTTTAACATAAAATGTATTGACATCATTCGACATATGATGCAAAATAATAGCATCGTTCATCAAATTGTAACATTCGCCACGTCGAATTATGTCAACAATTTCCTGAGTTGCTCGACAATATTCGTGCGAAAAAAGTATCCGAATATGGTAAATTTATATCGCAAAAGCGGTTGTTTTTGCTTAAATAATACATAAGTGCCATTTCGGCTACCACTGGAGGATAATTAATTATGGAAACCAAAACCCGTGTACTTATCGCTGACACAAATGACGATTTCAGGCGGCTGATGACCGAGGTCGTGCGCAACGAGGAGGATCTTGAACTCGTCGGCTGCATCGGCGACGGTGTCGACGCCCTGGCCATGGTGGCCGAGACCAAGCCCGATGTGCTGGTGCTCGATCTCATCCTGGCGAAGCTCGACGGCATCGAGGTGCTGCGCCGCCTGCCCGAGGCCAGCCCCGACACCAAGGGGCTTGTCGTGTCCGGCTTTTACAACGACAAGATCATCACCGAGTGTGCGGCGCTTGGCGCAGCCTATTTTGTCACCAAGCCCTGCGACATTGTCACGCTGCTCGACCGCATCCGCCAGATCAGCGCGGCAAAGCAGCCGGTCGTGCAGTCAAAGCCCAACGACGCATCCCTTGAAGCGCTCGTCACCGAGATCATCCACGAGATCGGCGTTCCGGCGCACATTAAGGGCTATCAGTATCTGCGCGAGGCGATCATCCTGACCATCAACGACATGGACATCATAAACGCCGTGACGAAGGTGCTCTACCCCGAGGTCGCCAAGAAGTTCAACACAACGCCCTCGAGGGTCGAGCGAGCCATCCGGCATGCGATCGAGGTCGCATGGGACAGGGGCGACATTGAGGTTTTGCAGAAGTTCTTCGGCTACACCGTGTCGAACATCAAGGGCAAGCCCACGAACTCCGAGTTCATCGCCATGATCGCCGACTGCCTGAGCCTGAGGCAGAAACAGGGCGTGCGGTGAGCAAAAGCGAGAGCTCGCAAGCTTCTGCGGCTTTTTGTTTGCCGCAGAAAAACCGACCTATAGTTCAGTCTTTCAATGATAGCCGACTAGTCATGGCGACCTATTGTTTTGGCTGAAGCGACTAACACTTCCTATCAGTTGGGAGTGAAGATCCAACGATGGGAAGTGTTATTTTTAATGAAATGTTGAGCTTTTTCGGGGGAGGTGTAAAAAACTAGGGAATTTACTTCAAAATCGCTCGTAGGACGCCGCAAATAAAACGCACAAAAAGCTTGCTTTTCAGAATATTTTATTGTAATATGAAAACAGTTCTTATACCATACCAAGAACTATCGGACAATTACTATAATAAGGTAACAAACCGAAGAGCTCTATCGCCTCGCTTATGCGGGGCGATATCTCTTTCTTGCCATTGCACAAAATGTGATGTAAAATAATAATACTACATAATAAAGGAGGCTTTCTTATGCGCCCCTATGCAATCGGACTTGATATAGGTATAACATCTGTAGGATGGGCAACGCTTGCTCTTGACTCCGAGGAGAGACCATGCGGAATAATAGGCCTGGGCTCCAGAATATTTGACGCGGCAGAACAGCCCAAAACGGGAAAGTCACTCGCTGCGCCCAGAAGAGAGGCACGCAGCTCGAGGCGTCGCCTGCGCAGACACCGTCACAGAAACGAGCGAATCAAAAGATTAATGCTATCCTGCGGCTTATTATCCGATGATGAGTTGGCAACGTTGTTTGACGGCAAATTACCCGATGTTTATGCGCTTCGCGTGAAAGCGCTTGATGAGCCGATAAGCAACACAGAATTAGCACGGATACTGATTCACATATCGCAAAGACGCGGATTTAAGTCTAACAGAAAGAACCCGAATGACAAGGAAGAGGGTAAGCTTCTTGCCGCAGTCAGCGAGAACGTCCGGCGCATGGACGAGCACGGATACCGTACTGTAGGCGAAATGTTTTACAAGGATGAAGCGTTTAAGGATCACAAGCGCAACAAGGGTGGAGAATATATTACCACCGTCAGCAGAGATCTGGTGGAAGCCGAGGTGCGGGCAATATTCGCAGCTCAACGAAGCTTCGGCTCTGAATTTGCAGGCGAGGAGTTTGAAGAAGCCTATCTTGCCATCTTGTTAAGCCAAAGGTCATATGATGACGGCCCGGGCGGAAACAGCCCATATGGTGGAAATCAAATCGAACGCATGATAGGCAAATGCAGATTTTTCCCGGAAGAGCCGCGCGCCGCAAAAGCCACATATTCATTCGAGTATTTCTCATTACTTGAGAAAGTTAACCACATACGAATTGTAACGGCGGGGATCGCCGAGAAGCTTACTGCAGAGCAAAGAAATATCATAATCGAGCTTGCACACAAAACGAAGGACGTTTCTTACGCCAAAATACGCAAATCCCTTGAGCTTGCCGACAATCAGCTTTTTAATATCCGCTATACGGACGCGCCGACTGACGAAACGGAGAAGAAAGAGAAGCTTGGCACCATGAAGGCATATCATGAGATGCGAAGCGCTATAGATAAGGTTTCTAAAGGCAGATTTGCCCTGATGCCGCGTGAGCAAAGGAACGCCATTGGAACGGCTCTGTCCATTTTCAAGACATCGGACAAATTGACCGAATATCTGAAAGCAGCCGGCATTGAGGATATTGACATAAACGCAGTGGAGTCCCTCGGCGGATTTTCCAAGTTTGGTCATATCTCGGTTAAGGCATGCGACATGATCATCCCCTTCCTTGAACAAGGAATGAACTACAACGAAGCCTGCGCCGCGGCAGGTATTAATTTCAAAGGGCACGACGGAAGTGAAAAATCCCATCTGCTGCATCCCACTGAAGAGGATTACGAGAGCATCACAAGTCCCGTTGTACGCCGCGCCATATCACAGACCGTCAAAGTTATAAACTCAATCATACGAAAAGAAGGTCAAAGCCCCACATTTATCAACATTGAGCTTGCAAGGGAAATGGCAAAGGACTTTGACGAGCGAAACAAGCTCAAAAAGCAGAATGACGAAAACAGAGTCAGGAACGAAAAACTCATCGAAGAGATAAAAAACGAGTACGGAAAAAGCAATCCGACGGGCTTGGATATCGTGAAGCTTCGGCTGTACAAAGAGCAGGGTGGAGTTTGCATGTATTCCCTCAAGCAGATGTCGGCCGCAAGACTGTTTGAGCCTAATTATGCAGAAGTCGATCATATCATTCCGTACAGCATAAGCTTTGATGACAGCCGTAAAAACAAGGTGCTTGTTCTGACGGAAGAAAACAGGAACAAAGGAAACCGCATTCCGCTTCAGTATCTCAGCGGGCAGCGCAGAGAGGATTTTATCGTTTGGGTCAACAATAATGTTAAAGACTACCGCAAACGCAGACTGCTGTTAAAGGAGAGCCTGTCTGACGAGGAAATGTCCGGATTTAAGGAAAGAAACCTTCAGGACACGAAGACAATGTCAAGATTTCTTCTTAACTATCTTTCCGATAACCTTGAATTTGCCGAATCGGCACGAGGCCGCAAGAAAAAAGTGACAGCCGTCAACGGTGCCGTTACGGCATATATGCGAAAAAGATGGGGCATAACCAAAATCAGAGAAGACGGAGATATGCACCACGCCGTTGATGCGGTCGTAATAGCCTGTGTGACGGACGGCATGATCCGGCAGGTGTCGAGGTATGCGCAATTGCGTGAATGCCGATATATGCATGCTGAAGACGGCAGCGTTGCAATTGATTCGAGTACAGGTGAGGTTTTGCGCAAGTTTCCGTATCCTTGGAGCGACTTCAGAAAAGAGCTTGAGGCACGGCTCGGAAACGATCCCGCAAAAACGATCAACGATCTTCATCTGCCGTTTTATATGACGAGCGAGAAACCGCTTCCCGCCCCCGTCTTTGTTTCGAGAATGCCCAAGCGCAAGGTGACCGGTGCCGCGCATAAGGACACCGTAAAGGGCGCAAAAGAGCTGGCAAACGGCTACGCGATCGTCAAAAGGCCGCTGACAGATCTGAAATTGAACGACGGAGAGATAGAAAATTATTATAACCCGGATGGCGATAGATTCCTGTACGAGCTGCTGCGGGATGCGCTTATCGCACATGACGGGGACGCAAAGGCCGCTTTTGCCGGTCAGTTTCGCAAATCGAAACCGGGCAAGACCTCGGGAGCTGTTGTCAAAAAGGTCAAGCTGCTTGAGCCGACGACGCTCAATGTGCCTGTTCACGGCGGCAAAGGCGTCGCCGATAACGATTCAATGGTCAGGGTGGATGTTTTCCTTGTCGGCGGTAAGTATTATCTCGTCCCGATATATGTTGCGGACACTCTTAAGCCGGAGCTTCCCAACAAGGCGATAACGGGCGCAAAGCCATACGCGGAATGGCCGGAAATGTCCGATGACGATTTCATTTTTTCGCTGTATCCGAATGATCTGATACGCGTTACCCACAGAAGAGGCATCAAGCTGACCGTTGCGAACAAAGGCAGCACGCTGCCGCCAACCGTCGAGGGTAAAACCTTTATGCTGTATTATAAAGGAACAAATATCTCTACCGGCGCAATTACATGCATAACACATGATGACACATATGTAACTCCTGGAATTGGCGTAAAAACACTCGAGAAGCTTGAAAAATTCACGGTGGATGTACTCGGCGAATATCACATGGTAGGAAAGGAAGTAAGACAGTCGTTTAAGAACAGGAGGTAATCATGCCATTCAGAAACATTATCGTTGAAAACCCGGCACGCATATCTCTTAAGAACAGGCAGCTTATAATAAGCACAGACAGCGAGCACAGTCTGGCTGTCGAGGATATTTCTGCGCTTATTATAGAAAGCAGAGCATCAACCATTACCGCAGCCGCTTTGTCCTTCCTCGGACAGAGCGGCTGCGCCGTTTTTGCCTGCGATGAAAAGCATATGCCCTGCGCCGTGCTTGCGCCGTTTTCTCAGCACAGCAGAGCACTAACGGTGCTGAAAACGCAATTAGACGCAAGCGAGCCTCTGAAAAAGCGGCTTTGGCAAAGTATCGTCATCTCGAAAATAAACAATCAGGCGGGATGCCTCAGCTTAAACGACAAGGACACCGAAGCCGATATCCTTATGCGCATGGCGGAAAATGTGAAGTCGGGCGATCCTGATAATGTTGAGGCTCTTGCCGCACAAAGATATTTCCCTGCGCTTTTTCACAGCGGATTTTCGCGGGATTCGGATTGCATTGTCAATTCCGCGCTTAACTACGGCTATGCGATCATACGAGGCTGTGTAGCAAGGCATCTGGCGGTGTACGGCTTTATTCCCGCTATCGGCCTGCATCACAAAAGCGGGCTGAACAGCTTCAATCTTGCCGATGATATAATGGAGCCCTTCAGACCGGTGATAGACCTGTTGGTGTCTTCCATCGAGATCGACGATGGCGGAAAACTGACGCCTACGCTGAAAAGGATGCTGTTTAACAGTCTCAACCTTGATATCATATCCGGCGGGAGCCATCACAGCGTCTCATACGCGATCGAGCGGCTCGTGCACAGTCTTTCACGATCGTTGAGCGACGGGAAGGCAGAGCTTACGCTTCCGGAGCTGATACCCGTCCGACAGCACAGATATGAATAAGTTTATGAGAATAATGGTGCTTTTTGATTTGCCCGTCAAAACGAAAAAAGAGCGGCGCGAGGCCACTCAGTTCAGAAACTTTCTGCTTAACGACGGGTATCATATGATTCAGTATTCCGTGTATGTGCGGGTATGCAACGGCACGGATTCCGTTGCGAAGCATCGCGCAAGGCTGAAGCTCCACCTGCCGTGCAACGGATCGATACGCATGCTTGTTATAACCGAGAAGCAGTTTGAGGCGATCGAGATACTTTTGGGGAAATTAACCGAGGCTGATGACAGCTTTCAGTGCGAACAGCTATCGATTTTTTGAAGAAAAATGCTGCCTTATCCGTTGATAAGACAGCATTTTTCCGATAGTCTATTATACCATACCAAGAACTATCGGGGAACTATAATCAGGCGACACGCCACCTTCACATCATATTTGTGCTTTTATTATGGACGTTGAATTGGATTTTGTCAATAAATAAAGACATTAAGGCACGTTTCCGTACATGTGTTTCTTTTGCATTTTATCACGACGACTATCGAGCAGTGTTCGGATAAAATGCACAGTCCCCTGCTCAATCTGTGCATTGTATCAAAAGTGGGTTGCAGACACATATCGAGTATTCATAAGGGATTTGACCTATGAATACTCGATTTTTCTATATG
>CAVGBM010000064.1:0-5621 GCA_963627445.1 Oscillospiraceae bacterium | reverse complement strand
ATATGGCCCGTTGGTCAAGTGGTTAAGACGTAGGCCTCTCACGCCTGAATCAGGAGTTCGACTCTCCTACGGGTCACCATATGCACCTTTAGCTCAGTTGGTAGAGCACCTGACTCTTAATCAGGGTGTCCAGGGTTCGAGTCCCTGATGGTGTACCAAGAGGGGAAGAAAATTTCTTCCCCTCGGCAAAAAAGCCTTGACTTTAAGGCTTGAATATTGTAGTATTTGGTGTGTTCCAAATGCAGTTGGTGTTTTTAACGGTGAGGGTCCACCCGTTCCCATTCCGAACACGGAAGTTAAGCTCACCAGTGCCGACAATACTTGTCTGGAGACGGACCGGGAAGATAGGTCAATGCCAACACTAAAAGGGTTTGGCGCATGTCAGACCCTTTTATTTGCCTCCTTAGCTCAACAGGTAGAGCATGCGGCTGTTAACCGCAGGGTCGTAGGTTCGAATCCTACAGGGGGCGCCAAGCAGTATTGCCGTCACAAGCGTGGCGGCAATACTGACATAAGGGCCTTTAGCTCAGTTGGTTAGAGCAACCGGCTCATAACCGGTCGGTCTGGGGTTCGAGTCCCTGAAGGCCCACCAATTTTATAGGGGAATAGCTCAGCTGGTAGAGCGGCGGTCTCCAAAACCGTAGGCCGAGGGTTCGAAGCCTTCTTCCCCTGCCAAAAACGACGAGTTTTTTTTGAAACCCGTCGTTTTTATTTTACATTCTTATCTGAAAAAGCGCTTCCTGCGAGTCGCAGGGAGCGCTTTTCTCGTTAATTATTTATCCTCAATCCGAGGATTTCTTCGCTCTGTACATGTATGAGTCGGCGCGGGCGATGATATCTTTGATCTCGCTGCCGCTGCCGTAGGCGTAGCCGAAGGAGGCAGAGATATCCGTCGAGCCGCACCATTTACCGCACAGGCTCTTCAGCTGCGCCTCAGAGGCGTTTTCACATATCAGCAGGAACTCATCACCACCGTAGCGGAAAGCCTGACACGACTCATCACAGATGGCAATAAGACTATCGGCCATTTTGCGAATGAGCTGATCACCGGCGAGGTGGCCGAGGCGGTCGTTTTCGGCCTTGAGCTGGTTGATATCCCAAAAGATCACGCCGACGCTTTCAAGCTTCGGGTATTTCTCTTCAATGAGTCTGTCGCAGCAGGCTTTGTTTTTCAGCCCCGTGAGACTGTCGGTCTCGCAGCGCTCGAGGAGCGCAGCTTCGCGCGTGCGGGCTTTTTGGAGGAGTGCAACAGTAAGGCACGCAAGGCACAAAACGACGATGTCGGCGGCGTAGGGGGCACCCAGATGGACGCAGGCGATGCAAGCAGCGGCGAGGGCTGAAAGTGCAAGAATTTTTATCTTCATATTACACCTCATATGGCAACACCCGCCGATGGGCGGGTGTTTGGTCATTATTTCAGGTTGGTGCTTTCAAAGAAGGTCATGACAGCCTCGACCGTTACGGCGCCGCTTTCGATGGTGTCCTCGGCGGAGAGGGAAACATCGGTGATAAGGCAGCGCCAGCGATTATTGGCAAGCTGCGACACGATTTTCTTAGCGTTGGCATAGCTCGACGCGGTGAACGAAAGGTTAACATTACGGCGAACGATACCGTCGTCACCGATGATGGGGTCGGCAAAGCTGATGGAATAATCGGAGCCGGTCGCGAGGATACCGTTGAGCTCGCGCATGAGCTGCTTAGCGTTATCATAGGGCGCGATCTCGGTGATCTCGTCCTTGGGACGGGAGAGTATCTCATCGAGCTCGGCCTGCATTTTCTGCATGGAGGCGACCTGCGCCTGCGAGACCTCAAGCTGGCTCTGCGCGTCGGAGATCTGCACGTTTATCTCGGCGATATCGCTTTTAAGCGGGGTAAGGAACAGCAGGTAGTAGCACACGCCGACGAGAAGGGCGACGAGGAAAACGACCATTATGACCTCACGGCCGGTAAGCTTGGCTTTTTTCATATCACTCGGCCTCCTTTGCGATATTGATGGTCATGAACATCTCGGCCTGCTCGGCATTTTCGGCCTCGGCGGAGTAGACATATGCGCTCTCGACCAGCGGGCTGGACTCGAGATCCTTAACGACGGCGGAGGCCTGGATAAGGGTAATGCCGCGGATGTTCATGGTGATGACGTTACTGTTGATGGCGAAGTTTTCGACGACGCATGCATCCGTGACCTTTGACTCGATGAGGGAGAAGATCTCCATGCGGTCGACGAGGGAGACCTCGTCCTCGCTCATCCAGCCGTAGCTGTAGCGGCCGTACTGCTTCTCGAGCTCGGGGTAATCCTTAAGCTGCAGGTCAAGAGCTGCCTGCTCGGCCTGAATCGCGCCGAGCTGGGCGTAAGCGTCGGTCTTTTTGCTGAGCTGATCGACGAAGCCGAACTTGGCAAACAGTGCAAGAACTATGACGATGACTATGAGGTACGGCGCCATTTTTCTGAGGTCGAAGCTGCTGACATGGCGGGAGAAGTTCATGGTCTTCTTCGAGGGAGCCGCAGCATTCACCTTATTCTTGGTTTTGGGCTTGGATTTAAGTTCAAGAGCCATAATATACGACCTCCCTTATTGCTGAACGGCAGCGCCGACGGCGATCGCGCAGGCCAGAGGCAGCGCACTGTCGTCACCGTGAAGATTTATAAGCCGTCTGATATTATGCATAGCGAGATTGGTGTTTTTCAGGATCGCGGTGCGCAGGCTCTCGATGACCGAGGAGCCGCCGCAGTAGTAGATATCGGTGAGCTTGTTGCCCTCGTCGGCGTAGGTGTTGTTGTAGAAGGCGACGACCTTCATGACCTCGACGGCGATACTCATGGCAACGTCGCTGCAGCAGTCGAGGGCGAGGACGTTGTCCATATTCGACTCCTTGCGCGAGCGAGCGACATAAGCGTCGATGCGCTGGTTCGAGGCGATAGCCTCGTCGAACAGCTGACCGCCGATCTCGATATCCTTACCCATGACGTAGTTATCGTCAAGGAAGATATCCACGCGGGTGGCGTGCTGACCGACATCGACGACGGCGAGGCACTTGGGCTCGTTTTTGGCTCTCATGACGAGGTTGAGCCATGCCATCTCCTGCGGGATAGCGACCTTCATGGTCAGGCCGGCCTTTTTAAAGATATCGTAGTAGCTTTCGACGACCTCCTTGGGAACGGCGGCGGCATAAAGCTCGATAGACTTTTCGTTCACACGCACGACCGAGTAGTCGTAATCGTACTTTTCGGCATCCTTGCCGACAAAGTCACGGAACTCGAAGGGCAGATTGAGCTTCAGCTCCTGCTCGCTCATAAGGGGCATGGTGACATGGTGAGCGATGACGACCTGCGGGGGAAGGACGAAGGCGCAGGGGCCGGGGCGGATGCCGTACTCCTTGAGCATATCCTTGATAAAATTGGTCAAAGCGGTGGGAGCGGTGACGCGCCCCTCACGGATAAGATTTTCGGGCAGGCGCTTGACCGCCATTTCCGCAACGGCATCACCGATGCAGACGGCAAGCTTGAGGGTATCGCTGCCTATCTCGATCCCTATCATTTTCTTGCTGGACTTGAATCTGTCTTGAATCATTGAAGACCTCCTGCCCGGACTGACCGGGGCGTGCAATTTTGGGGGTGCGGGGATGAATAATTATTTGATCATCTCAGAACAAACCGAGATACCAGTTGACGATGGGAGCGCCCACCATGAGGGTGAGCAGCATGCCGGCGCTGAGGGCAGGGCCGAAGGGGAAGGCTTTTTCCGAGCGCCTTAGCAAAAGCGCCATCACGAGGCCGAGGACGCAGGAGAACACCAGCAGCAGCAGGCACTCCGGCAGGTCGAGGAAAAGGCCGAGGACGAACAGCAGCTTTATATCGCCGCCGCCCATGCTCTCCTTCTTGAGCACCTTGTCCATGAAAAGGCTTATAAGCAGCACAGCGCCGCCGAGGACGAGCCCGTGCCACAGAGCGTACCAGACGCTTGCAAAGCCGCCGTAGTAATAAGCGTACAAAAGCTGGCACACGGCGGGGATAATTAAGAATCTGTCGGGTATCGTCATCGTGTCAAGATCGACAAGCGACAGGGTGAACAGGCAGCTGACGAGCACCATTATATCCAGCGTATACAGCGTAAAGCCGTAGCGCAAAAACACCGCAACGAAGATGACGGCAAGCCCCAGCTCCGTGAGCGGATAGCGGGGGGAGATCTTCTCGCCGCAGTAGCGGCACTTGCCCTTGGAGAATATGTAGCTGAAAAGGGGGATAAGGTCGAGGGTGTGCAGCTCATGGCGGCAACTCGGGCAAATGCTTTTACCCTTTGTCCAGCTTTGCTTATTTGCGATGCGCCAGGCAAGGCAGTTCAGCGCACTGCCCATGCACAGACCCAGAATGACGCACAGCACGAGCAGATACACAAGCGCCGTCGTGTCAAGATAGCTTAAATCGTAGACCTGTTTCATGCCTTATTCTCCGAACTGGGGGTGTTTTTCTCCGGATGGGAGACATTGTACCATGTCGGGGGAGAGGTCACATCACGGGCGCTCTCGGCGGCTTCCTTGCTCACGCCCTTAAGCGTGGTCGTGCCGTTTTCGGCAATATCGGCAAAATAGTCAAGCCCATAGTACAAGCCGTTGTTTTCGTAATAAATCTTTATAAAGCCGGGGTTTACATACATAATGAACATGTCCGAGCCGGGGAAGCTTTTACTCTCGCCGACCTCAAGCTCTGCGGTTTTGAGTACGCTTGAATCGGAATCCTGCATCATGAGGATGCTGTTCGCCTGACCGAGGACACTGCGCAGGTTGGCGGCATCCGTTGCCGCCTCAGCCTTGTCCGTCGAGGAAACGACGACGGGAATGATAATTGCGACCAGAACGGCAATTATCGCTATGACGACGAGCATTTCTATGAGGGTGAAGCCCTTTTTGTTCAGTCTCTTTTTCATGGCATTGCCTTTCTGTATCGGTTATGACCTATGGATGACTGTCCGAGCACTCGGGCAGTCATCCAAGTTCCATAGCTTAGGCTTGACGCAGACAGCAACCCTCTGTCTGCGTCGCCCGTTATTATATTACTGGGTTGTTATATTCGATGGGAAATTATTAAGCAGCGTTGGGATCAGCAATGCTGGTGTCGCCGCCCTCAGCAACTGCTGCAAACCATGCGATACTCTTACCACCAAAGCGGACAGTGAATTCGCTGCCGTCGTAGGTTACGGTAAATTTGGCAGGACTTTCACCATTAGTGACAATAACAGTACCGACATCCTTCATTGCGGGTTCTTTGATGCTGGCATCAACGTGAACAGTTTTATCACTATCAATAGTAACCTTCTTAGTAGGAGTAGTGCTTTCGCCAACAGTTGTGGTTTCTTTTGAAAGGTAAGCAGTGGCAATCTCTGCCTTGTAAGAACGCATGTTTGCTGCGTCGGCAGCAGCGGCGGCCTTTATGGTGGAGGACTGGACAACGGGGATGATGATAGCAACGAGGATAGCAATGATAGCTATGACAACGAGCATCTCGATAAGGGTGAAGCCCTTCTTGTTAGTGAGTTTTTTCATTGATAAATACCTCAAAATTCTTTTTTGTGATTATTGTATATTGCCCGGAGGCTGTATTTCCAGACCGCCGCGGGTTGAACAGC
>CAVGBM010000063.1:0-4292 GCA_963627445.1 Oscillospiraceae bacterium | reverse complement strand
TTGCCTGCCTTGCCGTTAGATGGCGGGCGGGCGCTGGAGTGCCTTGTCGAAAGCCTTGGCGGCACTGGCTTTGCGCAGACGCTGCTTGAGCTTACGGGCATGCTCACGGGTGCGGCCATGCTGTTTGCGGGCGCGTATTTTATACGCCAGCCATTCGGTGCGGCGCTGCTTATTGCCGGAGCGTGGGTCTTAACGGCACAAACGGGTATTGTAAAAAACGGTTCAATGTTGTAAAATCATTAGGAAAATCATTTTGGAGATACAACATGGACAAAAAGCTTGAGCGCATCCTGCCTAAAGTGCAAAAACCTGCACGCTACACCGGCGGCGAATATAATCAGATAATCAAGAACAAGGACGAGGTCGATGTAAGGGTGGCGTTCTGCTTTCCTGACACATATGAGATAGGCATGTCGAACCTCGGCATGGGCATACTCTACTCGACGATGAACGAGCTGCCGTATGTCTGGTGCGAGCGTGTGTATGCGCCTTGGGGCGATATGTACGAGGAGATGAAAAAGGCAGATGTCAAGCTCTATGCGCTTGAAAGTGGCGATCCCATTTCCGAGCACGATGTGCTGGCGTTCTCCGTCGGCTACGAGATGGCATATACCACCGTCCTTGACATGATGGACATGGCGGGACTGCCTATACACAGCGCCGACAGAACCGAGCTTCTGCCGCTTGTTCTTATCGGCGGCTCGGCGGCGCTCAACCCCGAGCCCATGGCTGATTTTGTTGACATTTTCCTTCTCGGCGAGGGCGAGGAGATGAATAACGAGCTTTTGGCGCTCATCCACGAGGCAAAGCAAAACGGCTGGAGCAAGGCAGAGTTCCTTAAGAAAGCCTGTAAAATCGGCGGCGTTTATGTGCCGAGCCTTTATACGCCCGTTTATAACGACGATAACACGATTGATCACATCGAAGTCGCCGAGGGCGCGCCCGAGCGAGTCACGAAACGAATTATAACCGATCTTGACAGTGTGCATTTTCCGCTGCATCCCGTCGTTCCGTCGACCGAGGTCATCCACGACCGAGTTAATCTTGAGCTTTTCCGTGGCTGCGTGCGTGGCTGCCGTTTTTGTCAGGCAGGACATGTTTACAGACCCATTAGAGCAAAAAGCCCTGAGCTTCTTATCGAGCAGGGCAAAGCACTGCTTAAAAACACCGGCTGCCAGGACATTACGCTCCTGTCGCTGAGCTCGAGCGACTATCGGCAGCTATCCTGCATCTGCGACGGCCTGCTTGAATACTGCGAGCCGCGCAGCATAGGTCTGTCCTTGCCGTCACTCAGAGCGGACAACTTCTCTATCGAGATAATGCACAAGCTGCAAAAGACCCGCAAAAGCGGACTGACCTTTGCACCCGAGGCCGGAAGCCAGCGTCTGCGTGATGCGATAAACAAGAATGTCACGGAGGAGGATCTTTTAAACACCTGCCGACTGGCCTTCGAGGGCGGCTGGAACAATGTGAAGCTATACTTCATGCTCGGCCTTCCCACCGAGACCGAGGAGGATATCCTCGGCATAGCGGAGCTTGCAAACCAGGTCCTGCACACATGGCGGCTTTACGCCAAGAACAAGAACAGGGGAGTGCGTATAACGGTGTCGACCTCCTGCTTTGTTCCCAAGCCGCACAGCCCGTTCCAGTGGGAGCGGCAAAATACGATGGACGAGTATATCGCCAAGGTGAACCTCCTGCGCGAGAATATAAAGGCCAAGAATGTGGTCTACAACTGGCACGACCCGCAGACGAGCTATATCGAAGCAACTCTGTCCCGTGGTGACCGCCGCACCGGCAAGGTCATTGAAAATGTCTGGCGCAACGGCGGCAGGCTCGAAGCGTGGACGGACTATTTCTCGTTTGACCGCTGGATGCAGGCATTTGACGACGCAGGCGTTGACCCGACGTTCTATGCGCACCGTGAGCGCTGTAAGGACGAGGTCATGCCCTGGGATGTTGTCGATGTCGGTGTGCGTAAAGAGCACTTGTGGCACGAGAAGGAGCAGTGCTACCGCTCTGAGCTCTCGCCCGACTGCCGCAAGCAGTGCTCTGCCTGCGGTGCCGCAAAGCTTTTGAAGGGAGGTCGCTGCGATGGATAAGTATAGACTTCTGTTTTCCAAAACCGGCAGGGCGGTGTATATTTCGCACCTTGACCTCATGCGCACCCTCACAAGAGCGTTCCTGCGTGCCGAGTGTCGCTTAAAATACTCCGAGGGCTTTAACCCCCATCCGCAGATATCCATTGCGCTTCCGCTTTCCGTCGGTGCTGAGAGCGTGTGCGAGATAATGGACTTTAAGCTCATTGAGGACAGACAGCCGCAGGATATACTCGACGCTCTGTCAAAGCAGCTGCCCGAGGGGATAGAGGCTATCGAAGTGTACTCATCCGAGCGCAAGGTCAAGGAACTCAAGTGGCTCAAGATATCCGGCATATTTGAGTACGACGAGCGCAGCGCCGAGGAAATGGCGGCAAAGCTCGAGGAGTTTTATGCCCGGGACAGCATCGTCATCACAAAAAAGACGAAGCGCGGCATGGGTCAGAGCGATATAAGACCCGCCATCAAGGAGATATCTTTTACATCTGACGGCAGCGATGTAAGGCTCGATGCCATCATCTCCGCACAGGAGCCGACGCTCAATCCTGAGCTGCTTGCCGAGGCAACAAGGCAGCTATGCCCCAATATCGCGCCCGACTTTGCGAAATTCCGCAGACTTGAGGTCTTCGACGAGAATATGAGCATTTTCCGCTAAAAAATGCTTGCAATACAAGCATTTGTGTGATAATATACTATGGCTTGTGCAGATGGCACGAGCTATCAAGCGGTCCTCTGCCGAGACCCAAAGGGAGTCCTCCGGCACGAACGCCTTAAGTAAAGGAAGGATTAGACTATGGATCTGATCAAAGTTCTCAGCGAACAGTACATGAAGCCCGAACTGCCCGAACTGAATGTCGGCGACACCGTCCGCATCACCGTTCGCGTAAAGGAAGGCAGCCGTGAGCGCAACCAGGCTTTCGAAGGCACCATCATTGCCAAGAAGCATGGCGGCATCAACGAGACCATCACCGTCCGCCGCATCTCCTACGGTGTAGGCTGCGAGAAGGTCTTCCCCGTACACTCTCCCTCCATCGTCTCCGTAGAGACAGTTCGCCGCGGTAAAGTCCGCAGAGCAAAGCTGTACTACCTGCGTGAGCGTGTTGGTAAGAGCGCAAAGGTCAAGGAGCGTCTGTAAGCTCAAGACCCACAAATGGTCAAAAAAAGAGGCTTATGCCTCTTTTTTTGTTTATAATGTCAAAGAGTTGTGCAAAACAAAAAGCAACAGCGTAAAATCCAATACGCAGCAGGGGGAGTGTGAGGGGGACAAGGTCCCGCCTCAAATTCGATAAATAGCCATCAAAAATGCCTGTTAAGGCTTTTTGACGAGCGTAGCGAGATTTTTCGTGAAGCTGTGCTTCACAAAAAATGTGGCGTTTTTTGAAGCGTGCAAAAAGTCACCGAATTTTTGTGCGCTGAAAAAGAGGCTTATGCCTCTTTTTTTGTTGCCTAAATGCGGGTAAAGAGTGTATAATGGAGAGAAACAAATTTATCAGAGGTAATGCAAATGAAAAAAGCTGATAATAAAAAGAAGAAAGCCGAGGAGGCCGTGTCCGGTAGGGCGGAGATATATGACTGGATCCAGTGCATTGTCTATGCGCTCATTGCCTGCGTCATCGTGTTTGTGTTTTTCGTGCGCCTTGTCGATGTTGTCGGCTCTTCGATGCACCCGACGCTTGAGGAAGGCGACAAAATGGTCGTCACGAACCTGTTTTATACGCCCAAGCAGGGCGATATCGTCGTGTTCCAGAAGGATAGCTATGCCGATTATGCCCTTGTAAAGCGCGTCATTGCAACCGAAATGCAGACGGTTGAGATCGACTTTGATAAGCACATCGTGTATGTTGACGGCAAGGCACTGGATGAGCCTTATATCGCAGAGCCCACTGCAAATAAGATAGACTTTACCGGCGCTCAGATCGTGCCGCCCGGCTGCGTGTTCGTCATGGGCGATAACCGCAACGACTCGACCGACAGCCGCGACGAGCGCATAGGCATGGTCGACACACGCGACATCATCGGCAAGGTCATGTTCATTTCCTTCCCGTTTGACCATATAGGCTCGCCCTATACGTAATTGCCATGGCAGATATGAATTTTGAAAAAATGAATATCCAGTGGTTTCCCGGCCACATGACCAAGGCTCAGCGCATGATAGAGGACAGCATCAAGCTTGTCGATGCCGTGTGCGAGATA
>CAVGBM010000062.1:0-11775 GCA_963627445.1 Oscillospiraceae bacterium | reverse complement strand
GGTCGGCTGCAAGGCGCTTTACAAGCTCTGTTTTGCCGACACCCGTGCCGCCGACAAAGATGAAGCTCGTCGGCTTGCGCTTTGCCTTGAGGCCAATGCGGCTGCGCTTGATGGCAGCGCACACGGCATCGACAGCTTCGTCCTGACCGACGATGTGCGCACGCAGCCTGTCGCCGAGCTCGGCAAGGCGCTCAAACTCATCCTCGCGGATCGAGGACGCGGGTATCTTCGTCCACAGCTCGATTATGCGGGCGAGGTTATCCATCGTAAGCTCGGGCTTGCCCTCAAGTTCGAGCGAGGCTATCTCCTGCTCGCGCTGCATTTCCTTGCTGCGAAGCTCGGCTATGCGCTCATAGCGCTTATCGAGCACCTCGTCGGTGAGCTCGCCGCCGTCGGGCGCATCGGCGCTCATGAGAGCTTCACGCTCAAAGCGCAGATCGTCAAGATCCTTCCTCGCCTCGGCAAGGCGGATTATATTCTTATCCTTGAGGTTAACATCCGAGCTTGCCTCGTCAATGAGGTCTATCGCCTTATCCGGCAGGAAGCGGTCGGTTATATATCGCTCGGAAAGCTTCACGGCCTCGGCGCACATCTCGTCGGAGATGGTGATGCCGTGGTAGTCCTCGTAATAGTGCTTGATACCCTTTAAAATTTCAATGCTGTCGGATATCGACGGCTCGTTTATCGTCACGGGCTGGAAGCGGCGCTCGAGAGCCGTGTCCTTTTCGATGTGCTTGCGATACTCGGCAAAGGTGGTCGCACCGATGACCTGAATCTCGCCTCTGGACAGGGCGGGCTTTAGGATATTTGCCGCATTCATGCTGCCCTCGGCATCGCCTGCGCCGACGATGTTGTGCACCTCGTCGATGACCAGAATTACATTGCCCTGCTTGCGAATTTCCTCTATAAGCCCCTTCATGCGGCTTTCAAACTGGCCTCTGAACTGCGTTCCTGCAACGAGAGCGGTGAGGTCAAGCAGATAGACCTCCTTGTTGCGCAGCTTGTAGGGCACTTTGTCCATAGCAATGCGCTGGGCAAGCCCCTCTGCAACGGCGGTCTTGCCGACACCGGGCTCGCCGATGAGGCAGGGATTATTCTTCTGGCGGCGGTTGAGTATCTGAATGACGCGCTCAAGCTCTTCCTCGCGGCCGATCATGTTGTCGAGCTTGCCGGCTCTTGCGCGGTCGGTGAGATTGATGCAGTAGTTATCCAAAAACTTTTTCTTTGCCGGTCTGCCGCCCTCGGGCTTATCCTTGGGTGCGTCAGCTCCGCCCTCGGGAGCGCTGTTTGCGTTTTGACCGTTCTGACCGCCGAACAGGCGATTTAAAAACGGGAAGGTTGCGGTCTTGCCGTCGTCATCGGTGTCGTCGGAAGTGCCGTCGATGTCCATGAGGCTCTCAACGCCGTTGAGGGCGTTCATCATATCGCCGCTCAAGCTGTCAAGATCCTCGTCGGAAATGCCCATCTTCTCCATCATCTCGTCGACGGGCTTTATATGCAGTTCACGGGCGCACTTGAGGCAAAGCCCTTCGTTCTTCGTCTCGGTGCCCTCCATCTTCGTGATAAACACGACAGCCACGTTTTTGCCGCAGCGTGAACACATTTTAACTTGCATAGTTGTACCCCCTTTTAAGGTTGCAATTGCCTATATGATTATTACCAAACTTACTTATTTAATATCGGTCATCTTGACCTCCGTGCCGGAAATGAGCACGGCATCGTTTGATCTAAGAAGTGCCGTCTGTGCACCGGTCTGCTCGGCCTCAAGCTCAAGCTTCAAGCTATCGTCATAGCAAAGCAGCTTATTTTGCGTGAGGCAAAGGAGCTTGCCGTTTGCGTAATCAAAGCTCTCTATCTCCGCCCCGGGCTCGGCCGTGCCGACAAGCTTTGCAGAGCCGCTGACGGCAACGAGCGTTCCCGCTCCGCCGTAGCTGTGGGCACGCAGCTCCAGGACGATGTTATCGCCGCAGGCGGCGTACATGTCTAAATAGTTGCCGTCAAAGGAATATTCGCCCTCTGCATCGCCTTTTGCTGAGCAGAAGTGCAGCCTATCCGAGGCAATGCAGCACAGCTTATCGCCGAGCCAGCAGATATCGTCAAATACCGCCTCATCGGCTTCAAACGAGCCTTGCTCGTCGGTGCTGTCCAGCTTAAAGAGCTTAACGACACTGCCGTTTTCGCCGGAGACGAGCACAGCAAGCTGCTCCCCGTCCGGCGACACCGCCGCCTTGACGACCCAGTTATCGGCCGAGAGCCACTTGTACGCCTCGGTCTTATCGGCATTGTACACGGTGACAGAGCCTTTATAGCCAGCCTCCTCGGTGCACAGCGCCAGATGGCCGCTTTGGCTGAGGTCGGCGGAGATTATGTTGTTTTTTGCATCGAGCGCAGAGCCGTCAAGGTACACGACCTTCGTGCCACCAATGTCGTACACCGCAGCGGTGTCCGCGTTTTCGCACACGGCAGGGTATTTAAAGTCGCAGGCTTTATCAAGCACCGCTTCGCCCTTTGCGTCAAACGCTCTGACGCTCGTGGTGGTCGCCGTCATGAGGCTGTCGCCCACGGCGGCGTAGCACTGGTGCGCGCCGGTTCCGATATAAAAGCTCTCGATCGGTTTTTCCGCCGTGCAGCCGGTCAGAAGAATGCTCAGCGCAAGCACGGCGGCAATAGTCAGTTTCTTCATCGTTAGTCCTTTATCATCATTTGTCCGGCAGGGCCGTCATACCAGACACGGTTTAGATACAGTCCCTGCGGCGGCATGGTAGGCCCTGTGAGCCTGCGGTCACCGATCTCAAGCAGCTGCGGGATATCCTCGGGAGTTATCTTGCCGTAGGATGCGTATACCATCGTGCCGACCATGGCGCGGCACATGTTGTACAAAAATCCGTCTGCGCATATCGACACCGTTATGAGGTCGCCTTCCTTTTCGGCTCTGCACCAGTAGACGGTGCGCACGGTGGTCCTGGTCTCCGTGCCGAGCGAGCGCACGGCGGCAAAATCATGCGTGCCCTCAAAGGCCTTGGCCGCCCGCTTCATGAGCTCGATATCAAGGCTCGACGGGTAAAAGCAGGCTCGCTTTTCCAAAAAGGGATCCCGGATGTTGCTGTTATAGATTTTATAAATGTACTCCTTTTTTATGCAGGAGGATATAGCATTAAAGTCGTCCGAAACCTCGACGGCATCGAGCACCGCAATGTCGTCCGGCAGGCGGGAGTTTGCCGCCAACGCAAAGCGGTCGATTGGGATACGGCAGTCGGTGCGGAAGTTTGCGCAGTAGTTGAGCGCATGCACTCCGGCGTCCGTGCGGCCGCAGCCGGTTACTTTGACCGCATGTCCGCAGATTTTGCTCAGCGCCTCCTGCACCGTTTGGCACACGGAGACCTCCGTTTTCTGCACCTGCCAGCCGTGGTATCTGCTGCCGTCATATCTGATTTTCAGGGCGATATTTCTCATAGCTTAAAGTCCGAATTTTTCCATTACGAATATGACCGCCAGGAACGCCGCGCCGAAGAAGAAGGCCAAAAAGTCGATGCCCTGCATTTTGAGCGTTTTCATCCTCGTTCTGCCCTTGCCGCCGTGGTAGCAGCGGCTTTCCATCGCAACGGCAAGCTCGTCTGCTCTGCGGAAGGACGAAACGAACAGCGGCACGAGTATCGGCAGCAGCGCCTTTGCCCTTTGCATGAGGTTGCCGGTCTCAAAGTCAGCGCCTCTTGCCTTTTGAGCGGACATTATCTTGTCCGTCTCCTCGATGAGCGTCGGGATAAAACGCAGCGCCATGCTCATCATCATGCTCATCTCGTGCACGGGAATTTTAATTTTCTTCATGGGATTTAGCAGCATCTCAAGGCCGTCGGTGAGTGCGATGGGGCTTGTGGTGTAGGTAAGAAGGAAGGTGCCGACGATGAGGAGGATTATCCTCACCGACATCATGACTGCCTTGGCGATGCCCTCCCAAGTGATTATCCAGCCCTCGATGACGGGCGTTCCCTTGGTGTAGAAAATGTTCAAAAGCGCCGTCAGAATGATGATGAATATAACGGGCTTCAGTCCCTTAAATGCCGCGGCGGGGCGAATTTTCGAAACTGCCATGCACAGTCCCGTGATGACGATGACGAATGCATAGCTCCACCAGCCAACGGCATTAAAAAGTCCCACGATGTAGACGATGACGAGCAGGAGCTTCGTTCTCGGGTCCAAGCGATGGGCGATGGTGTCGCCGGGGAAATACTGGCCTAAGGTTATGTCTTTCAGCATCACTCACCCCTCCTTTTAAGCGCCACGAGGGCTTTTTCAAGCTGCTCATTGGTGTATATGGAGTTCGGAAGCTTTATCCCGAGCTTTTTAAGCTCCATGGCAAGCTCCGTTGCCGCCGGAACGGCAAGGCCGATGCTCCGCAGCTCCTCCGGCTGCGAAAAGACCTCCTCGGGCGTGCCGTCAAAGCGGATAGCGCCGTGGTTAAACACAACAAGGCGGTCTGCAAGGCGCGCGACATCGTCCATACTGTGGCTCACGATGATGACCGTTGAGCCGGTCTGCGTGCGGTAATCGCAGATGTTGCGCAGTATCTGCTCGCAGCCGGCGGGGTCAAGTCCCGCCGTAGGCTCGTCAAGGATCAAAACGCCCGGGCGCATGGCAATAACGCCCGCGATCGCGACCCTGCGCTTCTGACCGCCGGAAAGCTCCAGCGGTGATTTTTCAAACTGCTCGTCCGGCACGCCGACAAAGTGCGCCGCCTCGCGCACATGCTCGTCTATCTCAGCCTCGCTCAGCCCCATGTTCTTGGGACCGAAGGCGATATCGGCATGCACCGTCTCCTCAAAAAGCTGGTACTCCGGGTACTGGAACACAAGTCCGACCTTGTGGCGGACTTTTTTCGCCGTCATTTTATCGGCGTTTATATCCTCGCCGTCGACCGTCACCGTGCCGGAGGAGGGCTTCAAAAGCCCGTTTAGGTGCTGGATAAATGTCGACTTACCCGAGCCCGTGTGGCCGATGAGCCCCACGAACTGGCCGTGCGGTATCTCAATATTTATATCGTCTATTGCGACCTTTTCAAAGGGCGTGCCCGCACTGTAAACATGGCGCAGGGCGCTGACCTTAATATCTGACATGGTTTGTTATCCTATTTCCTTTGCGATTTCTTTTGCACATTCTTCTATGCCGAGCGCCGTCAGAGGCAAATTGAAGCCTTCCCTGTTGAGCTGCCACATGAGCTCCGTCGTCGCGGGAACGGCAAGTCCCTCGCGGTGCATGAGCTCGACCTGCGAGAACACCTCCTGCGGCGTTCCGTCGGCGACCACATCGCCGTTTGACATGACGATGAGCCTGTCTGCATTTATGCACTCGGACATATGATGCGTTATCAAAACGATGGTTATGCCCTTTTCGCGGCAAAGCTTCGTGACGGTGTCAATGACCTCACGGCGACCCTTGGGGTCGAGCATGGCGGTCGGCTCGTCGAGCACGATGACCTCCGGCTGCATGGCGATAACGCCCGCAATGGCGACACGCTGCTTCTGTCCGCCGGACAAAAGGTGCGGCGCATGGAGCCTGAACTCGTACATGTCGACAGCCTTGAGCGCATTGTCCACCCGCTCGCGGATCTGAGCTGGCTCAACGCCCAGGTTCTCCGGCGCAAAGGCCACATCGTCCTCGACGACATTTGCGACTATCTGATTATCGGGGTTTTGGAACACCATGCCCACGGTGCTGCGAATTTTGAGCAAATTCTCCTCATCGGCGGTGTCGATACCGTCAATTAAGACCTTGCCCTCGGTGGGGACTAAGATGGCGTTTAGGTGCTTTGCAAGCGTCGACTTGCCCGAGCCGTTGTGCCCGAGCACGGCGACAAAGCTGCCCCGCTCTATCTCCAAGCTCACGCCCTTGAGGCTCTCGACATCGTCGCCCGGGTAGGTGTAATGCAGGTTTTCTATTTTAATAACTGAACTCATTTATTATTTCTCCCAGCGGCAGGTCGCTCCGCAAGGCAGGACAAGGCCGCTGTCGGTCACGGGAAGTCCCAGCTCACGGCTGTCGGAATGACCGCCGAATTTCTTTGTGAAAATGCTCTCGGTGACATAGGAAAGCACCGATGCCGAAAGACCGGTTGTGTAGGAATTTATGATGACAAACAGCGGATCGTCGGACAAAACGCCTGCGCACAGCGACACGAACGGCCAGAGATTCTGCTCAAGCTTCCATATCTCGCCGCCCGGGCCTCTGCCGTAGGACGGGGGATCCATGATGATAGCGTCATACTTCCTGCCGCGGCGTATCTCGCGCTCAACGAACTTTGCGCAGTCGTCGACTATCCAGCGAATAGGCGCATCGGCAAGGCCGGAGGCTATGGCGTTTTCCTTCGCCCACGACACCATGCCCTTGGCAGCGTCGACATGGCAAACGCTTGCCCCGGCCTTGGCGCAGGCAACGCTGGCAGCGCCGGTATACGCAAAGAGGTTCAGCACATTTATGGGTCTGCCTGCCTTACGGATCTTGTCCATCGCAAAATCCCAGTTGCACGCCTGCTCGGGGAAAAGTCCCGTATGCTTAAAGTTCATGGGCTTGACATTGAATGTCAGCTCGCCGTAATTTATCTTCCAGCTTGCGGGCAGACCGCCCTTGTCCCACGAACCGCCGCCGGTCTCAGAGCGGCGATAGCGTGCATCACGGCAATTCCAGCGCTCGTCTAAGCGGGGCGTGTCCCATATCGCCTGCGGGTCGGGACGCACGAGGTAATAACTGCCCCAGCGTTCAAGTTTCTCTCCTTTTGAGCAGTCAAGCAGCTCAAAATCCTGCCATTTATCCGAAAGCCACATAATCGTAAACCATTCCTAGCAATTATAATTAGACATTGTATTTTATCATTATATAATAAGTTTTGCAACGAGAATTTCTGCGAAAAACAAATATGTTGACAACGAGCGTTTTTCTGTGTATAGTAACTGTATGATAACGAACCACACAGTCAACAATACTTGGAGGTATCTAACATGATCAGCGTGAACTTCCGAGATCCACGCCCGATATACGAGCAGATAAAGGACAATCTGCGCCGTCTTATCGTATCGGGGCTGCTGCCGACAGGCAGCAAGCTGCCCTCGGTGCGTGAGATGGCCTCTGACCTTGCCATCAACCCCAGCACCATTCAGCGCGCGTATCGCGAGCTTGAGGCGGAGGGGTATATAAGCTCCCAGCCCGGCAAGGGAAGCTTTGTCTGCGCAAGAGGCGGCGTGGACGAGACCCGAAAGGCAGAGCTTCTCGGGAAATTTGACGAGCTCGTGACCGAGCTCGGATACATCGGTATCGATAAGTCTCGGCTTATCGAGCGTCTGAAAGGAGAATGAGCCCATGATCGAAGTCAGAAATGTCATAAAGGAATTTGACGGCTTCCGTGCTTTGGACGAGCTGAACATGACGGTGCCGACAGGCTCTGTGTACGGTCTTGTCGGCCCCAACGGTGCAGGCAAGTCGACTATCATCCGCCACCTGACCGGCATCTACCGTCAGGACGCAGGTGAGATACTTGTCGACGGTGCGCCCGTGTTTGAAAACCCCGAGGTCAAAAGCCGCATCGCTTATATCCCCGACGATATCTTTTACTATGCAAACGCTTCCATCCGTGAGATGATGGACTTTTACCGCAGCATTTACCCACATTTTGACGCAGAGCGCTTTAATAAGCTCGCCGATGTGTTCGGGCTCGACCCGAAGCGTCAGATGCGCAGGCTCAGCAAGGGCATGCAGAAGCAGGCGGCGTTTTGGATCGCCGTGTCGCTGCGTCCCGAGATACTCATCTTAGACGAGCCTGTCGACGGTCTTGACCCCGTCATGCGCCGCCAGATATGGAGCATCATCATGTCCGATGTCGCCGAAAACGGCACAACGGTGCTCGTTTCCTCGCACAACCTGCGTGAGCTTGAGGACGTCTGCGACAGGGTCGGTATTATGAACAAAGGCAAGATAATCCTTGAACGCAGCCTCGATGAGCTTCAGGAAAACATTGTGAAGATACAGCTTGCCCTGCCCGACGGCGAGACGCTGCCCGATGGGCTCGATATTTTGCACAGGTCTAACACCGGCCGTTTGCAGTCGCTTATAATGCACGGCACGCAGGAGGAGCTGACGGAAAAGCTTCAATGCGCCCATCCCCTGTTTATCGACGCCGTGCCGCTGACACTTGAGGAAATATTCATTTATGAGCTGGGAGGTGCTGACTATGAAGTCAAGGATATCGTTCTTTAACACCGGCATTTTCAAAAGCATGCTCAGGCGTTTCTGGCCGCTGTGGACGGCTTATTTCGTCTGCTGGTTCATGAGTGTGCCGCTCATCTCTCTTGTGGAAAGGCTTCAGCTCGATGTAAATGCCGGCATGACGCTGATCTCGGATCTGGATGTATACATCAATATTTCAATTGTCTGCAGTGCGGTTGTGGCCGTGCTTGCGGCAATGGCCGTTTTCAGCTTTTTGTATAATTCACGCAGCTGCGGAATGGTCGCCTCGGCGCCCGTCGGCCGCGAGGCCGTTTTCTGCTCGGCATATCTTGCCGGCACACTGCCGATAATCGTTTCAAACCTGCTTATAGGCGTGTTCAACACACTGTTCAGCCTCAACGGCGGCGTTGCGACGGAATATCTTATAAAGGCAAACGCAGTATTCTTCGGCGTAAGCAGCATGACATATCTCATTTTCTTCTCGATCGCTGCATTCACCGCCATGCTGACGGCAAACATCATTGCGCTGCCTATTCTCTACTTTATATTTAATTTTGTGTTCCTCGGCATGGAATATGTCGTAAGGACTCTTTACGGTATGTTCGTATACGGCTTCACTGAGTATTCCGACTGCATTTTGGAGTTCCTGTCGCCGTCGATTTATCTTATCGGCAAATTGCAGCTTCACTACACATCCGACGATCTTCTGCACTTTTACATGTCCGGCTGGACACAGCTTATAATTTACCTTGCCGCCGGACTCATGCTCTGCGTCATCGCGCTTTTACTGTACCGCAAAAGGCGCATGGAAGCTGCCGGCGATATAATTGCCGTCAAGCCGCTGCGGCCGGTGTTCAAATACTGTGTAACGATATGTGCCGCTTTGTGCTTCGGACTATTCTTCTATGTCATCATAAGCTCCGTGTTTACAAGCCTTTCGGCATCGATATTGGTTTTGTCCTTCGGACTTTTGATAGGCGCATTCATCGGATACTTTGCGTCCGAAATGCTGCTTAAAAAGAGCTTCCATGTCTTTAAGGGCAATTGGAAGGGCTATATCATCGTAGGCATTTTGTGCATCGCGTTTGCCGTCGGCTGCGTGACGGATATATTAAACATATCTGCCAAGCTGCCCGATGCCGAGGAAGTTGAGTATGTACTCTGCGAGGGTGGAATCGGAACTTTCAAACTAAAAGATACCGCGGATATCGAAGCCGTGCTAAAGGTAAACAAAGCAATAGTTAATGACCGGAGCAAATACGCCGATATTGAAGAAGATGTCTTTTACAGTGATGATGTATATTATGTAAACCTGTGCTATGTGCTCAGAAACGGCACTGCGGTTAACCGCGGCTACACAATCTACAAGGATGACAACTATGAGGCTTATCTTGAAATTCTGAGCAGCAAGCAGGTCATAAAGGATTACTTCACGCCGGATGTTGAGGTAACGGTGCAGAATGTATATAATGCCGAGTATTTCTACGCCACCGACGGGGAAGATGAAGGATGTGCGTCACTCACTCCTGAGCAGGCGGTCGATTTCTATGAAAACGCGCTGATGAAGGATATCGAAAACGGCTTGATAACACTCTCCTCTCTCGACGAAAACGAAGGCTATTCAAGCTACTTTACGCTCGGGCTTGTGAAGGCTCCCGACAACTCCGACGACGAAGAGACCTACGCTTCACTCGATATCGTCATCCGACCGGAATACACCGCATGCGTTGATTGGATAAAATCGAACCTCGGATCATACCTACCTGAGGTGACGTGAGTTAAAAAATTAGTAATAGTCGCCCCTGTGGTGGCTATTACTATTTATAATTAATTCCTTTTTTGTTCATGCCTTTGTCATATTATCAGGTTATTATATACCCAACAAAGCAAGTGAGGCGAAGGCAATCATGGAAGACCATAAATACGAATTAAACAGCACCGAGAACAGCTCGGAAGCTGAAAATGTAAATTTCGAAATCGATAACACTCAAGAGACCGAGAGCAGCGCTTCGGCACCGTCTGTCTCCGATGACGGCGAGTACCACTTTGTGAGACCCGAGCAGAATCTGTACGAGGATGCCGAGTTCGTCCCCTGCGGGGAGGCGACCGAGATTCCCAAGTACTATGTCCCCTCGGAGAAGAAGCCCAGGGAAGAAAAGCCGAAGGAAAAGAAGACAAGTCCCAAAGCGAAAAAGCGCTTTGCAAAGCTTGCGTGTGCCTGTCTTGCGTGTGCGCTCATAGGCGGCGCAGTCGGCGGCGTTGTATCGTGGAAAGTCCTTGACAACAACAACTCCACCCCCGAAGCAACGAGCAAGCCCATTTCCACCGGCACCAGCGGCGCATCGGTAAGCACAAAGTCAAGCGGCACGACCGATATCTACTCGCTCGGCTGCAAGCAGGCCGTCGGTATCACCACTGAGGTCACGACAACCAACTGGTTCGGCCAGACAAGCTCCAGCGCAGTTTCAGGCTCGGGCTTTGTCGTCACCGCCGACGGATATATCGTAACTAACTACCATGTCATCGAGGCTGCATACCAGCGCAACTACAAGGTCTCGGTCATGTTCTACGACGGCAAGACCTATGATGCCACCATCGTCGGCGTTGAGGAAACAAACGACATCGCCGTTTTGAAGATCGACGCTACCGGCCTTACTCCCGTAGTCGTCGGCGACAGCGAGAGCATCCAGGTCGGCGAAGAGGTCTACGCCATCGGCAATCCCCTTGGCGAGCTTGCGTTCACCATGACCACCGGCCATGTCAGCGCACTCGACCGCAGCATAACCACCAGCGAAAGCACCAGCGCCATCAACATGTTCCAGTTTGACGCTGCCGTCAACTCCGGCAACTCCGGCGGCCCTCTGTATGACTCCGAGGGCAAGGTCATCGGCGTTGTCACCGCAAAGTACAGCTCCACCGGCGTTGAGGGTCTGAGCTTCGCTATCCCCATCAACGATGCCATCGACATTGCAAACGACCTTATCACCAACGGCTATGTCACCGGCAAGGCGTATCTGGGTGCTAATATCGACAGCAGATACGATTCCGTTTACGCAAACTACTATAAGATGCCCGAGGGCGCATATGTGTTCAGTGTCGAGGAAGGCAGCTGCGCAGAAAAATGCGGTCTTGCGGCAGGCGATATAATCACCAAGCTCGGTGGTAACGAGGTCAAGGACTTCAACGACCTCGACTCGGCTATCCGTTCGTTCAAGGCCGGCGAGACCGCCGAGATCACGGTCTACCGCAACGGCGACTACAAAACGCTCAGTGTGGTCTTTGACGAATCAAAGCCCAATGCCGATTCGAACGGCGTTAACGACTCGGGTCTTTCGAGCCATAACCCGTTCGGCTGATCAATTAGCTATTTTCTCTTCTCCTTATACATCCTCTCTATTCTTTTCTCAAAGCAAAAGGCCACGGCGCAAGCCGTGGTCTTTTGTTCAGCGTGCTTTTTGCACGCTGAACAAAAAACACGCCACATTTTTTGTGAAGCTTTGCTTCACGAAAAATCTCGCTATGCTCGTCAAAAAGCCTTAACAGGCGTTTTTGATGGCTATAATC
>CAVGBM010000061.1:0-9428 GCA_963627445.1 Oscillospiraceae bacterium | reverse complement strand
AGCCGACGATTTAAGAGAGACTGCCGACATAATCGAAAATGCATCCTCGCTGCTGTTTGATGCTTCCGAGCGCATTAGGGATTTCAGAGACAGCCTCGAATTTTCACCCGAGGAATATGATAATATCGAAAGCCGTCTGTCGCTGCTCAAAAAGCTGCGCCGCAAGTATAATATGGATGAGGAAGCCATGCTTGCACACCTTGACGACTGCCGCAGGAGGCTTTCCGAACTTGAATATGCTGGCGACATGCTCATTAAGCTCAATAAACAGCTTGAAAAGCATGCTGCTAATTGCAAAACCATTGCCGCAGAGCTTACCGAAAAGCGCCGTGCCGCTGCCGAAAGCCTTGAAAAGCGCATTGTGAGCGAGCTTCGAGACCTGAGCATGCCGTCTGTCCGCTTCTCGGTATCCATTGAGCCGCTTGAAAGCGACACAGGCTTTGATGCAACGGGAGCTGACGATGTAAAATTCCTTATTTCCGCTAACGCAGGCGAAGCGCTCGGCAGGATATCGAAGATAGCATCCGGCGGCGAGCTGAGCAGGATAATGCTTGCCATGAAAACGGTGTTTTCAAAAAACGACCCCATCGAGACCATGGTATTTGATGAAATTGACACCGGTGTTTCCGGCATAGCAGCCCAGCGTGTCGGCGAGAAGATGTCAGACCTGTCAAGAGGCAAGCAGGTTTTGTGCATTACCCATCTTCCGCAGATAGCTGCGATCGCCGATAACCACGACCTTATCGAGAAAACCGAGCGAAATGGCAGAACATACACCGAGGTGCGGGAGCTTGACCGAAAGGGCAGGGCGCTTGAGCTTGCCAGGATGCACGGCGGCGACAATATCTCCGAGCTCACGCTTGCAAGCGCCGAGGAACAGCTTTTGGCTGCAGATAAATATAGGTTGACAAGGAATAATTAATTTTGTATAATCGTGCAAGTAAACGCAAAGAAGAGCACAAGTAGGTTTGATTTTGCTGCACAGA
This sequence comes from Oscillospiraceae bacterium, assembly GCA_963627445.1. GTDB lineage: Bacteria > Bacillota > Clostridia > Oscillospirales > Oscillospiraceae > F23-B02. The sequence goes on along the minus strand of CAVGBM010000061.1, from coordinate 8,442 downwards.
GAGACCCTGTTTGCTGAAAAGGGGAGAGCAGGTCATATCGAATACGGCTTGGAGCGGCACACCGAAGTTATAGTAGGCTGTGACGGGATGCGCCCGATATTGCGCTTGAGTTTCAAACTCACCGAGGTCGGCTTCGCGAGGAGTCGGCGCATAGAGGTGGTACCGCGTCAATTCGCCCTCTGTCTTTTGGACAGAGGGCTTTATTTTTTGGAGGATAGAAAAATGAGCGTTAAAGATAAGGCTTTAGAGTATCATCTGAACGGCTATAACTGTGCGCAGTCTGTTTTGACTGCGTGCCGTGATTATTATGGTATCGATGAAAAAACGGCACTTGCCATTTCCGCAGGCTTCGGCGGCGGTGTCCGCAGCGGCGAGATATGCGGAGCAATATCCGGCGCAGTTATGGCAGCCGGTCTTGCTTGCCCGTTCAATGATGCACAGAATACCGAGGCGAAAAAGAAGATTGCGACTATTGCAAGCAAAAGCGTTGATACCGTCCGCGACAAATATGGCTGCGTCCGCTGCATTGACCTTAAGAAAAGCGGCGTGAGCTGCCCGGAGATAATCGGCTTTATGGCCGAGACCGCCGAAAATATAATCAAAGAGAACAAATAATAAGGAGAGAATAAATGAATATTTACGAAGAACTCGTTGCCAGAGGACTTATCGCTCAGGTTACAAACGAAGATGAGATCAAGGAAATGATAAACAACGGCAAAGCCACCTTCTACATTGGCTTTGACTGCACCGCTGACTCTCTGCATGTCGGTCATTTTATGGCCCTGTGCCTCATGAAGCGCCTCCAGATGGCGGGCAACAAGCCCATCGCCCTTATCGGCGACGGCACGACCCTCATCGGCGACCCCTCCGGCCGCACCGATATGCGTCAGATGCTGACCGAGGAGACCATTGCGCACAATGCCGAGTGCTTCAAAAGACAGATGGAGAAGTTCATCGACTTTTCCGACGGTAAGGCGCTCATGCTCCGCAACTCCGCATGGCTCAAGCCCCTAAACTACATCGAACTCATCCGCGAGGTCGGCGCATGCTTCTCCGTAAACAATATGCTTAGAGCCGAGTGCTACAAGCAGCGTATGGAAAAGGGCCTGAGCTTCCTTGAGTTTAACTACATGATCATGCAGAGCTACGACTTCTACTACATGTTCCAGCACTACGGCTGCAACATGCAGTTCGGCGGCAACGACCAGTGGAGCAATATGCTCGGCGGCACGGAGCTTATCCGCCGCAAGCTCGGCAAGGACGCACATGCTATGACCATCACTCTGCTTCTCAACTCCGAGGGCAAGAAGATGGGCAAGACTGCCTCCGGTGCAGTTTGGCTCGATCCGAACAAGACCTCGCCTTTTGAGTTCTACCAGTACTGGCGCAATGTCGGCGATGCCGATGTTCTCAAGTGCATCCGCATGCTCACCTTCCTGCCGCTCGAGCAGATAGAGGAAATGGACAAATGGGAGGGCTCGCAGCTCAACCGCGCCAAGGAGATACTTGCATACGAGCTTACCGCGCTCGTCCACGGCGAAGAGGAAGCAAAGGCGGCCGAGGCATCCTCAAAGGCGCTCTTCGGCGGCAGCGGCAATGATGAGAACATGCCCACGACCGAGATAACGGCAGATGACCTTACCGACGGTGCTATCGATATCATGACCGCAATTGTAAAAACCGGCCTTTGCGCATCGAAGTCTGAGGCAAGACGCAATATCCAGCAGGGCGGCGTATCCGTAAACGACGAAAAGGTCGCAGATATCTCCGCTTCCTTCGATGCAGATGCCCTCAAAAACGGTATTGTTATCAAAAGAGGCAAGAAAAACTTCAACAAGCTTATTTTGAAATAATGGTGAAATAAAATGTCAATAGAAAAAGGTAGAGCATATTTCAGGCAGTTCGGCATGGATGCCAGGGTGCAGGAGTTCCCTGTATCCAGCGCCACCGTCGAGCTTGCCGCACTGGCACTTGGCGTAGAGGGTGCAAGGATAGCAAAGACGCTTTCGTTTAAAAAGGACGACAGCTGCATCCTTATCCTCGCAGCAGGCGATGCCAGAATAGACAACAGGAAGTTCAAGGACAAGTTCCATATGAAGGCCAAAATGCCCTCGCCCGATGAGGTGCTTGAGCTTGTCGGCCATCCCGTCGGCGGCGTGTGCCCGTTCGGCATAAACGACGGCATCGATGTGTATCTCGATGAAAGCCTCAAGCGCTTTACGACTGTTTTTCCCGCAGTCGGCAGCGGAAACAGCGCGATCGAGCTCAACTTGGACGAGCTGTTTAAATACTCAAACGCGATAGAATGGATAGATGTCTGTAAGCTCCCCGAGCCGCAGGCGTAAATAATGAAAGCAGAAAAGCGCTTGCTTTTCTGCTTTTTTCACAATATATAATCGGTCTTAAACGCTTGCTAATCTATATATTGTGTAGTATAATGTGTAAGTAAAAGTTTGAGCAGCCCGGGGAATGCTCGAAAAGAGGCATCCCCCGGATATATAAAAGCGGCGGTGCGCACCTGACCGCTGGATCATTTTATGCTGCATTCTGAGTCGAGGTTAATGTCATGATAAAGATAGCTCCTTCAATTCTCTCTGCCGATTTTTCGAAGCTTGGGGCGGAAATTGAAGATATAAAGCGCGGCGGAGCCGATTATGTTCATTTTGACGTGATGGATGGCGAATTTGTTCCCAACATTTCGATAGGCGTTCCCGTTTTGAAGTCCGTCCGCAAGACAACTGACATGTTCCTCGATGTTCACCTCATGATAGACCGCCCGGTAAGATATGCAGAGGTTTTCTGTAAAACGGGCGCTGATCTTGTTATGTTCCATGTCGAGGCCGATACGCCCGAGAAGATAAGCGAGGCTATCGATATTGTTAAAGCGTGCGGTAAAAAGGTCGGCCTTTCCGTTAAGCCTAAGACACCTGCCGAGGCACTGTACCCGTATCTCGATAGGCTTGATATGGTTCTTGTCATGACGGTCGAACCCGGCTTCGGCGGCCAGAGCTTCATGCACGACCAGCTTCCGAAGATAAAGCAGTTTCGTGAGGAGATAGACCGCAGAGGTCTTGACTGCGAGCTTGAGGTTGACGGCGGCGTTGACCCTGTGACGGCGAAGCTCGTCAAAGAAGCCGGAGCAAACGTCCTTGTTGCCGGCAGTGCGGTGTTCGGCAAGCCCGACAGAGCCGTACAGATAGAAGCTATCAGAAACGCATAATTGGAGACACATACCTATGGCATTTTTCCCTGCATCACTCGAAAACCTCATAGATAAATTTGCGTCCCTGCCCGGCATCGGCAGAAAAAGCGCACAGCGTCTTGCGTTCCATGTTCTCTCGCTGCCCGACGGCGAGGCAGAGAGCTTTGCTGCGGCTATCATGGAAGCCAAGGCTCATGTGAGCTGCTGCAAGATATGCCAGAACCTGACCGAGGGCGATATCTGCCCCGTTTGCCAGAGCAACAGGCGCGATAAGAGCACTGTGTGCGTTGTTTCCGAGCCTCGCGATGTATTGTCTATTGAGCGCAGCCATGAGTATAATGGTGTGTACCATGTTCTGCACGGCGTTTTGTCGCCCATAAGCCATGTCGGTCCCGATGATATCAGGATAAACGAGCTTGTAAAGCGAGTTGCTGCCGATGACAGCGAGATAAGCGAAATTATTATGGCAACAAACCCCGATACCGAGGGCGATGCGACCGCTATGTACATCTCAAGGCTTTTAAAGCCCTTTGATGTCAAGGTCACGAGACTTGCCTACGGTATACCCGTCGGCTCAAATCTTGAATTTGCAGATGATGCAACTCTGCTCAGGGCGATCGAAGGCAGAATTGAATTATAATTTTCGGGCAATAATCTAACCGAAGAAGAGAAACTTTTTTATACATACCGAATATGTGTGGGGGGGGAAGCCGCGCTTTAAGCTGCGAAACAGGGCAGCTTTAGGCGAGGTTCCCTTTGCTTTGCATTTTCGGAAACCCAAAAATACCGAATGGAGGCATTTATGACACCTAAAATCAAAATAATCCCGCTTGGCGGTCTCGGAGAAATCGGAAAGAACATGACCGCCTTTGAGTGCGGCACAGATATTATCGTTGTTGACTGTGGCCTGGGTTTTCCCGATGAGCAGATGTACGGTATCGATATCGTCATACCCGACATATCCTATCTGAAAGCCAATGCCGACAGAGTGAGAGGCATCATCCTGACTCATGGTCATGAGGACCACATCGGGGCGATCCCGTACGTTATGACCGAGCTTGATGTGCCCATCTACGCAACGCCGCTTACGGCTGCACTCGTTGAGCTCAAGCTTGAAGAGCACGACCTGCTTTACAATACGCAGATATTCACCAAGAGAGCAGGGGATGTGTTCAGGCTCGGCTGCTTCAGCATCGAGTTTATCAATGTTAACCACAGCATCGCCGACGCTGTTGCACTTGCGATAAAGACCCCGCTCGGCACTATCATACACACCGGCGACTTCAAGATCGACGTAACTCCCGTTCAGGGGAAGATGATCGATCTGCCCCGCCTCGGCCAGCTCGGCAACGAGGGTGTGCTTGCGCTTTTGAGCGATTCAACGAATGTCGAAAAGCCCGGACACTCCGCGTCCGAGCGCAAGGTCGGCGAGACCTTTGATATGCTGTTTAAAAACTGCGACCAACGCATTATAATCACGACCTTTGCGTCTAATGTCCACAGATTGCAGCAGATAATCGATGTTGCGGCAAAGTATAAGCGCAAGGTCGGCATAACCGGCCGCAGCATGGAGAATATCCTGCGTGTTGCGAGCGTCCTTGGTTATCTAAATATTCCCGAGGACACGATGGTCGATATAAACCACATCAATAAGCTGCCGAAGAATAAGGTCGTCATCATCTCGACCGGCAGCCAGGGCGAGACCATGTCAGCACTGTACCGCATGGCGTTTTCCGAGCACCGGCAGATCAATATTGAGGCCGGCGACCGTGTTATCATCTCGGCATCGGCCATTCCCGGCAACGAGAATATGATAAGCAAGGTCATTGACGAACTTTTCCACAAGGGTGCAGAGGTCATTTATGACCGCAATACCGAGCTTCATGTCTCCGGCCATGCCTCGCAGGAGGAGCAGAAGATGATGCTTGCGCTCGTAAAGCCCAAGTATTTCATCCCTGTCCACGGCGAGTACCGTATGCTCGTTAAGCACGCCGAGCTCGGCAAGCTCATGGGCGTACCGGCCAAAAATGTAGTTATCGGCGAAAACGGCAAGGTAATTGAGATATCCAAAAAGAGCATCAAGCTCAACGGTGCCGTGCAGTCGGGCGCTGTCATGGTCGACGGCATGGGTGTCGGCGATGTCGGCAGCGTCGTAATGCGCGACAGGCACAGACTTGCAGAGGACGGTATGGTGGTCATTGTTGTGACCCTTTCGTCGTGGGACAACGCAATGCTCGCAGAGCCAGAGATACTCACGAGAGGCTTTGTCTATGTAAAAGAAGCTGAGTCCATGATAGAAGAGCTCAAGCGCGTCACTAAGGAGACCGTCATGAACTGCGAGGACAGCGGTGTTAAGGATTGGGCATCGATAAAAAGCCGCATCAAGAGCAATGTTTCAAGCTATCTTTACAAGACTACCAAGCGCAGCCCGATGATACTGCCGCTTATATCCGAGGTATGATACCGCTTTTTGACTGTCACTGCGATACGATATCAAGAGTCATGGCCGAGGGTGGAAGCCTGCGCAAAAACGGATTTCACACGGATCTGGAAAGACTTCATAAGTTTGCCCCGTGCGCTCAAGTGTTTGCCGTGTGCACTGAAACGCTTGAACAACCTGTCGAGAAAGCTGGCGCAATGCTCCGCCGCTTAAACCGAGAGATAGAGGGAAATTCGGACATAGTGATGCTATGTCTGAATTTTCATGATATCAAAAAGGCTGCTGAGCTCGGCAAAGTTGCGGCTCTCATATCAATTGAGGGCTGCGAGCAGATAAGCTCACTCGAAAGTGCGTACGACAACGGGGTCAGAATACTGCACCCGACATGGAATTTTGACAACGACCTTTGCGGCGCTGCCATGGGAAGCAGCAGAGGACTGGCCGAAAAGGGCAGGGCATTTGTCCTAAAAGCCCAACGCATGGGCATTGCCTTGGATATGTCGCATATATCCGAGTGCGGCTTTTGGGATACGCTCGAGATGTGCGAAAAGCCCGTAATTGCAGGCCATTCCAATGCTAAGGCTGTATGCGATGTCCCGAGAAATCTCACCGATGAGCAGTTTAAAGCGCTCATCGCCATAGGCGGCGGGGCGGGAATAAATCTGTACCCCGAATTTCTCGGCTTAGGCAGAGATATAGCTGCCGTTATTGCTCACATAGAGCATTTCCTGTCACTCGGCGGGGAAAAGGCTGTTTTCCTCGGCTGCGATTTTGACGGCATAGAATGCACGCCATATGAGCTTGGCGGTGTGCAGGAGCTTGATAAGCTTTATAACGAGCTTTTAAAGCGAAACTACCCCGAAACACTCGTCAGAGCCCTGTTTTGGGATAATCTTTACGGTATAATGGAGAAAATGCTGTGAATATTCAAATATTCGGCAAGAGCAAATGCTTTGACACAAAGAAAGCCGAGCGATATTTTAAAGAAAGGCGTATCAAGTATCAGTTCGTCGACATTAATAGATACGGCATGAGCAGGGGAGAGCTGAACTCCGTCAAAAATGCCGTCGGTCTGGAGGCTATGATAAACACGGCCGATGTCGATTACCCGATGATACAATATCTTGCGTCGAATGATGCTAAATTAGACAAGCTTTTTGAATGTCCGTGGCTCATAAAGACGCCGATCGTCAGAAACGGCAAGCAGGCAACGGTGGGCTACATGCCCGATGTATGGGCAAAATGGGAGTAAAAAATGTCAGCACTGAATATCGAACCTAAGAAAGTATTTGATTTTTTCGAGCTTATAGCCTCCGTGCCTCACGGCTCGGATAACACGGCGCAGATAACCGAGCTTTGCTGCGAATTTGCAAGGCAGAGAGGGCTTGAGTATTACTGTGATAAGCTCGGCAATGTCGTTATATATAAAAACGCCTCATGCGGCTATGAATCGCATGAGACGGTCATTCTCCAGGGACATCTTGACATGGTGACGGTCAAGACCGCCGACTGCACAAAGGATCTTGAAAAGGATGGATTAGACCTCGAGACCGACGGCAAGTACCTTTGGGCAGATGGAACGAGCCTTGGCGCAGACGACGGTATCGCCGTCGCAATGGCGCTTGCCGTTCTCGACTCGGATGCTATCCCGCATCCGCCTATAGAGGCTGTTTTCACTATCAATGAGGAAACCGGCATGGACGGTGCTCAGTTTCTTGACGCATCGAAACTCCGCGGCAAGACCATGCTTAACATCGACTCCGAGCTTGAAGGCGTTATCACCTGCGGCTGCGCCGGTGGCGCGCACGTGCTTGCGCAGTTCCCGCTGAACTCGAAAACCGAGGAGCTATACTGTGCTGAGCTTAAGATAAGCGGTCTGACCGGAGGTCACTCGGGTAATGAGATACATAAAAACCGGGCAAATTCCAACATTCTGATGGGCAAACTGCTTGGCGAGCTTAACGCCAAGACTGCACTCAGACTTGTTTCTCTTGACGGCGGCGAAAAGGACAACGCTATAGCGAACGCAAGCACCTGCACGGTCGCTTTTGTTGAGGCTGACCGCAATGCTGTGCTTGAGACCGTCATGCATTTTTCTAAGTACGCTTATGAAAAATACAGCTGCACCGACCCCAATATAGAGATAAGCGTTACTGAGCTCGAAAAAACAAGCGTCAGCGCCGCGGATGCGCAGACAAGCGGCAAGATCATTGCGGCAATGTCCGCCGTGCCTGACGGCGTTCAGACAATGAGCCCGGATATCGAAGGGCTTGTTGAGTCGTCGCTCAATTTCGGCGTTGCTGCGACCGAAGATGACGCGCTCTCACTTAGCTTTTGCCTCAGAAGCTCGGCTGCCGCCGAAATGGTCAAAATGCAGAGCAGGCTAAGTGAAATTATCACATCAAACGGCGGAACGGTAACCGCAGGTGGGGAATACCCTGCATGGGAGTATAAAAAGAACTCCGTTCTCCGTGAAAAGGCTGTTCAGGCATATGAAAGCCTGTACGGGGCAAAGCCCAAGCTCGACGTTATTCACGCAGGGCTTGAGTGCGGCCTGTTTGCAGATAAGATAGAAGACCTTGACTGCATTTCCTTTGGCCCCAATATCCCAGATATCCACACTACAAACGAAAAGCTCGATGTAGCTTCAACGCAGCGTGTGTGGGAGTTCCTTTTGAAGCTTCTGCAAAGCTTATAAAAAGAAAAAACCGCCCATGGCGGTTTTTCTTTTGGCGAGTGGGTCTATAAGCCGGGTTCTGTCTTAAACGACCATCTATCTAATCCTGCCGTTGCCGACAGG
>CAVGBM010000060.1:0-4622 GCA_963627445.1 Oscillospiraceae bacterium | reverse complement strand
ACCAAAGGCGTTTAACCACCCTTTGGAATCCCGGTACGGGGTATCGGTGCACCGGCCGATTTCACTGCGGAGGTTTAATCCTCTGCGAAAAGCTTGCAGTGCGCCGATAGGTTGATGTACAGACCGAACGCTAAGGTGCACCAACCGGTCGGGACACCGCAAAAACGACTAGAGATATTTTCAATGCGAATCGAAACTTCACTGGCGGCAAAGCCGCTAACTTCACTTGCATCAGCAAACTTAACTCGCCCGTAAGGGCGAACTTAACTGCGCTTAGCGCGCAGCCGCGCTACCACATAGCTTAACGGTATCAGCACGCAGGAGATGGCGAGGTTGGCGGCGGGGACGATCAGCTGCGAGTAGAAATTCAGATTGTCCGAGTCCATGTCCAATAGGACGGCGACAAAGAGTATCAGCGCTGCCGAGGATGGTATCAGCCAGCGGCCGTTTGACATGTCGCGCATCGCCGCGTCCTGCGTTTCGGGCACATAGCCGAACACGAGACGCAGGCAGTGCGATGCAACGATGAGCATCATCGCAAAAATGATGAAATCGGGCAGCACCCAGAGGGCGACGACGAGCGCTTCGATGCGCTCGATGGTCTTGAACACCGCAATGTTTTGTATCATCGCGAAAAACGGGTAGTTAAAGCGCGAAATGAGCTCGGCACCGTAGTTGCCGATGGCGGCGGCGCACAGCAGGCAAAACAACAGGCACACCGGCGCGAGCCACAACGAATACGCCTTGGCACGGCTTCGGGCAAGCTCCCGAGGGCGCTCGAAAAACGCCGAGTACACGAAAATTCCGGCGTAGATCTCGAACATCGGGATGGCGGCGAGCCCGAGCTTATCCGGCTCACCCTTCGTGAGCGGCAGTATCAAATTAAAGTCGATATTCGTCAGCGCAAAGATGAGCACCAGCACGAGCACCACGACGAGCATCGGCGAGAAAATGCGCGCCGAGCGCAGCAGCGCCTTGCGCGGTCCGAGTGCGGCGATGAGCCCGAGCGCGAGTATGACGATGACGAACGGCCACGCGTTGCCCGCGGGGTAAATGGTGCAGATGAAGCGCTCTGCCCCCGAGCGGAGGATAAAGCCGCAGCAGAAAATCAAAAACGCCGCCGTGCCGCCGAGAACGACCGAGCCGAAAACTCTGCCGTTTGTGCGCATGATCATCTCGCCGAAGCCCTCGCCGCTGCGCCGCTCGGCCAGGAACGCCGACAAAAACCACACGTACAAAACGAGAAACGGCAGTGCGACGATGGGCGCGACCCAGCTTGCGCTGCCCGCGGTCTGTGCATTGAATTTTGGTATCAGCCGGACGGCGGGCGCAAGCGACGACACGAAGATGAGCGCCATGAGCTGCCGCCGGTCGTAGTTCATTTTCATTCCGAGCTCCCCAAGCCGACATCGAAGCTGCGGTCGACCTACGCCTCGACGCCTACATTATAATATATATTGCGCAGATGCCCCGACAGGTCGGCGCTCGCGCCGGAAAGCCGCTGCGGCTCCTTGCGCTCGAGCACACGCCCCAGCTGCAAAAAGTCGCACTCGAGCGATGCGGATATATCCAGCACCTGTGTGACCCAGCGCCTGACCTCGCTTGCCAGCGCGCGGCTGAGCGAGCGCGCATCCACGCTGCCGGTCGTCTCCGACAGTGCGGCGCTGAGCGTAATTTTTACATCGAGCCCCGCGAGCTTGCCCCCGCTGAACATGGGCGTTATGCTGCATGCGCATTTATCAAGCTGCACGGTCGCGCGCTCGCCGTCCACTGTGAGCTCGACCGAGCTGGGGCCTGCCTTGTTTTGCAGGACGTTCACGCCCTTGGCGCAGTCGACCGGCACGCTGCCGACGGCGCGCCCGTTTTTTATGACCGTAAAGCCGTCGGGTATCGCCGTGAGCTCGGCTTTTTTTGCCTCCTTGACGGCCTTGTCCGCTTTCACGGACTTTACCGCCGTGATGAGCGCGCAGCCGTTTTCGTCCAGCGACGACACAACCTCGGCGGCGCTGAAAATGACCCCATCGCCGCGCAGAATGATGTTGCGCTCGAGCGAGCGGAGAACGCTCGTTGCGTCGTAGGTCTCGCCGCCCGCGCCGAGCACGAGCTCAGACGCCGTGCCGTTCGTGACGACGAAAAGCGGAATGTCGAGCCTGAGATCGGTCGAGCGCTCGATGTAATCTAAAAACGGCATGACGGACTTTCGTGCCGACTCGCCGCCGCCGGCGATGTACGCCGTGTGCGCGAAAAACAGATCCTCGCGCGCGCTGTAGTCCTGCATCTTTTCCTTTGCAAGCGAAAATGACGGCGCTTCGGCGGCTAAGCGCGCGACGCTCGCAGAGCCCGACTGCTCGGCACCGCCCTGAGAGCTGCTGCCCCCGCCGCCCGCGCTGTCGCTGCCGGACGAGGCCGACAGGCGCACACCGCCCTCTGCCCAGTCAAAGCCCATAGTCTGGATGACCATAAGCTGCTCAAGCTCGCGGTAGTTTGAGTAGATAGACCCGCCCGAGCAGCCGGTGAGCAGCGCCGCCAAAAGCAAAACTGCGGCTATGCGGAAAATTTTCATTTCTGCCTCCTTTTGTCGGGCGTGTTCAGCTCCGGCTCGCGGAATTTGCGCTCGGGCAGCGGCTTTCGCAAAAATGTGCGGCTCAGGTTATTCGGCCGCCCGCCCGAGAGGGGCGCCGTGTAGTTCACGCCGTAGGAATCTATCGTGCACAGGTACCACACCAAAATGCACAGTGCCGCCGCCACGCCGAAAAGCCCCGCGAGTATCGCCGCCGCGACGAGCGCAAGGCGGCACACGCGCAGTGCGGCGCTCATGTCCTGGCTCGGCTGGGCGTAGCCCGCGATGCCCGCCGTCGCAACGACTATGACGGCGATGGGCGAAATGACCTTCGCCTCGACCGCCGACTGACCGACGATGAGCGCCCCGATTATCGAGACCGTGTCGCTGATGGGGTTCGGCAGCCGCAGCCCCGCCTCCTGCAAAAGCTCGAAGGCAAGCAGCATGCCGATGACCTCCAGCGCCGTCGAAAACGGGACATCCTGCTTGGACGCAACGATGCTCATTAAAAGCTTCGTCGGTATCATCTCCTGATGGTACATCGCCACCGCGACATATAGCGCCGGAAGCGCTAATGCCAGCATCACCGCGAGCCAGCGCACGATGCTCAGCATCGTCGCGACCAGCCAGTGCTGCGACTCGTCCTGCGGCACGCGCAGAAACTCGGCAAACGTCGCCGGCAGCATGAACGCCAGCGGCAGCCCGTCCACGATGAGCCCGACCCGGCCGGACAGCAGCTGTTGGGCAAAGCGGTCGGGGCGCTCGGTGTGCAATAGCTGTGGGAACAGCGAGCGCGGCCGGTCGGTTATATACGCCTCGATCGCGCCGCTTGAGAGCGCACCGTCAATATCCACGGCATCGAGCCTGCGTTCGAGCTCGGCGATGATCGCGGGGTCTGCCACACTGTCAACGTACATGATGACCGCCTTGGTGCGGCTCTTGCGGCCGAGCGTTACGCTTTTTGTCTTGAGCGCCGGATTGTAAATGCGCCGCCGCACGAGCGCCGTGTTCGTGCGCAGTATCTCGACGAAGCAGTCCTTGCCGCCCTTGAGCGATTTTTCGATCTTCGGCTCGGAGATGCCGCGCTGGTTCTTGCTCTTGCACTCGAATGTCACGGCGCAAGCAGGAAACACCACCGCCACGCAGCCGGAGACGATGTCGTCTATGACATCGTCGAGCTCGTCTCTCAATTGCGCCTGCGAGGAGTACACCGCGCCCTGCATAAGCCTCTCCGGCGTGGGGTCGCTGCCCGCGCGGATGAGATCCGTGAGCGGGCGCAGGATATCCTTTGCCGTGTCGCCGCCGTCGGTGATGCCGTCTAGCCAGCAGACGAAGAGCGTTTTGTCAGCAACGAGCCCCGCGCGTATTTCGCGGTACTGAAAATCCGAGCAGTCATCAAATATATTTATAATGGTATCGCGCCCGATCGTGCCCTTGAACCTCGGCTTTTGCTCGGGGTGGGGCGCATCGTCGGGGGCTTGTTTAGGGTTAATAATAGACATATAGTAATTTTACCCCCAAAATGGCCGCGGCATACACGGTTTTGGCGGGCTGCTTTCCGCCCATGCTTCGTCAAAGCCCTAGGACATATATGTCCATTATGCCCGTCGGGCTTTGCCTTTGCCTGAACGAAAATCAGCTCTCCCAAAACTGCTTCGCACCTGACAGCCAACAAAATTTCCTATAACAAAAAGTCGCCTTTGTAAACTAATGCGCGAATTTGCCGAGCACAAAAAATCGGCTGTCAGGCGTATATCCCACCGCCATTTGGGGGTCTACCCAAACTTGAACACAATATTTAGTGTCGGTCAAAAACAGTTCAAAAATATTCGCAAAATAGCTAAAAAAACTGTTGACAACGGGCGAATTGAGTGGTATTCTAACAAAGCGCCTCGGGTGAGGCAAGGCAAACTGAAAAGCTCGAAAAAAGTTTTGAAAAAAGCCTTGACAAAGCGGCTCGGTTATGATATATTAATCAAGCTGTCCGCTGAGCCGGACGCAAAGAATTGTACCTTGAAAATTAGATAATGTAAGAACAAAGCTTATGCTAAATAAGCACCAG
>CAVGBM010000059.1:0-15985 GCA_963627445.1 Oscillospiraceae bacterium | reverse complement strand
GAGCGCCAGGTTCGCAATCTGGAGGTCAGGGGTTCGACCCCCCTATGCTCCACCAAAAAAGCCAAGTCTTTTGACTTGGTTTTTTTAACTAAGTAGATCCCTGCGGGATCAGTGAAGTGCCTACGGGCGTGGGTGGATCTACTTTACTTCACTTGATGCAGCGCATCAAACTTCGCTTTTGCACAGCAAAAACTTCACCGTGAGCATCAGCGAACGACTTAACAAGCATTATCGCTGATACATAGTCCGTCTCTAACCTATAACGAAAACCGTAAGTCCACCGCAGCATAAACCTGCGGTGGACTTTTTATCTGCATGTCTTTATTTCAGCAGCTGCTTCAGATCCTCCTCGGGCGTAGTGATGGGGGCAATTCCGAAGTTCTCTACGAGATAATTCAGCACATTGGACGAAACAAACGCCGGCAGCGTGGGGCCAAGGCGGATATTCTTGATACCCAGGTACAGCAGCGTCAGCAGGATGCACACGGCTTTCTGCTCGTACCAAGAGAGCACCATAGACAGCGGAAGATCGTTCACGCCGCAGCCGAAAGCATCAGCAAGGGCAACGGCAATCTGGATGGCGCTGTAAGCGTCGTTGCACTGTCCGACATCCATCAGACGGGGCAGACCGCCGATTGTGCCGAGGTCAAGGTCATTGAAGCGGTATTTGCCGCAGGCAAGGGTCAGCACTACGGTATCGGCGGGCGTCTGCTTGACAAACTCCGTGTAGTAGTTGCGGCCGGGGCGTGCACCGTCGCAACCGGCAACCAAGAAGAAGTGCCGGATTGCGCCGGACTTGACAGCCTCGATGACCTGATCTGCCACACCAAGCACCGTGCCACGGGCAAAGCCGGTCATAACAGTGCTGCCGCCGTTAATGCCGGTGAAAGGCTTGTCCTCGGAATAACCGCCCAGCTCCAAAGCCTTTTCGATGACCGGGGTGAAGTCCTTGTCCTCTCCGATGTGCGTCATTTCGGGGTAAGACACCACCGCCGTGGTGAACACGCGGTCGGCATAGCTTGCTTTCGGCGGCATCAGACAGTTTGTGGTGAACAGCACCGGCGCGGGAAGCTCCGCAAATTCTTTCTGCTGGTTCTGCCATGCCGTGCCGAAATTGCCCTTGAGGTGGGAATACTTTTTCAGTTCAGGATAGCCGTGAGCGGGAAGCATTTCGCCGTGGGTGTAGATATTGATGCCCTTGCCCTCGGTCTGCTCCAGCAGCAGCTTCAGGTCGTGGAGGTCGTGACCTGTGATGACGATGAACGGTCCTTTTTCCACGGTCAGCGGAACGGTAACGGGCGTAGGCGTTCCGTAGCTTTCGGTGTTGGCCTTGTCCAAAAGCGCCATGCACTTGAGGTTTTTCTCACCGACCTCCATCACGATGGGCAGTAGCTCGTCCATACCCCAATCCTCGCCAATGGCAATAAGCGCCTTTGCAAAGAAGCGGTTTACCTCCTCGTCGGTATAGCCCAGCACCATGGCATGATGTGCATAAGCTGCCATACCGCGCACGCCGAAAAGAATGAGGGATTTGAGACTGCGTATATCCTCCTGCGCGTTCCATACATTGCCCATATCGTAAGCGCATACAGCGGGAGCAAGGCGCGCCTTTTCCCTGTGTACCCGATCGATAAGCTCACGGAGGGTGTCTTCATTAAAGTTCACATTTGTAATGGTGGTGAACAGCCCTTCGATCATCAGCCGCCATGTGCCCTCGTTCACATTCGGGCAATTATCTACCGCACGGGACAGGCCAACCAGAGCACCCGTCAGCTCGTCCTGCAGCTTTGCTACATCGGCGGTCTTGCCGCAGACACCGGCTCTTCCCGTACAGCCGGTGCAGCCTGCCGTCTGCTCACACTGAAAGCAAAACATTTTACGATCCATTTTGATATCCTCTCTTTCACTGATCAAGTATATTTCCGTCCGTGGAAATGGTCACGACCTGCCACGGAATGAATTTTCCGCTGTTTTGTAAAGCAGTTTTCGCTGCGTGCTCCAGTCCGCCGCAGCAGGGAACCTCCATGCGGACGATGGTCACGCTCTTGATGTCGTTATTGCGAATGATCTCGGTTAGTTTTTCGGAATAATCCACGCTGTCGAGCTTCGGGCAGCCCACCAAAGTGATATGCCCCTTAATGAACCGCTCGTGGAAAGCGGCATAGGCGTAGGCCGTGCAGTCTGCGGCGATGAGCAGCTTTGCACCGTCGAAATACGGTGCGTTCACGGGAACCAGCTTGATTTGTACCGGCCACTGGGAAAGACGGCTTTGCACCTGAGCGGGAGCAGCCGCAGCGCCGGATGGCTCTGAGTGCCGTATCGTTTTCATCCGCGTTCCGGGGCAGCCGCCGTGAAGGCGCATGCCCTCCTGCTGCATTTTCTTCTGCTTATTTGCAAGCACCGCCTGCTCGTCATAGGCAGCAGCCTCGCGCTCCACAAAGGATATCGCTCCGGTGGGGCAGACGGGCAGGCAGTCGCCCAAGCCGTCGCAGTAGTCATCGCGCATCAGCGTCGCTTTTCCGTCCACCATGGCGATAGCGCCCTCGTGACAGGCGGCGGCACAGGCACCGCAGCCGTTGCATTTATCCTGATCGATCTCAATGATCCTCCGTTTCATTGCAATACCTCCTTGCTTTTGTGGTTTGAGTATAATATAATAAAATCAACAAGTCGGTTGAATTTTCAACGAAAGAGGATTTTATGAAAGATTTTTTACCTGTGATCCACTCAGCTCAGCTTTTCTCCGGCATATCTGAGGAGGAGCTCGGCGCAATGCTCTCCTGCCTCAAGGCCGAAAAAAAGGACTTCCAGAAGGAAGCCTTTATACTGCGTGCCGGTGATACGGCGGACTCTATCGGTCTTGTGCTGTCGGGAACTGTTCTGATCATTCAGGAGGACATTTGGGGAAACCGCAATATTCTCTCCATGGTGGGGCCGGGACAGACCTTTGCTGCTGCGTATGCCTGCGCACCCGGCTCTATGCTGAATGTGAGCGTCATAGCGGAAACGCCCGTGAGCGCACTGTTTTTGAATGTAAAGCGCATTTTGAATGTGTGTCCATCCGCCTGCTCGCACCACAGCCGAGTGATCCGAAATCTTCTCAGCGAGCTAGCCGAGAAAAACCTGCGTCTGAACAGGAAACTCACGCATATGGGGCAGCGTACCACGCGCTCAAAGCTCATGTCGTACTTTTCCGCAGAAGCGCAGAGGCATGGGAGATATGAATTTGACATCCCTTTTTCAAGGCAGCAGCTTGCAGACTATCTTGCGGTCGAGCGCAGCGGACTGTCGCTGGAGCTTGGGAAGATGCGCAGCGAGGGGCTTGTTGACTTTCACAAAAATCATTTTATCCTGAAGGTATAGCGGGAACTGCGGTGCCCTGCAATGAGCGGGGGATTATTGATTTTCCTTGAAAAACGGCGGGATAGTTGCTAAAATAATGATATATTTTTAAGGGAGGTGCGGCGCATATGTTTCTGTGGGGTTCGGCTATTTTATATTCGGTCATGTGCTGCATATTCCTCTCCTTTTGGATACAGGGCAGACGGCCGACTGTCGTGCAGATTACCATTGTGCTTATAAGCACAAGCCTGACCCTGCTGCTCGACCTTCCCGAGGCATTTCGCTTTTTTGCCGCCGTATGCGTGGGCTGCGCAAGCTACGCCGTTGCCTGCATATTCTGCGAGCGCAAGTATGTGTTTCAAAACACTGCCGCACTTTTGAGCCTCATAACACCGTGGACTCCGCTGCTCAAATGCGGCGATATAAATTGGGAGCTGTGCATTATCGCAGTGGCGCTGCTTGCCTGCGCGGCTATCGGCGTTGTGGACAAGCTGCGGCACGGCGAGCTCAGCGCCGCGGCAGAGCAGTATACGGCTCCTAAAAATGACACGCTCCTGAACGGAATACCCCTGCTGAGTTTGCCCATCACGGCACTGCTGCTCATCGGGGAAACGGAGCTTTCGTTTTTGCAGGCGGCGGCACAGAGTGTCGCGCTGCTTGCGGTATCGGCGCTTTTGCTGTTTTTGCAGGATCAGATCAGGCAGCGGCTGAAAGCGCAGTTTTTAAACCGAGCCTTCCGCCGGTGGCAGCGCGAATCGCGGGATTACATGAACACCATCCGCTCGCAGCGGCACGACTTCAACCTGCACCTGCATGCGATCTCGGGTCTTATCAGCAGCGGGGAGCACGCGCAGTGCGGCGAATATGTCCGCAAGCTCGTTTCCGATGCGGCGGCCATCAATGATATCATGCCGGTGGCGGACGCGGTTGTCGGCTCCATGCTTTATAACATGCGCGAGCAGGCTCACCGTAAGGGCTCGGACATCACATACGACATCACCTATGACATGGAGGACATTGTCTGCAACGGCTTTGAGTGCAATAAGATCATCGGAAACCTTTTGCAAAACGCAATTGATGCGCTGACCACGGCGGAGGATCTCGTCTGCGGCATCCATGCAAGCATTTTTAAGCGCCGCGGCTATACCGTCATCACGGTTGAAAACCGCTTTACCGGCGACAAGGACAGCATCGCAAAGGCGTTTGACGCGGGCTATTCCACGAAGAGCGAGCACGACGGCATCGGACTGCCTATGGTGCTGAGGACGGTCGAGCAATACTCGGGCAGGGTGTACCCTGAGTTTGAGGCGGACAGGATACGCTTCGTTGTGAACATCCCGAACAAACTGAACCTGAAGGAGGAGACTGAGTCATGACACTGCGCACGGCCATATTGGACGACGATCCAAACTCACATAAGGCGGCCTGCCAGTCCTTATCGGCCTATCCCGAGATCGAGATAGTGGGGCAGTTTTACACGGGAGCAGAGCTTGAGAGGTTTTTGGAAACGGAAAAAGCAGATGTGCTCTTTCTCGACATCGAGATGGGCGACGATTTCGGCTTCACCGTGGCCAAAAGGCTGCGGCAGACGCACCCCGAGCTCATGATCGTGTTTTTGACGGGTCACTCGTCCTACGCCATCGACGGCTATGATTTTCAACCCGTGAACTTCCTGACCAAGCCCATCAATCCCGTGAAGCTGGAGCAGACCATATTAGAGCTCAAGCGCCGCACGCAGAGCGCGCCCGGCCAGAGACAGGCGCAGCTGATGTTCCGCCTGCAGCAGGGATACAGGATACTGAATGTCGGTGATATCTGCTACATTGAGCGCAAGGACAGGAAAAACTACATGCACCTTGAGGGCGAGAGCTTTCAGATATCCGGCTACACCATGCGGGAGCTGGAGCAAATGCTTGCACCATACGGCTTTTTCCTGGGACACCAATCGTTTATCATAAATCTCTACCGCGTGTGCAGAGTGCATGACGCGGGCAGGCAACTGTACGAGGTGAGCCTCAGGGGCACAGACACCGCCGTGCCTATCTCGCGCAACCATTACGAACACCTGCTGGCTCAGCTCAGGCAGATCGGCGTTATCCCCAAATAGACAAAAATCGACGCACAATGGACAAAGTCTATTGTGCGTCGATTTTTTGCATATTATAATAAAGTATCAAAATAGGGGAGGGAAAAGCCGATTTGAAACAGAAAAAAACGGATCCGGACAGGATACGGCTAAAGCAAAGTGAAGGCGTATGGAGACGCTTTATAAAAATTTTCCCCAAATGCGATCTCCCCTGGGTCTGGGTCATCAGCTACATCGTGCTGAGCCTTGTGCTGGTCGATGTCGGCGTAGGAGAAACGGAATACACCGCGCAGCTTTTTGCCGGTGATACCAGTGCGGCACTGCTTGCAAAGCTTATTTTATTCATGGCGATAAACCTTATCGGAAGCAACTTTCTTGTGTTCTTCCGCGAGCTCACCAGTGCCAGGATAAACCGAAATATGCGCCGCGTTTTGACCGACAAGGTGCTGCGGCTGCCCATGTCCTATTTTAACGATCAAAACCCCCGTGACGGCGTGAACCAGATCGTCAGCCGCGCCATTGTCGTAGATTCAACGCTGACGCTGTTTATCATCCCCCTTGCAACGGCGCTTTACACAGGCGTAAGGGTCGTGGGCAAGATATTCAGCTACGACTGGCGGCTCATGCTGATCCTGCTGGGATTTATTCCGCTGCAATTGGGTATAGCGTGGCTGTTCGGCCGCATCAATTTCTCCCTGAGCGACACGGATAACAAGCTCACGACGACCCTGATACGAAAGCTTTCCGAGATGATAACCAACATCCCACTGACGAAGGCGTTCGGCAAGGAGGAAGCGCAGGCGCAAAAGGGCGTTGAATATGTCGACAGGCTTTATACTCTGAATGTTAAGTCCAGCTGGCTCGATCAGGTGCGTGACCTGTCCGGCTCTGCGATCTCGCTTGCGCAGTCGGTCCTCATCTGCGTTGTGGGCGTGGTGCTCCTGCGCGACGGCTCGATCGCAAAGCGCGCGTGGATATCGTTCTTCCTGTTTTCCAGCCTGTTCACCGATGTGGTGAGCCAGCTGCAAATGTACTGGAACAACATCAAGACCATCCAGGGCGGCGCGGACGCTCTGACTAAGATTATGGATGCCGAGGAGGAAGACCCTAGTGGCAAGCCCTGCGAAGAGCTTCACGGCGACCTGCGGGCAGAAAACATCTCCTTCGGCTATAACGAGGATACGCCTGTTTTGAAGAACATCTCCTGCGTGTTTCCCGACAATGCGGTCACGGCGCTCATGGGTGTGAGCGGCTGCGGAAAAACGACGCTGACGCACCTGCTGAACAGACTCTATGTGCCGCAGGGCGGCGTGATAACAGCCGGCGGCGAGCCGATACAGGAGTTTGCGCTGCATGAATACAGAAGCCACTTTGCGGTGGTGTCCCAGGGCAGCCTGCTGTTTGCCGGAACTATAAGAGATAATCTTACCTACGGAAACGGCGAAGCGGACGATGAAAAGCTTTACGACGCTTTGAAAAAAGCGGGAGCATACCAGTTTGTTTCGGAGCTTCCCAACGGACTTGACGCGCCTGTTGAGGAGTACGGCAGCAACCTCTCCGGCGGACAGAGACAGCGTCTCGCCGTTGCAAGAGTGCTGCTTGCAAATGACCATTACATCATCATGGACGAGCCCATCGCGTCCATGGACGCAATCGCGGCGGCAGAGCTTCTGCAGGTGATAAAGAGGCTCAGTCAGGATCACTGCGTTATCATCATAACCCACACTGCGGCCGTGCTGCCTATTGCCGATCATGTTGTCGTCATAGAGGACGGCTGCGTCAGTGCGGAGGGCTCCGTTGAGGAAGCGGCGGCATCGTCTGATTTCTTAAAAGAGCTGATGGGAAAGAAGGTGACCCTATGAAAAACCATAGTTCAAAGGGCTCATTCCGCCGCACCGTGCGGCTGTACACCAGCGTGCGCATCCCATGGCATCTGTACCTTGTGCAGGTGCTGCTCGGCATCGTGTCTGCCAAGGTGGCGATGCTGTATGTTCCGTATCTGAGCGAGATAAAGCTCGGTAATATCGAAACGCCGGGACTTATCTGGAGCTATTTGGGCACGATGCTTCTCATGTACATCATAAGCTTACTGTGCTCGGTACCTGAGTTTTACGCACGTCTCATCGTGGGCAGAAACCTGCAGAGAAAGCTCATTTCCCACGCAATGCGCCTGCCCATGCGCACATATGAAAAGGACGCCTCCAACATGGTGGCGTGGATAACGAACGACTGCCAATATGCCGACGGACTGATCACTGCGGTCGTGGGCTTCCTGACCGGCATTTTCTCCACATTTATAGCTATGGAGCAAATGTCCGCCATCGATAAGACGCTGGTGGTGCTCGTTCCGATCATTGTGGTGTATATAATCTTCAGCACATGGCTGGAAGGCAAGCTCATGTTCCTGCGGCAGCGGGCAGGCAAATTGGCCGAGGCCAAGCTCACGGCGTTCTTTGCCGAGCACCTTGGATTTTTGCTGAACGTCAAGCAGCTGCACACCGAGAAGGTCGAGGCTGAGTACGGCAAAAAGGCCATCGAGCAGTATTATAAGACGGATATATACATGGCCGTTCTTACCCTGCTCAACAGCTTCGTTTCCGGCTCGTTGACCAGCGTGATAGACATCATGATCTTTGTGCTGGGCGTACCCATGGTTCGTGACGGCAAGCTCGGCATGCCCGAGCTCGTGGCGTTCCAGAGCTATATCCAGCTTGCATATCAGTACCTGAGCTCTCTGCCGGGGGTCTACACGCAGTTTATGTATTATAACGGCGAGCTGTTTTACATTGCAAAGCTCATGGACGAAAAGGAAGAGGTTTACGAGCGCAGCCGCGGCATGGATACGCCGGATGAGGACATTTCCTTTGAAAATGTCAGCTTTTCCTATGGCGAGACGCCGGTGCTCAAGAATGTCAGCTTCACCATTCCCAAGGGTAGGGTGACGGCAGTGGTCGGCCCCAACGGCTCGGGCAAATCGACAGTGTTTAAGCTGATCGAGCGCTTTTATTCACCCGACGAGGGGCAGCTTCTGTTTGGAACTGCCTGCGCGGAGGATATTCATCTTAAGGAATGGCGGCAGAGCATGACCTATGTTTTGCAGGAGCCGCAGCTGTTTGACGGCACCATCCGCGATAACATCGCTTACGGTGTGGACAGGGATGTGACCGATGAAGAGATAATCAACGCGGCAAAGCTTGCCTGCGCAGACGGGTTCATTCGGGAATTTGCCGAGGGATACGACTACGTCATCGGCGATAACGGCGCAAAGCTCTCTGCCGGTCAGCGGCAGCGAATTGCCATTGCCCGCGCCGTGATGATGGATCCTGCGTACCTGCTGCTGGACGAAGCGACCTGCAACATGGATATATATTCGGAAAAAGAAGTTACACAGGCACTGATGAAGCTGATGCACGGCCGAACCACCGTCATGATCACCCACGACATGTCCCTGCTTGAGCATGCAGACCGGATCGTGGTGCTCAAGGACGGCGTGATCGAAGCCTGCGGCTCGGCCGATGAGGTCAGACGCAGCAGCCAAACGCTGCAAGCTCTGATCGGTGCAAGCGCATGAAAGGAGCGTTTATGAAGTCGAGTATAAACAAACTAATTGATTACCGCACTGTCCCCATGGATTGGGAGGTTTCCCTGTCCTGCCCCGAGGAGCAGATACAAAAGGAGCTGCGGCGCGTAGTGCGCAAGCATAAGACAGTCAGCAATGTGCAGACCGTTGAGCAGGGCGATGTCGCAATGCTCAAGCTGCAAAGCGATGTACCCAAGTTCAATAAGCCCATGGTACCCGTGACTGTCGGCAGCAACCTCCTGGATGCCGGGCTTGAGAGCGCCTGCATCGGCCGCAGCGTCGGCGATACCTTCACCGCCGAGATCAGCGCGGGCAAGGTCACGGTAACGGTGCTCAAGGCAAGCCGCACCTTGTACCCCGAGCCCACCGATGAGATGGTCGAGGAATACTGCCGCGATGCCGAGGGCTGCGAGGGTATCACGAGCGTTGAGGCGTTTGTCGCCAAGATTCGTGCCGATTACAGTGACGAGCTTCGGCAAAGCGCAGTCTACGAAAAGCAGGGCGAGCTTATCGAAGCGGTGCTTATGCAAAGCGACTGGGAGTTTGACGATGAGGATGTCCGCACCATGTCTGCAAACTCCATGCAGTCGATAAAAGACGAGCTGCAGGAGCAGCAGCACAAGACACTTGAGGAGCTGTCGGAAAAGGAGCTTGAGGGCTATTTTGAGGTCAGCAGCTTAGACGAGCTTGAGCGGGAGATAGATATCGACAGCGAGCGCTGGATAGCCATGATACTCTGGTCTGCCCACGAGAATAACAAAACGCCCAGCTTTGATGATCTGGATCACCTGAGCTTTGACTTTGTCGAGGCGTTTGTAAGAAACAAGATAGTATACAAGGAGGAAGAAGCATGATCATTTACGCAACCGATGAAAATTTCAAGTCTTTGATAGCCGAAGGGCCGGTCATTGTCGACTTTTTCGGCAAAACCTGCGGCCCGTGCAAGATGATCGCCCGCGTGCTCGAAGCGCTGGACGATGAGATGCCGTTTTTGAACATCGTAAAGGTCGATGTGGACGACTGCCCCAAAACCTCAGCCGAATATGAGATATCCGGCATCCCCGACCTGTATTTTTACAAGGACGGTGAGCTTGTGACACGCGAGCTCGGCGCAGTGGGCGAGGATATCATTCGTGAACACCTAGCAGAAATTTTATATTAAAATAAAACTGGAGGATGTAAAAATGAAGAAACTAACAGCAATCGTTTTAGCACTGGTAATGGTGCTGGCACTGTGTGCCTGCGGTACGAGCAATGGCGGCGGTGATTCCGATGTCGACATGAGCAAGTACCCCACCGACCTCAACAGCTGGACTGCGCAGAACTTCAATGACTACTACACTGCATGCGGCGTTTACACCGACAGCCAGTATGCCTACATTCAGGATCATGCGACCTACTGGGTCGGCACTCCCGTGGACGAGGCCGGCGGCTACATGGACGATGTCGGCGCGACCTCTATCATTTGCCTCGTTGACCCCGACTCCACCGAGGGCGATGCTAACGCACTTTTGGAGTACATCCGTGCCAACAAGACTCTTGACGAGGATCTTGGCAGCATGGCAGTAGACCATCTTGCAGGCAATGTCGTGTTCATCTACGGCATCAGCTCCGATGAGGACTTCTACAACGCCATGGAGAAGGCCACGCAGGATCTGTTCACCGCACTGAATGTCACTCCCGATTTCTAAGCCATGAGATCAAAGCTTATATCTCTTGCACCCGTCGACGGGCTCATTTCAGAGCCCGTCGAGGAGAGCATGCCCATGAGCGAGATCCGGGACAATGTGGAGCGGGATCTCGGCAACCTTTGCATGCAGTGCAAGCAACTGAAAGAGGCATCTGTTGTTCAAGAGGGCGACACTGTCTGCCTGAGTCTCAGCTCCAATGTTCCCAAATTTGACCGCAGCGGACTGTATCTGTGCGTTGGCGCAAAGCTTTTCGATGCATCGCTTGAGGCGACCCTGCCCGGGAAGCAGGTGGGTGAGGACTATACGGCGCTCATCGGCGATGCGCAGGTTTCGGTGCATATCGAAAAATGCCTGCACACTGTTGTGCCCGAGCCCTCGGACGAGCTTATCGCGCAGCAGGCTATACCCGAGGTCACGACGCTTGAACAGTTTAAAAGCTACACCGCAAAAAAGTACATGGACATGTACAGGGAAGGCTATCTTGAGTACCTTGCCGACATGTGCATGGAGCAGTGGTTTGACGCGTCCGAGTGGGAGATAGACCAGGCGGAACTGGATGTGCTTTACCGTGAATTTAAGCGCCGTCACGACGAGGAGTGCGAGATGCACAATTCCGAGATGCTTGAAAATTACCCGGGCGAGCTTGACGAGATACTGCATAATGACGCTCTGCGGTATCTGCAGTGTGTGTTGGTAAAGTGCCGTAAAGAAGGCGCTGAGACCCGCAGCGTCGAGGACTGGCTCGTCGGCGACTACGAGAAAAAAGCGATCATGCAGTCGGTCATGCTGCCGCTTTATGATGTCGTTTCACCGTGGTTCACCCTGAATTGGGAGGAGGATGAATAATGGCTGTATATCAGGCGCAGGATGATACCTTTGATGCCCTGGTCGCATCGGGTGTATCCGTCGTAGACTTCTTTTCTACCCATTGCGGACCCTGCCGGATGCTGCTGCCCAGGCTCATGCAGCTTGAGACCATGATGCCCTTTATTGATCTTGTCAAGGTCAATACCGACGAATGCCCCGAGCTTACAGAGCGCTTTCGCATCGCCGGTGTTCCCACCGTGTACCTGTGCAAGGACGGGAAAATGGAGGAATACATGGGGCAATTGGAGCTTGAACAGCTTCAGACTGCCGTTGCAAAGCTTTTGTATGAATGAATAAGAAAACGCAAGCCACCGCAGTGTAAAACTGCGGTGGACTTTTTGTTTCTTGCCTGAGACTGTTCTGAATGTTATAATAAATGAAAAGAATTTTGTGAGGATACATATGTACAGTAAACTCAGAATGATAATGGGCTCGGACTCGATAGCGGGCTACTTCCTGCAGGCGCTGCCGATAGCCTGCCTTGCGGAGATAATTTATCTTGTTATATGCCTTTGCCGAGCCCCAAAAAAGCGGCACACAGGATCGTGAAAGATAAGCCGTCGGACGAATAACGCCCGCAAAACCGTCACGCAACCGAAAAGTTGCGCGATAGTTGGTGGAGTAAACGCGGCTTGAATGCTATATTGGCAGCCAGAAAGGAGGCTGATCACATGAATTTCTCGATCAACCTGATAATTGTTGGATTTCTTTTTATTGCGTTTTGGGGGGTCATAGGCTACCTTATCTATCTGCTTATAAAGGTATTGAGAAAGTATATAAGATCAGAGCCGGTGCGCAAGGAAAAATCGGAGAGCGCGAGATCGCTCGGCGAGGTGCTTAGAAAGCACCGTACCGAGTGCAAGATGACGCAGGAGTTTGTTGCCGAGGCGATAGGCGTGAGCCGCCAGGCTGTCTCCAAGTGGGAAAGCGGCGCATCCGACCCCAGCACGACAAATCTCATCGCCCTTGCAAATCTCTACGGCCTGACCGCCGAGAAGCTGCTGCAGGAAATGCATCAAGAGTAATAATACGAAAAAAGGACAAAGCGAAATGCTTTGTCCTTTTTCAATATAAATATACAATAATCACAAAGAATAATACTATTTGAGACGCTTGTCGCTGCGCTTGGCAAGGTATGTGCCGAGGCTCTGGAACAGCTGAACGAGCAGGATGAGGATGATGACCGCAACGAACATGACGAGGTACTTGTAGCGGTAGTAGCCGTAGTCGATGGCGATCTTGCCCAAGCCGCCGCCGCCGATGATGCCGCTCATTGCCGAGTAGCCCAAGATGGTGGTCAGCGCGATAGTGACATTCTGAATAAGCGAGGGGATGCTCTCGGGGATCATGACCTTCCAGATTATCTGCGAGGGGGTAGCACCCATGCTCTGAGCGGCCTCAATGATGTTGCTGTCAAGCTCACGCAGGCTGCTCTCAACAAGGCGGGCAACGAACGGGAACGCCGCTGCAACGAGCGGGACGATGGTCGCCGTTGTGCCGACCGCCGTACCGATGATCGCGCGCGATAGCGGCAGCACCATGATCATAAGAATAAGAAACGGGATAGAGCGCAGAAGGTTAATGACCACATTCAGCACATGCATGAGCCACGCCGGAAGCGGCAGAACGCCGTCCTTTTCGCCGGTCACGAGCAGCACGCCGAGCGGTAGACCGATCAGCAGCGAAAGCGCCGTGCTGAGCACGGTGACATAGAATGTCTCCCACAGAGCGGTGGGCATGCCCGGCAGAGCGGAGATGAGATCCTGTATGGATTGTTCGGAAAACAAATTATTGTACATCGCCGTCAACCTCCTGAGCCGTGACATTCGCTACGGTCGAAATGAACTTTATCGCACGGTCAAACTGTGCGCTGGGGATGCCTATGAGCAGGCTTCCGTATACTTCCTCGGAAAGCTTCTGAGTGGAAGCAGAAATGACATTGCAGAAAATGCTCTCCTCGGCTGCAAGGCGAGCAACGAGGGGAATACCGGTCGTGCGGCTGTCGCGGAAGATAAGCCGCACACGGCGCTCGGCTGCGGGGTCGGAGACCATCGTATCAACGCCGCCGGGGAAGACCAATCTGCGCCCGGCAGCGGACTTGGGAGCTGCAAAGACTGCGGCGACTAGACCTTCCTCGGCAACGCAGCCGTCATCGAGGATGGCAACATGGTTGCACACCTCTTTGACGACGCTCATCTGGTGCGTGATAATGACCACGGTGATGCCGAGCTTTGCGTTTATATCCTTTATAAGCTCAAGTATCTGACGGGTGGTCTTGGGGTCGAGCGCGCTGGTCGCCTCGTCGCACAGCAAAACCTTCGGGTTCGTTGCAAGTGCGCGGGCTATCGCGATACGCTGCTTCTGACCGCCGGAAAGCTGCGCGGGGTACGCATCTGCTTTGTCGGGCAGGCCGACGAGCTCCAGAAGCTCACGAGCCTTTTTCTCGGCATCTGCCTTGTTTACGCCCGATATCTCCATCGGGAAGCAGATGTTCTTTAAGCATGTGCGCTGCATGAGCAGGTTAAAGTGCTGGAATATCATCGTGATATCACGACGGGCTGCGCGAAGCTGAGCAGGGGACATGGTATCAAGGTGCTCGCCGTTGACGATGACCTCGCCGCTGGTGGGGCGCTCGAGCAGGTTTATGCATCTGACAAGCGTTGACTTGCCTGCACCGGACATGCCGATGATACCGTAGATGTCCCCGTCCTCGATGGTGAGGGAAACATTCTTGAGTGCGTCCACCTCTCCTGTTCCGGAGTCAAAGGTCTTGCTGACATTTTTAAGTTCTATCATGAATATTTCCCTCCAAAATTACTGCTTACTTGCCGCTTACTGCATCCAGAGTGGTCTGAGTGCCGCCGTACAGGCCCATGGGCTCGACGTGGATGGAAGCGACGGAAACGATGTGGGTGTTCTGCTGAGCGTTGAAGTCGTCGAGGTAGGGAGCGTGCTGGAAGTAGTTTGCGGTGCAGGTGCCGTCCTCAACAACGGTGTTAGGAACAACATAATCGTTGTAGGTCTGAATGTCAAGGGTGATGTCCTTCTCGGCGAGGATCTGCTTTGCGATCTCAAGGATCTCTGCGTGGGGAGTGGGGGATGCTGCGACGGAGATGGTGGTGCCCTTCAGTGCTGCGTAATCGACGCTGCTGTCAAAGCCGTCGGTGGGGTTATCAACGGTGGAAACGACGCTGCCTGCGTACTTCTCGTTGATGAAGTCTGCGACCTGCTTGCTCTCGAGAGCTGCCTTAAGTGCCTTGACTGCATCGGAGTTTTCGTTGCCGGACTTAACTGCGAGGATGTTTGCGTATGCGGAGGAGGAGCCTTCCTTGAACAGGGAGTCGTTAACGGGGTTGAGACCTGCGTTAATTGCATAGTTGGAGTTGATGACTGCGTAGGAAACATCGGGGAGCAGGCTGGGGATAGCAGCGGCCTCGGCCTCGACTATCTCAACATTGTACGGGTTCTCGACGATGTCGTTCTTGGTAGCGGTGATGCCTGCACCGTCCTTGAGCTTGATGATGCCGGCCTCCTGGAGGAGGAGCAGTGCGCGGGCTTCGTTGGTGGTGTCGTTGGGAACTGCGATCTTGATGACTTCGTCCTTGGCATTGTCGCCGTTACCGGAGCAGGCTGCCAGAGCAAAGGTGAGGACTATTGCGAGTGCGAGAGCGATTATCTTAGTAAACTTTTTCATTGTTATTTACTCCTTTAGAAATTTTTAAATAATGAGCCGTTATATCGTCTGTGTAGTTTAAGGTTTTCTGTGTCTCGGGGACACATTCGTTCTCTCAGCCATTTCATACGGCGCATCTCCTTTCTAAACAAAAAAACAGCGGCCGGTCAGTGACCTTCCGCTGTTTGTTTACCTTGGTTAGTGGCTCAAGCCGTCAAACAGATTCAGAAAGCAGCGGACCGTTCTGGACACGACGAAACATGCACATGCGGCACATGCACATCGACATCATCATCATGCTGTTCACGGTAAGCTTTTTCATGAATGCTTTCTGTCCTTTCTCAAGATTGACGGGGCTAAACCCTGTTGACGGTGTCATATTAGCCCTTATTATCGATTTTGTCAAGAGCCAATTATCGATTTTAACAATATATACAAAGCCCATGCACCCAATTGCAGCCATCTTGTGCGCTTTGCTTGAAAACAGGGCGCAGTCGTGCTAAAATTGCGTTGTTGAAAGCGTTTTTGCCTGTTTAAGTTGATGGGAGTCGAATCCTATCGTCTGTCAGTGTGCCCTTTCGGTGCTTTCCACCTTTTTTGTCTTAATGGGCGACAGCCCATTCTCACCAAAGAAAGCCGAAAATCCCGCGAAAAACATCACTGACAGATGCTCCGCAGTTTTGAGGGAGCAGATTTTCGTTCAGGCAAAGATAAAGCCCGACGGGCATAATGGACATATATGGGCT
>CAVGBM010000058.1:0-6759 GCA_963627445.1 Oscillospiraceae bacterium | reverse complement strand
CCCATTCGTCCAACAAGATAGCGCAAGCTTTCTAAAACCGCCCTTTGGAAACCAGATCCAGAACAATTGCCGACATTCTAAGTAACTGAGGTGACCATATCGGTGCACACAGCTTGCAGCGTACCGATAGGTTGATGTACGGGCATAACTCTAGCATGCAGTTGCCGGTCGGGCTGATGCAGTAACGATTAACAGAAGCGTAAATACGTATTAAAATGTCTCGCCCTCAGGGCGAGACACTTTTTCTGAGCGCAAAGCGCTCAACTTCACTGGCGGCGTAGCCGCTGACTTCACTCGTCCTGCGGACGAACTTAACTTTGCAAAGCAAAACTTAACTTGTTAAAAGGTCGAGGTGCTTTCACCTCGGCCTTTTAACATATAATTTCCACTGCCTGCGGGCAGTTTTCGAGGGTCAATTCCAGATGTGCGCCGCCGTCTTCGCCGTCGAAGGACCAGGTCTCGGGCTCATCGAACACAAACTTTGCGCGGCGGGTCTGTACTATAATAATATTCTCGTTTGAGAAGTCGTGCGCTACGACGACCTGGGCTGCAAGCGGCAGGATAGACGCTGCGCTGGGGAGCCTGCGCACTAAAATGAGCTCGTGCAGACCGTCGCCGAGGTCTATCATATCGCGCGGCAGCGCGACCGTGCCGCCGACGGAGTAGGAGTTTGACAGCCCGCCGTAAAGAAACTCACCGTCGAGCTCGCCGCCGTCGTACTCGACATGCACATAGCGGGGCTTGAGGCTTCCGAGACTTTTTGCCGCGCCGATGAGGTACGCCGCCTGACCGAGCGAGCGCTTTGCGTCCTGCGGCGTGGCGTAGCTGACCTCGGTGAATGCGCCGAAGGCCGCGACGTAGTTAAAGTACCCGCCGTCGCGCTTGCCGACATCAAAGGGCATGGGCGTGCCCGTTAGGAACCTGTGCGCGCCGCCCAAAATGTCGTTTTTCACAAGGCCGAGCGTGCGGGCAATGTCGTTTGCCGTGCCGATGGGGATATAGCCCACCTGCGGGCGATGGTCAAGTGTCATGAGCCCCGCTATAACCTCGGCAAGCGTGCCGTCGCCGCCGAGAACAAGAACCTTGTCGTACTCAGCAGCATGCTCTGCTGCAAGCTCGGTGGCGTGGCCGCGGTGCTGCGTGAAAAACAGCGACACCGTGTAGCCCGCGTCGCTTAAAAGCTTCAGCGCCTCGGGCAGACCCTGCTTAAATCCGCCCTTGCCTGCGGCGGGGTTAATTATCATCAACAGTTTTTCCATAATTCTCACCCGTTCGACATTTTACCACATTGATATTACTATGGCAATATGCTGCATATTAATGTATAATAGGGACAAACGAAAAAACCAAGGAGGCTCGCCATGAAGTACAAGGAGCTTATCGACAAAATGACGCTCGAGGAAAAAGCGGGGCTGACCTCGGGTCTGGATTTCTGGCACACAAAGCCGGTTTCCCGCCTCGGCATCCCCTCGATGCTGCTCTCGGACGGCCCGCACGGCCTGCGCAAGCAGGAGTGGGAATCCGATCACCTCGGCATGCACAAGTCCGTGCCCGCGACCTGCTTTCCCACGGCGGCGAGCCTTGCTAACTCCTGGGACACCGACATGATAGAGCGCCTTGGCCGCGCGCTCGGGCTCGAGGCCGCGACCGAGGGCATAAGCGTGCTGTTGGGTCCGGGCTGTAATATAAAGCGCAATCCCCTGTGCGGCCGCAACTTCGAGTATTTCTCCGAGGATCCGTACCTCTCGGGCAAGTCGGCCGCGGCGCTTATACGCGGCGTGCAGTCAAACGGCATCTCCGCCTGCGTCAAGCACTTTGCCGCAAACTCGCAGGAGCTGCGGCGCATGTCAAACGACTCGGTCGTCGACGAGCGCACGCTGCGCGAAATTTACCTGCCGTCGTTCGAGATGGCGGTCAAGGAGGGCGGCGTTAAATGCGTCATGACCTCGTACAACCGTCTAAACGGCGAGTACACCAACGAAAACACCCACCTTCTTAAGGACATCCTCTACGGCGAGTGGGGCTATGACGGCATGGTCGTCACCGACTGGGGCGGCAACAACGACAGGGTCAAGGCGCTCATCGCCGGCGATAACCTCGAAATGCCCTACTCCGGCGGCGACACCGACCGCTATGTTGCGCAGGCCGTGCGCGACGGGGTGATACCCGAGGAGCTTTTGGATGAGCGCGTCGACAAAATCCTCGACATGGTGTTCACCACCCGCAAGGCGTTTGACTACAAGCACTATGACAAGGCCGAGCACCATCGCCTCGCCGCCGAGTTTGCCGAGGAGACGGCGGTGCTATTAAAAAACGACGGCATTTTGCCGCTAACGGGCGGGAGCGTTGCCGTCATCGGCGACTTTGCAAAAACGCCGAGATATCAGGGTGCGGGCAGTTCGCTTGTTAATTCGACAAAGGTCGACAACGCCCTTGACGCGCTCAAAGCCGAGGGCGTGCGCATAGTCGGCTTCGAGCCGGGCTACCGCCGCGGCGGCGGACGCAGCTCGAGGCTGTGCGCCAAGGCGTGCGAGCTTGCGATGCGAGCCGAGACGGTGCTGCTGTTCCTCGGCCTTGACGAGGGCGGCGAGGCCGAGGGCATCGACCGCAGCGATATGCGCCTGCCGGAAAATCAGCTGGAGCTTTTAACGGCGCTTTCCGCCGTGAGCCGAAATATAGTCGTCATCCTCTCCTGCGGCGGCGCAGTCGAAATGCCGTGGCAGCAAAGGGCAAGGGCGGTCGTGCACGGCTTCCTCGGCGGTCAGGCGGGCGCGACCGCGATGGCGAGGCTCCTCACCGGCAAGGCCAATTTCAGCGGCAAGCTCTCGGAGACAATTCCGCTTCGCTACGAGGATATGCCCTCCGCGCCCTACTACCCCGGGCGGGAGAAAACGAGCGAATACCGCGAGGGGCTGTTCGTCGGCTACCGCTATTTCGACACGGCGCAAAAGCCGGTGCTGTACCCCTTCGGCTTCGGCCTGAGCTACACGCAGTTCAGATATTCTAATCTTGAAATTAACGGAGACACGGTGTCGTTTTCTGTCGAAAACACGGGCAAAATGGCGGGCGCGGAGGTCGCGCAGCTGTACATTGCGCCGAGGACAAACGGCACATTCCGCCCCGCGCAGGAACTCAAGGGCTTTGCCCGTGTTGAGCTTGCACCGGGCGAGAAAAAGCGTGCGGAAATTACGCTTTCCGACCGCAGCTTTGCGCTGTGGAGCACCGAGCACAATGACTGGGTCGTCGAGGCGGGCGAGTATGAGATACTTGTCGGCGCATCGAGCCGGGACATTCGCCTGCGCGGCAGGGCGACAAGGAAGGGCATCACCGAAAAGCTCTACGATAAGCCCGAGCTTGCGCCGTACTACACCGGTGATGTAAAAGACATCCCCGACGCGGCGTTCGAGGCGCTTTTGCAGCGCCCGATACCGCAGCATAACTGGGACAGGGAAGCCCCCTTCGGCTTTAACGACTGCGTAAGTCAGGGCGAATACCTCAAGGGCGGGCTCGGCAAGGCGATATATAACGGCGTGCGCCTTGTGCGCGGCGGCCTGCTCTTGTGCGGCAAAAAGATGGCGGCGAACAACTTCATGTACATCCTCGATGTGCCCTACCGCAACATCGCCCGCATGACTGAGGTGTTCAATGACGAGCAGGTCTATGCCCTTCTAAAGGTCGTCAACCGCGAAAAGGGCGGCATCAGAGAATTTATAAATGTGACAAAAGAGCGCAGATTGACAAGAAAGTGATTGTTTTGTCAAAGTTCATATGTTATTATTAATGTGTAAGACCCAATTATTGAAATTACGGGGGAATTTGTGAGAGTATGAAAGACCTGAAACACATCAGATTTTTTGAGCAGCTGCTAGATCAGGCCAACAACGAGCTTGTCATGCAGGCCAAGGCCGAGGGCAGGGTGGCGGTCGGCTACACCTGCTACTATGTGCCCGAGGTGCTGCTCAACTGCTCAAACGCGTTCAGCGTCCGCTTAAGCGCACCCAACACCGGCTCGCTGGATATCAGCCAGTACTACATGACCAGCTTCATCTGCGGCTACGCCCGCGCGTTGTTCGAGCGTGCGTTTGAGGGCGGGTACAACTTCATCGATTTCTACGCCTCGTCCGACACCTGCCAGCAGATGGTGCGCGTGGTCGAAAACTTCCACGAGATGCAGCTCATCGACAATCCCCGCTTCGATTACGGCATCATCGACGCGCCGATGAAGGTGTCCCCGCACGGGCTCAAGATGTACATAGGCCAGATAAAAACGCAGTTTCTCGATAAGCTCAGCGCCGAGTACGGCGTTGACGTTTCCGACGAAGCTATCCGCAAGGCCGTCGAGATGCACAACGAGATGTGCGGCATTTTTGAGGAGATATCGGAGCTAAGAAAGGCCGAGAACCCCGTCATCACGCCGAGAGAGTTCCACATCCTGTGCATCGCAAGCTACACCTGCCCGACCTATCTCATCCTGCCGTATCTGCGCGAGACTTTGGCCGAGCTTAAAAAGCGCAAGCCCGACCCCGTGAATCCGTGGAGGGCGAGGGTCGTTGTCGTCGGCAGCGAGCTTGACGACTACGCTTTCTCCGAGATACTCGAAAACTGCCGCTGCTATGTCGCCGCCGACCGCTACTGCTTCGGCGCATACCCCGGCCGCCAGCGCATTGAGCTCAATGGCACCGAGGACGCTCTGACGCAGGTGTGCAGAAATTATCTCGAAACAAACCAGTGCCCCCGCTTCATGTCGGCAGAGAAGATCACCGAGCGGCGCGAATTTGTAAAAAAGCTCGTCGACGAGTACCACGCCGACGGCATCATCTATCAGCAGGCCAAGTTCTGCGACTTCTGGG
Organism: Oscillospiraceae bacterium; assembly: GCA_963627445.1. Taxonomy (GTDB): domain Bacteria; phylum Bacillota; class Clostridia; order Oscillospirales; family Oscillospiraceae; genus F23-B02. Next base: position 1,909 of record CAVGBM010000058.1, on the reverse strand, counting down.
GCTACGAGCGCATGCTCAACACGCAGATACTGCGCGACGAGTACGGCGTGCCGACCATCGGCGTTGACCGTGAGTACGTCGTGCGCGGCTCGGGTCAGCTTTCGACCCGCGTTCAGGCGTTCGTCGAGAGCCTGGAGATAAAGAAAATTCAAGAGGGAGGTAAGGCAAAATGACCAAGCGCATGGCAGACAATATGCAGCCGAAAACCGGCATCTACAAGCACCGCGAGTGGCGCGGCCTAAAGGACACCGCCTTTGACTATGCCCAGTGGTGCGTGCTTTGGGGCAAGCTCATAAAGTGGGCGCTCGGCCACCCCATTCAGAATATAAAGGCCGTCCTGCGCTATCGCTGGATGTACACCTACCTGACCGTTCCCTCGTTTTTCGACCGCATCTGCGAGGGTCTGCGCGGTGCGGGACTCAAGGGCGCAAGGTATAACCTCAACTACCTTGTCGAGGTCGTTACCGAGCAGTTAGATGTCATTTTCAACGCCGACATGAATCTGCACCCGGGCAGCAAAAAGGCAGAGGAGCTGAGCAAAAAGATCATCTGCATGGATGAGCTCGTGCCGCAGCTTATGTGCAGAGGCCTGCCCGATAACCCCGTCATTTTGTATCAGATGATCCCCGTGTACCTGCCCTCGCTCATAAATCAGCACACCCCCGTGCACTACATCGAGCAGTCGGAGCTGTACGGCCTTCCGGCGGATGTGTGCCCGCTGCCTTCATACGAGGCGGGCGTTGCCATCGAGGACGATTTCCCGAAGATAGGCTGCTGCATGCTCTCGTGCAACATGCCCTGCGACGGCAGCATCATGACCACCGCCGTTCAGACCCGCCGCCACGGCCTGCCCGAGCAGCCGATAAACATCCCGCTGCGCTGGCTGCGCGACGATGTGCAGGAGTACGCAGTCGAGGAAATTAAGTCCGCCGTGGAGTTTTTGGAAAAGCACACGGGCAACAAGTACGACTGGGATAAGCTCACCGAGGCGTGCGAGATCTGGAACGCGCAGAACAGGGCGAAGTTTGAAAAGTGGGAGTACAACCGCACGGATATCCCGCCGCACACCGGCGCGACCGCATGGCTGTACCGCATATTCGAGCATCAGGCCGTCTGCGGCGTGCAGTGTGCGCTCGATAACGATATAAAGGTCAATAAGCTGCTTGCAAAGCAGGTCGCCGAGCACAAGTTCCCCAAGACCGTGCGCCATCGCGCAATTTTGTGGAACACCCCCTGCAACAACTACGCAAACTTCAACAACTGGATACTCAACTGCTGGGGCATCGACAGCGTGTGCGAGATGATCGATATCCACGGCACCGAGCAGATCGACACCTCCAACCGCGAGAATATGCTCTTCGGCATCGCAAAGATGTTCCAGACCTCCACCATGCGCGCCCACACCAAGGGCGGCTACGAGGTCATGGTCGACGACCTGTGGCAGAAGTACGAGGAATATAACTGCGATATGATCATCCTCTTTGATCAGATCTCCTGCAAGGGTGTCGGCGCGATAAACGGCATTTTCGAGGAGGGCGCAAAGAAGCGCGGGCTTCTCATGTGCACCGTGCGTCAGGATCTTATGGATCCGACCTCGATAAGCCGCCGCGACATGCGTGCCGATGTCAACACCTTCATGCAGACGGTCATGAACGAGCAGCCGCTCGACCCGTCGCTGGTCGACTTTGACGACGACGAATGCTGGTAAAGGAGTACAAATAAGATCATGAAGATAATAAAAACTGCATCGATAGCAGCGTTCTCGCTGTTTCTGTTCACGGTGGCGGCGTATTGGTTCAATCTCGACACCAAGCTCGTCAAGGCGCTCGAAAAGCCCATGATGAAGCATTACAACGCCATGCCAAGAGACCACAGGCTGTGAAAAAAGCTCCCCGTTCGGGGAGCTTTT
>CAVGBM010000057.1:0-3898 GCA_963627445.1 Oscillospiraceae bacterium | reverse complement strand
CATAATGGACATATATGGGCTAGGGGTTTAGCGAAGCATGAGCGGAAAGCTGCCCGTCAAAACCGATAGGCGTTCGGCTCCCGCCAACTTAGCTTATTATACCATTTCATATTAATGATTGCAATAAACAGGATTTGAACAATAAAAAAAGTCGGCCGAAGCCGACAAGGGCGGACTCAGATAAGGATAATCCGCCCTGTAAAACAGGCTTTCCGCCTTATAGAGAGACGCACTCCACTTTTACAGGGTGCGCAGCAGTTTTGAGCGAGCTATTTTTCGTTCAGGCAAAACAACAAAATTCCGGCAATACTTTGTGTATTACCGGAATTTTTTGTGAAGCATGGGCGGAAAAGAGCCGGTCAAAACCGGTTTCTCCTTGTCTGTGTTCGCCCTAAAATTAGAAAACGAACTGTACCAATATCATATACACCGCCGTGCCACCGCCGACGGAGATTAGGAAATTTTCCTTCCACGCATAGGTGCCTATAACTACCGCAGTCGCAATAAGCTCCGGCAGGCCGTGGTTTCCCGTGAGTATCGGAGTATTTTTGAAGCAATATACCACCATAAGTCCCATGAGCGCAGGCGGGAGCACTCTGCCGAGGTACTGTATAAACTCCGGCAGTTCCTTTTTGCCGGAAAACGCAACAAACGGCAGCCAGCGGGATATCTGCACGCCGAGGGCGATAGCCGCGATCGTAACGAGTGTCTGAGTCACCGTAAGCGTCACAGTTTATCCCTCCCTATCCAAAATATAAGCAGAATGCCGAGCAGTGAGGGAATGAGGAATACGCTCGTGCCGAAGGCAATGCGGCACAAAAGTGTCACGGTTATGCCGATAACGCAGGCCGGGCGATTGCGTTTTCCCTTCCAATGCTGCAAAAACATGACTATAAACATCGCCGTCAGCGCAAAGTCAAGTCCCGACATATCGACGGTTATCATGCCGCCTATAACACCGCCGAGTCCGCTCAGCCCGATCCAGTAGAGGAAGCACAAAAGATGTATGCCGAAGTAAAAGTACTTGTTCTCCACGTCCTCCGGCTTCTTCGCCGAGACCGAAAGCGAAAAGGGTTCATCGGCAAGCGTATATACCAGAAAGGGCTTAAATATACCTGTATTCTTGTACTTTTCCAGCAGCGGTACGCCGTAAAACGCATGCCGGAAGTTAACAAGGTAGCTCATGAGCAGCATCTGCACCGGGTCAAAGCCGGCAGACATCATGGGGATGGCTGCGATCTGCATGCTGCCGCAGAAGCACAGTGCCGAAAACAGCATCGTCCACCATGCGTTGTATCCTATGCTGTTCATCAAAACGCCGTAGGTCAGTGCGACGAATATCCAGCCGAAGAAAACCGGTATCGTGAACGGGAAGGCCGCCTTTATCCCGCCCAGTATCTTTTTAAAGCTCAAATTCTTCATACCAAAAATAAAATAAAAAACGGTGCAGTCACAAAACTGCACCGTTACTTTTTTAACTTACTTGACGATATTCAGGACGAGGGTCAGGATTGCAAAAGCAAGTGCGAACCACTTTGTCCACTTTGCAAGCTTTGCATCGAGGGTCTTGGCCTTGCCCTTGGACAGGAAGGTCTCAGCGCCGCCGGCGATAGCACCGGACAGACCTGCGCTCTTGCCGCTCTGCATGAGAACGACGACCGTCACGGCCAGGCCGGACAGGAGCTGCAAAATTGTAAGAATCAGCTTAACAGTACCCATTTATATCAAATCCTTTCGATAATTACACTAAATAGCTTTAATACTATACCACAGCTTTTTGCGCTTTACAAGTAAAATTTTTAATAATTTCCCTGTTTTCCGGCGCATTTTTCACCAAACCTGCCAGCGCAGGACAAATTCGCACAAATACACAGCCCCCGCAAGGACGCTCAGAGTCGTTAAGCACCAGTCGGCACGGCGGTCGTGCGTTATAACCGCAAGCGCCGTCGGCACGGTGAACGCTGCCGCAAGGTAGCGCGGTGCGCTCAAAAGCCAGGTCGCGCCGATAGCAACGACGAAGTAGGCGAGAAAATACACAGTGTACGAGCTGCGAAGCCTTTTTACCGCAAACAGCATGAGCGCGAGTGACAGCGCCTGCGCAAGCAAATTCGGCAGCCACAGGCCGAAAAAGTTTATTCGGTTTGCGGTAAAGTTATATATGGCGTTCTCGGTCTGATACGCAGCGGTATTGAAAAACCAGCCGAGCTGCTGACCCCAATGCTCACGCTGATACTGCATGAACTTGAACGCATCGCCAGAGACCGTGTAGTTTACAAGGCAGTACGCCGCAAAGCCGAGCGGGATGATGAGCACGCACAGGTAATCTTTAAATTTTGCCCTGCGCTGCACCAGCTCGAACACCACGGGTACGATGAGCACCACGCCCAGCGAGCGGGTGAACGCCGCATATGCGCCGAGCAGACACGCAGGCAGCATTTTGCCCCGCCGCACAAGGTACATGCAGCCGAGCGTGCACAGCAAAAACAGGCTCTCGCTCATGGGTGCGACGAAGAAAAACGCCGCCGGAGACAGGCTCAGGAACTTGACAGCCCTCAGCGCCGCCTCGTGCCCATAATCGATTGAGGCGAGCTTATACAGCATGACATTCGCTCCGGCAAAGCACAGCGCCGACACGATAAGTCCGGCAATAAGCCCGTCGCCGATCACCGCCGTGACTATGCGCACAACAACGGGATAGCCCGGCAGGAACACGAGCTGCACTAGCCTGTCGACGCTGCCCTCGGACAGGTACCAGTCACGGGCGATATCGAGATAATGCCCGCTGTCGGTGCATGTCCAGAAATCGAGTGCGACAAAAAAGCTGTCGGTGCAGCCGAAAATGCAGCGCAGGATGTAGACGATGACTATAATGAGCACATCCCACAGCAGCACCGCTGCGAAAATCTGCACGCAGATATGCCGTGGCTCGGCGGTAAGGCAGGGTGCGTCCGGCTCGCCGTCACGCCATGCGTCCACCCACTTGGGCACAAATCGCAGGCACACGAGTGCAAACAAAACGGCGCTTACAACTGCCGCCGTCATGCCCGCCGCCGAGTAGCGCACACCGCCGCACCACACGGCAAATATCGCCGCCAGCACGGCAACTCCGCCTGCCGATATTAAAATTTGCGGGGTTTTCCGTTCCATCTTTGATATATGTGGCTTTCAGAGTGATGTATATACACTGACAAAGGAGGTGAATTGCCATGAAGAAGGTAACCAAAATCGATAATCTACAGCCTTCCCAAGCTGCCAAAAAGAAGCTGCGTGTAGCTGCATACTGCCGCGTTTCCACGGATACTGATGCACAGCTCGAAAGTCTGGAGACCCAGAAAGAGCACTACAAGAACTACATCACCTCTTTGGCTTCATACTTATCTCCTCGGATACTTACTCACCACTTCTTTAAGATCCTGTACCACTTCCGCGGCTTTCTCCTGCGACAGCAATGTTGTGACTTTTCTGTCCTTCCAAATTCCATCAGTCGTGTCATAGACGAACTGAAAAATAATCATCATCTTCTCGTCTACTCTTGCTGCAGCCACCTTCAGATACGGCTCCATAAAATCTGAGATATATCCTTCTTCAGAACCATCAAAAATCCTAGAAAGTTCTGTTACCATATCTTCCAGTTCATCTGTCAGGAGACACGCATCCTGGTATGTTTCGTTTGTTTCGTCATCTGAATACCTGACTTCACAAATCAGCCAATTCGCATCATAATCAAATTTTTCTTTCGAGTCTTCCATTTCTGGATACTGGTAGCTTGCTATTGTAAATTCGATACTTTTAGGTTGATTGCATAATGAAGTTGGACACCTAAGAAAAAAATCCATAGTGATTTTCCCCTGCATGGTAGAATGAAGTTTGCACACAACATCTGCCAAGGGAGGGCAAT
>CAVGBM010000056.1:0-6838 GCA_963627445.1 Oscillospiraceae bacterium | reverse complement strand
AGCCTTTTTCAGTGCCTACTATCAGTGCCTACTATTAAATTAATACATGCCCATGTCGCCGGCGGGAGCGGCGGGGACGGGGTTCTTCTCGGGGATGTCGGTCACGAGGCTTTCGGTGGTCAGAACCATCGAGGCGACGGATGCGGCGTTCTCAAGAGCCGAGCGGCAGACCTTGGTCGGGTCGATGATGCCCATCTTGATCATGTTGCCGTAGACATCCTTGGCTGCGTCGTAGCCGAAGTTTGCCTCGTCGCTGCTGTAGATCTTGTCAAGGATGACTGCGCCCTGCAGGCCTGCGTTTGCGGCGATCTGCATGATGGGAGCCTTCAGCGCCTTGGCTATCATGGCAGCGCCGGTCTTCTCGTCGCCCTCGAGAGTTGCAACGAGTGCGTCGGCTGCCTTGGAGGCTGCGACATATGCGCTGCCGCCGCCTGCAACGATGCCTTCCTCAACTGCTGCACGGGTGGCGTTGAGAGCGTCCTCGATGCGCAGCTTCTTTTCCTTCATCTCGGTCTCGGTGGCTGCGCCGACCTTGATGACCGCAACGCCGCCGGAGAGCTTTGCAAGGCGCTCCTGGAGCTTTTCCTTGTCATACTCGGAGGTGGTAGTCTCGATCTGAGCGTTTATCTGGCCGATACGAGCCTTGATATCCTCGGATGCGCCTGCGCCGTCGACGATGACGGTGTTCTCCTTGGTGACCTTGACCTGGCGAGCCTGGCCGAGCATTGCGATGTCGGCATCCTTGAGCTCCATGCCGAGGTCTGCGGAAATGACCTGACCGCCGGTGAGGATGGCGATATCCTGCAGCATCTCCTTGCGTCTGTCGCCGAATCCGGGAGCCTTTACGCAGACACAGGTGAAGGTGCCGCGCAGCTTGTTAAGGATGATAGTTGCAAGAGCCTCGCCCTCGACATCCTCTGCGATGATGAGAAGCTTTCTGCCGGCCTTGACGATCTGCTCGAGCAGGGGCAGGATCTCCTGAATGTTGGTGACCTTCTTATCGGTGATGAGGATGAGAGCGTCATCAAGCACGGCCTCCATCTTCTCGGTATCGGTCGCCATGTACGGGGACAGGTAGCCGCGGTCGAACTGCATGCCCTCGACGACCTCGCTGTAGGTCTCGGCGGTCTTGGACTCCTCAATGGTGATAACGCCGTTCTGCGATACCTTCTCCATAGCCTCGGCAATAAGGGTGCCGATGACCTCGTCGCCGGAGGAGATAGCGCCTACACGGGCGATATCGCCCGAGCCGGAGACGGGCTGGGAGTTGGCACGAATCGCGCCGACGGCGGCCTCGGTGGCCTTGGTGATGCCGCGCTTCATCGTCATGGGATTTGCGCCTGCTGCGAGGTTCTTAAGTCCCTCGTTTATCATTGCCTGTGCAAGCACGGTAGCGCTGGTGGTGCCGTCGCCTGCGACATCGTTCGTCTTGGTGGAGACTTCCTTAATGAGCTGAGCGCCCATGTTCTCGAACGGATCCTCAAGCTCGATCTCCTTTGCGATGGTAACGCCGTCATTGGTGATCAGCGGTGCGCCGAACTTCTTGTCGAGCACTACATTACGACCCTTGGGGCCGAGGGTGATCTTAACTGTATCTGCAAGCTGATTTACGCCGCGCTCTATAGCCTTGCGTGCGTCTTCGCCGAAAATAATCTGTTTTGCCATGATTCAACACTCCTTACTCTACTATTGCAAGTATATCATTCTGGCGGACGATGGTGTAATCAACATCGTCGAGCTTTATCTTGCTGCCGCTGTACTTGCCGACAAGGACCTTGTCGCCGACGGAAACTTCCATCTTGACCTCGTTGCCGTCGACTACGCCGCCGGGGCCGACCTCGACGACCTCATAAATTTCGGGCTTCTCCTGAGCGGAAGCGGTGAGGAAAATGCCGCTCTGGGTCTTCTCCTCGGCAGCACGCTGCACGAGCACGATCCTGTCTGCCAAAGGTTTCAGCTTCATATATATTACCTCCAAACATTTTATACAAAAAAATTCATCGAATTAGCACTCTTTAGCCTTGAGTGCTAATTCGATTATTATAATAACACACTTTTCGGATTTTGCAATAGCAAAAACACAAAAATTTTATGAAATTTTATATATATTTCGACGCAAATTTCAGAAGTACATGAACAGATCGCACTTTATCATGCCGTTATACAGCTTACGCTTTTTGTCGGCTGACTTGCCGAAGGTGCGCTCAAACTCGGTGTGCGAGGACAGCAGGTACAGCTTCCAGTTTTCCGTCTTGCGCCACGCCTCGCCGAACAGGCGATACAGCGTCTCGGCCTCCTGCTTTTCCATGATGCGTTCGCCGTAGGGCGGGTTTGTGACGATGATGCCGTTTTCGGTTTTCCTGTCGAATTTTGTCGCATCCGCTTTTTCAAAGCGGACGATATCCGCAACACCGGCGCGCTCGGCGTTTTCACGGGCTATCACCAGTGCGTTGGGGTCGATATCCGCACCGATAATGCGGTAGTCGCCGTGGAACTCCCTTGACCGAGCCTCCTCACGGGCTTTGTTCCACACACTGCCGTCAAGGCTGCGCCAGTCCATTGCCGAGAAGCGGCGGTCGAGCCCGGGTGCGCGGTTTTTGGCGATGAGGGCTGCTTCGATGGGGATAGTTCCGCTACCGCAGAACGGGTCGCAGAAATCCTCTCTGCCGCGGTAGCGCGAGAGCGTGACCATAGCGGCGGCCATGGTCTCCTTGAGGGGCGCTGCGTTGTGCGCCGGACGGTAGCCGCGCTTGTGGAGCCCTGCGCCCGAGGTGTCGATGCACAGCGAGGCCACATCCTTCATTATAGAAAACTGTATCTGATATGTTTCCGCCGTCTCGTCGAACCACTCGATACCGTAAACGCTTTTTAGCCGCTCCACGACCGCCTTTTTGATTATCTTCTGGCAGTCGGAGACGGAAAACAGCTTCGAGTTGAGGCTGTAGCCCTTGACGGGGAAGGCTGCGTCCCGTGGGATGAGCATTTCCCACGGCAGAGCCTTGGTCCTTTCAAAAAGCTCGTCGAAGCTGCGCGCTTCGAACCTGCCGAGCTCTACGAGCACCCGCTCGCCTATCCTTAAATTTATATTCGCCTTGGCGATCGCTTCTGCGCCGCCCTTAAAATACACTCTGCCGTTTTCCGAGCGTACACCCTCAAGCTTCATTCTCCTGAGCTCATCGGCGATCGGCCCCTCAAGGCCGAGCAGGCAGGGCACGCACAGGTCAAATTTATCGTTCATGCTGAAATCTCCTTTTCCAGATTAGATAATAACCGAAAACCTTTATAATGTAAATGAAAAAATATACATTACACCGTTTTGTTTTACATTTTATTCACCTTTATCGTTTTGCTTGATGTATAATCAAATCATCGCTATAATAATATCAAATTCTGCATTAAATTTCACCTAAGGGGGAAGAATTATGAATAAAAGAGCCCTCATTGTAGAAGACGATGTCAACATCGCCGAGCTGCTGATGCTCTATCTTGAAAAGGACGGCTTTGATGTCAGCATCGCCCACGACGGCGGTAAGGGCATGACCATGTTTAATGAGCTTGGCCCCGACCTTGTGCTGCTGGACGTGATGATGCCCGTTATGGACGGCGTTCAGGTCTGCCGCGAGATCCGCAAGACCTCGTCGGTGCCCATCATCATGCTCACGGCCAAGGGCGAGACCTCGGACAAGGTCACGGGTCTTGACTCGGGCGCGGACGATTATATCACCAAGCCCTTTGAGGTCAAGGAGCTGCTTGCGCGCATCCACGCGGTCATGCGCCGCACGGAGGATAACGATGCTCCCAAGGAGAAAAAGCTCTGCTACGACAAGCTCATTGTGAACCTCGATTCCTACGAGCTCATCGTCGACGGCAAGAAGGTCGACACGCCGCCTAAGGAGATGGAGCTTCTTTACCATCTCGCTGCCTCGCCGAACATCGTTTTCACGAGAAACCAGCTTCTTGACGAGGTCTGGGGCTTTGACTACTTCGGCGATTCGAGAACTGTCGATGTCCACATCAAGCGCCTGCGCGAAAAGCTCGAGGGCGTTTCCGACCAGTGGTCGCTGCAGACCGTCTGGGGCGTGGGCTACAAGTTTGAAGTTGCACGATAAATGAAAAGTATCTATTTTAGAAACTTTCTTGCCACTGCCACCCTCGTTCTATGCTGCTTCACCATCATCGGTGCCGCCTTCTTCTTTCTCGGGAGAAGCTATCTTATCAACAACACCCGTGACAACATGAACGCCAGCGCCGACGAGGTCGTGCGCGCTGCCGCCGCCATCAGCCGCGAGGAGTCTCTGTCCTCGTGGAGCCTGCGCATGACGATAAGCCCCATCGCAAACAGCACCGATTGTCATATATTCATCAGCGATCAGGACGGTCTTGTACTGTCCTGTTCCGATTTGGTGCCCTACTGCGAGCACACGGGGCGGCAGCTCGACCAAACGGTCCTGAACACGCTGCACGTTGAAAAGGGGCTTGACCGGCTGACGACGCTCGCGGGCTTTTACTCCGAGCAGCGCCTGGTCGTGGCAAAGCCCATCGAAACAGACAGCGGTGTCATCGGCTATGTGTTCGTGTCCTCGGACAACGCGGCCGTTCTGGACACATGGAAGACCTTTATAGGCGTTGCGCTCACTGTGGGCGTTGCGGTGATGCTCATCGCGATGCTCATGTCGCTTATCTTCTCAAAAAAGATGGCAGAGCCGCTTGATCAGCTGACCGTTGCGTCGCGAAAGTTTGCACTGGGCAACTTTTCCGTGCGCGTGCAGAACACCGACCGGCGCGACGACGAGATAGGAACGCTTTTAGATTCGTTCAACAACATGGCAGACAGCCTTGAGCGCTCCGACCGCAAGCGTCAGGAGCTCATCGCGAATATATCGCACGAGCTGCGCACGCCCATGACGACGATAGCGGGCTTTGCCGACGGCATCATCGACGGCACCATCCCCCGCGAGCAGGAGGATAAGTACCTGCGCAAGATAGCCGACGAGACTCGCAGGCTTGCACGCTTGGTTCGCAACATGCTCGACCTTTCGCAGGCCGAGACCAAGGCGGTCGACAAATCAAAGCGCAAGAAGTTTGACCTGTCGGAGCTCTTATTGCAGACGCTTTTGAGCTTTGAAAGCCGCGCAAAGGAGAAAAACCTCGATGTCGACCCTCAGCTTCCCGAGGATCCGATCATTGTTTTTGCCGAGCGCGACTCGATAACGCAGGTGCTGTATAACCTCACAGACAACGCCGTTAAATTTGCCGCACCCGGCAGCACCATCACGATAAGGCTGTATAAGCGCGACGGCAAGGCATATGTTTCTATTAAGGACAGGGGCGAGACCATCCCCGAGGACGACCTGCCGCTTATCTTTGACCGTTTCCACAAATCCGACCGCTCGCGCAGTCTCGACAAGGACGGTGTCGGGCTCGGGCTGTACCTCGTGAAGAGGATAATCAACAGCCACGACGAGAATATCGTGGTCACCAGCCGCGACGGCGTTACGGAATTTGTATTCACACTGCCCCTGGCATAGAAAGAGGAGCTTATGAGTTGGTACGATAACAACGAAAATTGGTATAAGCCGAATTATACGACCCCCGCTGACCCTGTGCAGCCCAGCGTGCAGCGCCCGCAGGCAAAGCTCCCGGGCAGCCGCACAGCCCGCATAGTCGCGATCGTGATGTGCGTGCTCCTGCTTTTGGGCGGCGGCACCTACGCCGTGCTCAACAACGATCGCTCGAGCATCGACAGCAATGACGACGAGAGCCTGCCTAAAAGCTACATGACCTATTTTGAGGATTACTACTCGGCTGCGTCGAACACGCCGTCGAGCGTAAAGCTCGAAAAGGTGGCCGACCGCGGCTCGCTCACGCTGCAAACGGGCTCTGCGAGCGCGCAGAAGCTCAGCTTCAACGAGATATTCGACAAGTGCTCACCGTCCGTCGTCGGCATCAAGTCCTTTGACGGCAAGAGCAGCGACTCGTATAGCTGGGGCAGCGGCATCGTCGTCTCCTCCGAAGGCTATATCCTCACAAACACCCACGTCATCGACGAGGGCACGCGCGCGACCGTGCAGCTTTCCGACGGCTCGACCTTTGACGCTAAGCTCGTCGGTGCGGACTCGCAGAGCGACATTGCGATCCTGAAGATAGAAGCGACCGGCCTCACTCCGGCGGTCTTCGCAAGCTCGAAGGATATCCGCACGGGCGACGCGGTCTGCGCTATCGGCAACCCCCTCAGCCCGGACTACAGCCTCACGATGACAAGCGGCATCATCTCCGCAACAAGCCGCGAGGTCAGCTACAACGGCGCTGTCATGAATCTTTTGCAGACCGACACCTCCATCAACGAGGGCAACTCCGGCGGCCCGCTGTTTAATGACCGCGGGCAGGTCATCGGCATCACGAACATGAAGATAGTTTCGAGCTTTTCGAACATCGAGGGCATCGGCTTTGCCATCCCGTCGGACACCCTGCAAAGCATCGTTGCCGCCCTCATGGCTGACGGTGCGGTGTACGGCCGCTCGACCATCGGCGTGACTGTCGGGCCCATCAGCGAGGATATCGCCAAGCACTATGGTATTCCCGTCGGGCTTTACGTCTCCGAGGTTCTGGATAATTCCGATGCGCAGAAGCAGGGCATCAAAAAGGGCGATATCATCGTCAAGGTCAACGGTAAGGACGCGCATTCGACCTCGGATATCGCTGAGGAAAAGTCCAAGCTCGACATCGGCGATGAGATAAGCTTCACAGTCTGGCGCAGCGGCTCGACCTTCGATGTAACGGTCAAGATCATGGACTCTGTTGATATTTATAATGCAAAATAAACAAAACCGGCTCACCT
>CAVGBM010000055.1:1896-12141 GCA_963627445.1 Oscillospiraceae bacterium | reverse complement strand
TGCCGCTGGCCTCGCTCGGCCTCGGCTGGGTGCTGCCCGCCGTCATCTTCGGCCTCGTGGCATTTGTGATATCCAAGGTCAAATTCCAGAACGCCCGAACGGCAAATGCACACAATTCATAAACAAAAAATGCTCCACATTGTGGAGCATTTTTTAATATCTGACTTCTTCGAGACACAGTCCCTTTGCCGGTGCGGTGGGGCCTGCGTTCTGCCGGTCGAGCGAGGCGAGAATGTCGGGGATCGCGTCGGGCGATAAATTGCCACGGCCGACCTCAAGCAGAGTGCCGACAATGATACGCACCATGTTGTACAAAAATCCGTCGCCGGAAACGGTGAAGCGAAGCTCAGATCCTAAGCGCTCAACACGCAGCTCATCTATGCGCCGGACGGCGGAGCGCTTCATGCGCTTTAGTGAGCAAAACGCCGAAAAATCATGGCTGCCGAGAAAATGCTCGGCGGCCTTTTGCATCGATGCAAGGTCGAGCGGGCCTGTGACTGTGTACAGGTACTTGCGCTCAAAAACATTCGGGCAGTCAGAGTTCCACACGCGGTAGACATAGGTCTTGCCCACGCAGGAAAGCCGTGCGTGGAAGCGCGGCTCGGCGATATCGAGCGACACTGCGCCGATATCCTCCGGCAGCACGCCCCGCAGCTTTTTTAATATCTCCTCCGGCGGCATTTTTGTCGCCGCACGGAACGATGCCACCTGCATTTTGGCGTGCGCCCCGGCATCCGTCCTGCCCGAGCCGCTTATCTCTATAGGCTCGCCCAGTATGCCGCTCAGGGCAGCTTCGAGCCTTGCCTGTATGGTGTTTTCGGTGTTGCCTTGCTTCTGCCAGCCCTTGTAGCGGCTTCCGTCGTAGCAGACAACGAGCTTAAAGTTCGGCATGCCGACCTCCCGTTTTTTGCGACCATTTTACCACACGCCGCAAACGAAAACAACCGCCCGGGCAAAACCCGAGCGGTCGATGAAATTTAATCAGAAAATGATGCCGAGAATAATTCTGAGAGCGGTGAGCTTACCGAGAGTCATGAGGATGGAATCCCAATCAAAGTTCATATTCGTTTCTCCTTTCAAATGTTTCCCGAGGGCTGGCAAACAGCCCGTCTACACATAAAGACGGAAAAACTTTCATGACATTGCGGATTTTTAAATTAAATTTCAAAAAAAGTATAATTTTTTTGGAATTTAATAAATTTATCGCCTGCCGGCTCGGCACAGCGGCCGGCGGCAGGACAAAAAGCATTGACAAAACGGCAAAAAGGCAAAATAATATCAGTGGGTGATTTATATGAAAACACGAATTGAATACGACAGCATGGGCGCTATCGAGGTGCCCGCAGAGCACCGCTGGGGCGCTCAGACTCAGCGCAGCTTTGAAAACTTTAAGATAGGCACGCAGAAGCAGCCGCTTGCGGTGATACATGCCTTTGCGCATCTCAAGGCCGCCTGCGCCGTGGCGAATATGGAGCACGGTTTGCTCACACCCGAGCAGGCGGAGACTATCTGCGCCGTGTGCAAGGAAATAGCCGACGGCAGATGGGACAGCGAGTTTCCCCTTGCCGTGTGGCAGACCGGCAGCGGCACGCAGACGAATATGAATGTCAACGAGGTCATTGCGCACCTCGCCGCCGAAAGGGGAGTTCGGCTTCACCCCAACGACGATGTCAACCGCTCGCAGTCGTCAAACGACACATATCCCACGGCGATGTACATCGCCGCCGTCACCGAGCTTGAGGAAAAGCTCATCCCCGCATGCGAGGCGCTGGCAGCATCCTTTGCGGCGTTAGAGGCAAGATACCCCAATGTTATAAAGATAGGCCGCACGCATTTGCAGGATGCCGTGCCGCTTAAATTCGCGCAGGAGGTCTCCGGCTGGCGCAGGCTCGTTGAAGCGCCGTGCCGGATGATAAAGACTACGCTCCCAGAGCTTAAAAAGCTCGCTATCGGCGGCACTGCCGTCGGCACGGGGCTCAACGCTCCCAAGGATTTTGACGAGAGCGTGTGCGGGCATTTAAACAAGCTCCTCGGCAGCGACTTTACCCCCGACACAAACAAGTTCCATGCGCTCACGAGCCGCGATGCGCTGGTGTTTGCGCACGGCGCTATGAAAGCGCTTGCATCAAACCTCATGAAGATCGCAAACGATGTGCGCTGGCTGGCAGCCGGCCCACGCTGCGGCTTGAGCGAGATAAGTATACCCGCAAACGAGCCCGGCAGCAGCATCATGCCCGGCAAGGTGAACCCCACCCAGTGCGAGGCACTGACCATGGTCGCCGTGCAGGTCATGGGAAACGACGCCGCCATCGGCTTTGCCGCAAGCCAGGGAAATTTTGAGCTCAACGTGTTCCAGCCCGTGATGGCTTATGACTTTCTCATGTCGGCAGAGCTTCTTTCTGATGCCATGAACTCGTTCCGCATCCACTGCGCCGACGGCATTGAGCCGAACGGGGAGAGGATGAAGGGCTTCCTCGATGCCTCGCTCATGCTCGTTACCTGCCTCACGCCGAAGATAGGCTACGACCTCGCCGCCAAGTGCGCCAAAAAGGCGCAGGCCGAGGGCATAAGCCTCAAGCAGGCGGTGCTCGACCTCGGCTGCATGACCGAAAGTGAGTACGATGAGACCGTCGACCCGGTTAAATTAGTGTAAATTCTGCGGCATAGCTGTTTCCCGGCGGTGCAGCCTATGCTATAATAAGCAAACCCCACCGAAAGGAGTATTACATGGCAAACGCATTGGACTATGTCGATTGGCGAGGGGACTTAAGCTTTGACACTGTGCCCGTCAACGAGATAGATAAGTACATTTTCACCTGCATCGGCAAGCCCGATTACACGGGCATAATCCCCGCAGACGACAAGACCGTGACCGTCAACGAGGCCGTCGGCAGCTACTTTGCCACCCACGAGGACGCGGGCGATAAATTAGGGCTCATCGCCTCGGCAAGCACGCTCCCGATGCTGCGCAAGATAGCGCTGTCGGACAGGTTCAGAGACATAAAGCTTTCGGGCTTTATAAATAAGATAGTCGTCGAAAAGACCGAGCAGTTCTCGGCGCTGACGGTGTTCTCGCCGGACGGCGTGAAGTATGTGTCATTCCGCGGCACCGATGATACGATAGTCGGCTGGAAGGAAAACTGCGAGCTTGCCGTCAAGGAGGTCGTGCCCGCGCAATTGGACGCTAAGGCATACCTCGAGTGGGCGGCCGCGACCTACGACGGCCCCATCGTCGTCTGCGGCCACTCCAAGGGCGGAAACCTCGCCGTTTATGCCGCCTGCACCGTGTCCGAGGAGATACAGGACAGGATACTTGAGGTCAACTGCTACGACGGCCCGGGCTTCATGCCCGCCTTTTTGGAAACAGAGGGCTACAAGCGCATGCAGGACAAGATAACTGCCTTCGTGCCGTATGTGTCCATCGTCGGCATGCTGCTCACGCAGGTCGGCAGGCTCGATGTCATCCAGGCAAGCGACGCGGGCGCAACGGGTCACGACGGCTTTACGTGGGATGTGTTCCGCGACAGGTTCATCCACTGTCCGGAATTAAGCGACGCGAGCAAGATCTTTAACGCCGCCATCGACGAGGCGATAGCCGACATGGACTCTGACGAGCGACGCGAGCTCGTCGAGGAGATATTCGATGTGCTCACCTCCACCGGCGCATTCACGCTCTCCGAGTTCAGCGAGCAGTCGCTGCGCAAGTCATTAGAGCTTGCCAACCAGTTCCGCAAGGCACCCGAGCTGCGCGCGTTCCTTCTGAGCCTCGCCGAAAAGGGCATCAAGTCGGCTCGAAATAAGAAAGCATTATGACATAAATTCAACGGCTGCGTTAAGGCAGCCGTTAAATTTTTGCCCCATACATTCCAAATAATCATAGCAATAAGTGGGTTTAATCATGATTTGTAATATCTCATAAAAACCGACGAAATTTGACGCAAAAGCTCATGAATTTTTGTGGATTGAATCCAGTTTCGAGCAGCGTTATAATACATCCCGCAAAAAAAGAGAGTGCGAGGTAGTAAAATGGATTATAGCTTTCTGCTCGTGATCGCCGCGATCATGCTGTCGACGAAGATACTGGGTCTTGCAAGCGAGCGCGTTCACATGCCACAGGTCGTCGGCGCGCTCATCGCGGGTCTGCTCATCGGACCGAGCGTGTTCGGCATCGTCGGCGAGACTGATTTTCTTTCCAAGACCGCCGAGATCGGCGTTATCCTTCTCATGTTCACCGCCGGCCTTGACACCAACATGCAGGACCTCAAGAACACCGGCATCTCGGCGCTCGTCATCGCCGCAATAGGCGTTGTCGTGCCGTTTATCGGCGGCGCTGCCTGCTACCTTGCGTTTTATAACGACGCTGCCGACAGCCTGAACATGCTCAAGGCGGCATTCATAGGCGTTGTGCTGACCGCGACCTCGGTGTCGATAACCGTCGAAACCCTGCGCGAGATGGGCAAGCTCAAGAGCAAGGTCGGCACGGCGATAATGGGCGCTGCGGTCATCGACGATGTGCTGGGCATCATCGTCCTGACGGTGCTCACGGGCTTCACCGACAGTAGCGTTAACCCCGCCATGGTGTTCGTGCGCATAATCGCGTTTTTTGTATTCATCGGTGTCGTGGGCTTTATCGTGCGCAAGATATTCGCAAGGTTTGAAAACCTTTGGGGCGAGCACCGCCGCATCGCCATCTATGCGCTCGCGTTCTGCTTTATCCTTTCCTACTGCGCCGAGGGCTTCTTCGGCATCGCCGATATAACCGGCGCGTACTTTGCCGGACTTATACTCTGCGACCTGTCGGACACCAGGCAGTACGCCGCAAAGAAGATGAACGTCATGGGCTACATGCTCTTCTCCCCGATATTCTTTGCCTCCATCGGCATAAAGACCGATCTGTCGGGCTTCGGCGGCTCGCTCGTCGCGTTTGCGATCGCGCTGACCGTCATCGCGGTCGTCACCAAGATCATCGGCTGCGGCCTCGGCGCAAGGCTCACGGGCTTCGGCTCGTATGACTCGATGTCCATTGGCCTCGGCATGGTCTCGCGAGGCGAGGTCGCGCTCATCGTCGCGCAAAAGGGCGCACAGGCAGGGCTCGTCAGCGAAAAAATGTTCCCCGCCATCGTCCTCATGGTCATCGTGACGACGCTCGTAACGCCGCTGCTTTTAAAGGTCGGCATGAAAAAGCCCACTCCCGACAACACCGAGCTTCCGCCCGAGTGCCAGGGCTCGCTCCCGAGAACGGACTACATTTGATATGAAAAAACGCACCCCACGGGGTGCGTTTTTCGTTATTCGATTATAAGCTTGAAACTATGCTCGCTGCCGATATCGGCGGCGATGGTCTCGTCTGCGTACACGGTCTTGAGCGCCGTCAGCGATTCGAGCGCCGACCAGTCGGAAACGCCCCGTGTGCCGGTCAGACGCAGGGTCGTCAGCCCCGTGAAGCCGTCAAGGCCGGTCGAGGACGAAAGCGTGCAGTCACAAAGCTCAAGCTCGGTTATCGCGCGCTCACGGTCAAACGACTTAAAGAAGCTGCCCGTAAGGTCGCAGCCGTAAAGCTTCACCGAACGCAGCGAGCTCATGTCGAGCACCTGCGCAATGTCGCTCAGCGAGCAGTTTGAAAATGCAACGGACTGAATTTTCGTCAGGGGCTTGAACACATCAAGGTCGGAGCACTTTGCGCCGATGAATGAGGCCTGCGTCAGCTCGTGACACTTGTTGAGATCGCCCAGCGACGAGAGCGCGGCGCAGTCTGCGCTTATCGTCTTGAGCTCAGGCAGGTTGCCTATGCCGGAAAGCGAGCTTACACGACTGCCGTCAAGGTCAAGGCTCGTAACTCCGCAGGCGGGCATCGTCTCAAGGCTGCTCAGGCTCTGGAACTGGAGCCACAGCGTTTTGAGTCCAGTGAAATACGCAAGGTCCGATAGGTCGTTTATCCCGCCTCGGCTCACCGTTTGCGTCTTGCCCTGCCAGTCGGTGTAGCTTGCCGAATTATCGCCGAGCTTCACGGCGCTGTCCACGCCGCTTGTCGGCTCGTGCAGGGTGTAGTCCGTGCCGACGACGTAAAGCTCTGTCATGCCGCTGAGCTCGCCCACGGTGATATCGCCGCTTGCCTTGCCGGTGTACTCACGGGCGGCTTTCTCGAAAATTTCGGATTTGAACTTGCACACCGTGTTGCTCGGCAGCGTCTCGATCTGCGTTGTCGGGGTCGTGAGCCTTTCAAGATAGCCAGTGAAGTAGCCGACGATGAGCGCTGCAATTATAACGCCGAGGACGGCAACGACTATCGACCAGCGGGCGATCTTTTTGCCCTTGCTCTTCTTTTTCTTCTCCGGCTTGGGCGCAGGAGCTGTCTTCGGCGGTTCGGAAACGGGGCGGGGCGCTTTATCGGCGAAGTTTTCGCTGTTTAAAAGCGGCGCACCGTAGAGCTTTTCGTAAAAATACTCGTCGCTCGGGTAGGTGTACTTCATCAGCGCAAAAATGTTGCCTATCTGAAGCTCCATGCCCGGGGTCAGCACCGTCTCCTCGATAAAAATGTTGATGGTCTTTATTTTTTTCGACTGCGCATAGTGCATCTCACGGCGGCAGTTATCCGAGCGCATATAGGCGTTCGAGATAAACGCCACGACCAAATGCGCGTCGGCAAGGTGCGAGGCGATGCACTCCTGCCACTCGCTGCCGACCTCGATGCCCTCATCGTACCAGATGTTGTAGCCGCGGCGGTGCATGTCGCTCAAGACGGGCAGCACCTTGTCGTTGTCGGCGTGTGCGTAGCTGACGAAAATATACGGTTTATCGCCCTCGTAGGGCTTAAAATACTCAAATTCGCTCATATTATCCTCCAAAACGGTACAAAAATTATAATCCCCAATGCAGCAAATTGCAATTGACTAATTGTAAAAACTCCGGCTTGACACGGCCTGCTATTTGTGCAAGAGTAGATACAGAGGTGCTGACTATGTTAAAAAAAACGATACTTATAATAGACGATGACGAGAGCATCGGCAATTTCGAGCAGGAGCTGCTGGAGCGCTCAGCCCCGACGGCGTTCTGACCTTTTCAAACCATGCAAGCACTGTCACGAGCGTCGATGTCGAGCGCCTGTTCGACAGGTTCTACACCGTCGAGAATGCCAAGGGCTCGACCGGCCTGGGACTGTCGATCGCAAAGCTTTTGTGCGAGAAGATGGGCGGCAGCCTGACCGCGACATGCGCAAACGGCGTTTTGACCCTCCGCCTTTCGTTTGCGCCCGAGGCCAAATGAGCAAAATTTCATCGAACGACCCCATCGCCGCAGAGCGCCCCTCTGCGGCGGTTTTTGTATCATTTGATACAAAAATCGCGCAAAAATTCAAGGTTAAATTTCAGACAAGACATGTCAAGACGCATCAGGAAAATTTTGTTTATGAGAAATATGGTCAATTTTGCTTTTTTGTTTGAAATTTACGCAAATTAGCATGAATTTTATTTGTAACCTATTGCAATAATTAGACCGCCGTGGTAAAATATCCTATCATTAAAATGGTAGGGCTATCGCTGCTTGCAAGCCCTGTGAGAGATAGGCATCATTAAGCCGGACAGCGGCATAAAAGATGGGATGTGTGCTATGAAAAAAACGAAAAAAGTTATAAGCTCGCTTCTCGCGGCGACCATGGCGCTCGCGCTTGTTGCGCCCGTCAGGTCGACGGCTGAGGAGCCCGATAAAACGATGCGCCTTTGGTATTACGAACCGGCAAACCAAACGGCGGCGTCGTCATTAAATGAAAACGGCGTTTGGCAGAGCGCAACGCTGCCCATCGGCAACGGTAAGCTCGGCGCGAACATTTATGGCGAGGTCGCGAAAGAGCACCTTACCCTGAACGAAGAAACGCTGTGGTCGGGCGGAAACTACAGCTCCTCCTACCCCGGCGGAAACAAACAGCTCGACGACAGGGTATGGACTAGCATGGTGAACACCATCATGAACGGCGGCAGCGTCGATACCTCAAACCTGTTAGGCGCGGGAAAGAAAAATGCGGACGGCGGCTACTACAATGGCTATCAGGCGCTCGGCGACCTGTACTTCGATTTTGGCAGCTCAAGCTCCAGCGACTATTCCCGCGAGCTTAATCTGGATGAGGGACTGGCGACCGTTTCCTACAGCGGCTACACCCGCACCTACTTTGCCAGCAATCCCGATAACGTCATCGTGGCGCACTTTGCAGGCAAGAGCCTGAGCTTCACTGTCAGCATGACGAGCAAGCAAAACGGCACCCTCAGCGCCAAAACCGATAATGGCATCGGCTACATCACCTGCGCAGGCACCGTTTCCAACAACGGCCTTAATCACAACACACAGATAGCCGTTGTGCCGACTTTGCCGACAAGCGGCAGCATCACCGCGGACATAAGCAATGGCACCGTCACCGTCACCAATGCAACGGAAGTGACCGTTTACGTCACGGCAGCCACCGACTATGCTAAGACATTCTCAAACGGCACGACCGAGTACTACTACCGCACCGGCGAGTCGGCAAGTGATCTGAGCTCCCGCGTGAAGGGCGTTCTGGATGCCGCAGTCGAAAAGGGCTACGCAAACGTCCTCGCCGAACATCAGAGCGATTACAAAGCACTGTACAACACCGCATCTGTCGACCTCGGCGGCAGCAGCAGCCTGACTACCGACGCTTTGCTGACTGCTTATAAAAACGGCGACGCAAGCGATGTCGAGAAGCGTTATCTTGAGACGCTGCAGTATCAGTACGGCCGCTATCTGCTGATCTCCGGCAGCCGCGATAACAGCCAGCTGCCCACGACGCTGCAGGGCATATGGAACAACAACAACGCGGCACCGTGGTATTCCGATATACATACTAATATAAATCTGCAGATGAACTACTGGCTTGCCGGCACGAGCAACCTGACCTCCTGCCTTAAGCCGCTGGCAAATTACATGAAGGCCATGTACACGCCCGGCAACAAGACCGTGCAGGCGTATACGGATGCGACCGACGGCATGATGATGCACACGCAGAACACGCCCTTTGGCTACACCTGCCCCGGCTGGGAGTATTCATGGGGCTGGTCGCCCTCGGCGTCGACCTGGCTTCTGCAAAACTGCTATGATTATTATCAGTACACCGGCGATGTGGATTATCTTAAAAACACCCTCTATCCGCTGATGGAAAATCAGGTGAAGATGTACGACGACCTGCTTGTCGACAAAGACGGCGAGCTCGTGTTCCCGCTGTCCATCTCGCCCGAGGTCGGCGGCCTGACCTATGGCAACACCTATGAGCAGTCGCTGATATGGCAGCTGTACACCGACACCATCGATGCGGCAAAGGCTCTTGGCAAGGGCGATGATGAGATCGCCAAGATGGAGGATACCCGCAGCAAGCTGTATACCAACTTCGTTGGCACCACGACCACCACATACAACGGCGTGGCATCCGGCTCAAGCTACATCAAGGAATGGTACAGCGAGAGCGACTACTACGGCAGCTACACCAGTGATGATTATCGTAACCACCGCCACATTTCCCAGATGCTCGGCATCTTCCCGGGCAGCATGCTCGGCAGCATCAGCGGCAGCTATGAGACCGATAAGACCGCCGCGATAAACACGCTGAAGCTGCGCGGCAAAAACACGGTCAGCGGCTGGAGCCTTGCACAGCGCGCCTGCACATGGGCTGCCCTGGGCGACGGCGCAAACGCGTATGACTACCTGTCCACCGTGCTCACAAACGGCGTGATGACGAACCTTTGGGGCTACCACGATTACGACACCTACGGCGGCGACGGCAAAGCCTTCCAGATCGATGCCAACTACGGCTACTCCGCCGCGTTCGGCGAGATGCTGCTGCAGTCGAACATGGGCTACATCGACGTTCTGCCCGCGATACCCAAGGAATGGAGCAGCGGCTCGTTCAGCGGCCTTTTGGCCGAGGGCAACTTCGCAGTCAGCGCCGTGTGGGCAGACGGCAAGCCCACCAGCCTGACCATCAAGTCCAATAACGGCGGCACATGCTCTGTTAAGACGAAGATGGATAAAGCCGTCGTCACCTGCAACGGCAAAACGGTTGTATCGACCGTCAAGGACGGCGTGCTCACCTTCGCGACCGAAAAGGGCAGCACCTACACGATCAGCGAGCCCGCACCGGCTCCCGCGCTGGACCTGCAGGCCAAAAGGAACGCCGACGGCAGCGTGACGCTGACGTGGAACGCCAAGGACGGCGAGACCTACACGATCTACCGCAAGGAAGTC
>CAVGBM010000055.1:0-1127 GCA_963627445.1 Oscillospiraceae bacterium | reverse complement strand
CTCTATGCAGAAAGCACAGTAGCTGACAGAGACGGTTATGGCGTTACCTGGAGCGAGGCTGCAAAGAGTCTGATCACCGAGAGCAACGACCTCAACGCGGAAAACTACACCGATGAGAGCTGGAGTGCGTTCAAGACTGCACTCGATGCTGCAAATTCGGCCTACAACGAGGACTTGTTCGACAGCGAAGACGCAGCTAACGCCGCATTGCAGACCATGGTCGAGCTTGCAAGCGCCAAGGCTGCACTGGTAAGAAGCAGCGAAACCGAGTGGTATCCCAACATCCATTGGGAGAGAACACTCGAGCCAAAGTCCGATGTAACATACGAAGATAATAACAACGGCAAGCTTGTCCGTAACCTCCCGTACATTCAGGCAAGTGATTTGCAGACCATCAGCTGGGACGACACGAATGTAAAAAATCTTACCACTGACTCCCGCATGACGGTATGGGATTATGGCACTGACGACCAGTATTCCGACGCTGAAAAGGTCAGCGGTTATAATATCAGCGCAGCAACATGGAACGATCACTGCGGTAGCAGTTATGACTGGACATACGCGAGTGTCCGCAAAATTTCCGGCACATTTACTTGGCCTGCGGACTACGATCTTGATGATATCATAACACTGTACTCGGCAAATGACGCGAACTATTCGGCGATTTATAAAGCTGTAGAAAATAACGATGAATTTAAGGACAAGAAAGTCATCGCGATCAATGACGATATTTACGCATATGTCTATGTTGATGACGATAAGCCTACGAGCCTGACTGATGACAGCTACTTGGCATTCTACACTGGCTCTGTCGGCAAGGGCATGTGGTCGCATAAGACGAATGAGGGCGCTGACTGGGGACGTACGGAGCCTGCTGCCTATGGCCTTACCTATGCAACCAGAGCGTTCCGCGGAGTTTTTCCGAATTCTGCAACCGACAAAAGCGGAGTAGAACTTATAGACTCGAATCAGGGTAATAACGGTTACCCTGATTACCTGGAACATACGAACGGCTGGTATACGTTTGTCGGCAGCGACACGATATCCTCCGTTTTGAAGCGCCATTATGCAGACGAAAATCTGGCAGGCAAAACTGTCCACATTGATCTTTACTGCTTTGATAACAG
>CAVGBM010000054.1:0-2787 GCA_963627445.1 Oscillospiraceae bacterium | reverse complement strand
TCGGCTGCAAGCTTTATCGAGGCGCTGACCCGCTCTGGCTTCAAGGTCGAGAAGGCCGACAACGATGTCGTGTCCGGCATAAGGCTCACGGCGAGCCTTTTAAAAAGCGGCAAGATCAAAATTTGCCGCGGCTGCGACGACGCACTTCGTGAGTTCTACCAGTACCGCTGGGACGAAAAAGCAGGCAAGGACGCACCGCTCAAGCAGTTTGACCATGCAATGGACGATATTCGTTACTTTGCGGTCGGCATATCCAAAGCCCACGAGCCCATCGGGGCTGTGTGGGTAGAAAGATAGGAGGAAGCATGAAACTTTTCACAGGAAAACAAAAAAGATCGGCTCCGTCGGTGCAGCTGAGAAGCTGCGACACGCACCCGTTCAGGCTGCTTGACGGCTATGTGCCGCTGGGCAGCGCAGAGACGAAGCTCTACCGCTCGATAAGAGAGGCCGTGCCCGTCGTCGATGCGGCGATCATGAAGATCATCCGCCTGACCGGCGGCTTTGAGGCCAGGTGCCCGGACAAAAAGGCGCAGGCAGAGCTCAACGAGTTTATCCGCACGGTCGATGTCGGGCGCGGTCAGCGCGGCCTCGGGGCGTTTTTGACGCAGTATCTCGATTCGATGATAACCTGCGGCAGAGCCGTGGGCGAGATAGTCACCCGAGGCGACCGCGAGATAACGGCAGTCATATGCGGCAATGTCGCCGATGTGCTCATTCGCGAGGGCGATACCCCTCTTGATTTTGAACTTTGCTGTGCGGGCGAACACGGCGACACCGTACCCATGCCGTATCAAAATCTCTTGCTGTTCACTCCCTTTAACCCCGAGGCCGATTCGCCCTACGGCGTTTCGATGCTGCGCAGTATGCCCTTCCTGTGCGGTATCCTGCTGAAGATATATCAGTCTCTCGGCATTAATTGGGAGCGGGCGGGCAATGTCCGCTTTGCCGTCGTGTACAAGCCCCAGGGCGATATCATCGACAGAGCCGTCGCGCAGGAGAGAGCCGAGCAGATAGCCCAGCAGTGGTCGGCCGCGATGCAAAGCAGCAAAAACGGCAGCGTGCGCGACTTCGTCGCTGTCGGCGATGTCGAGGTCAAGGTCATCGGCGCAGATAACCAGATACTCGACAGCGAGGTGCCCGTGCGTCAGATACTCGAGCAGCTCATCGCAAGGACGGGTATACCCCCGTTCCTGCTCGGCCTCAACTGGTCGACGACCGAGAGAATGTCGGCGCAGCAGGCAGACCTCATGACGAGCGAGCTCAACGCGATACGCCGCACGCTCGAGCCGGTGATGCTGCGCATCTGCGACATGTGGCTGTGCATGCACGGCTATGCCTGCTCCTGCGAGCTTGAATGGGAGGCGATAAACCTTCAGGATCAGGTCGAGGAGGCGAAGGCGGCACTGTACGCCGCTCAGGCAGAGAAAATCTATTGGGAAGAGGGAAAAAGCAATGAAGATCATTAAAGGCGGCAACGGCGGCAAGGAGCTCGTCTGCACCGCCGAGGAACTCAAGGCGGTCAACGCCTTTGCAAAGGCAGAGCTCAGCGCCGAGGATGTGTATATCTTTTCGGTTCTGCTCTGCGACAACGAGATCGACAGAGATCACGAGCGGTTTTCCGAGGCGACATTGCGAGAGCTCGGCGAGCTTTTCGTCGGTGTGACCGGCATCTGCGACCATGACTGGCGCAGCGATAACCAGGTCGCACGCATTTACCGCACGGAGCTCGTCACGGATAAAAACCGCAAAAACTCACTCGGCGCAGACTATGTCTACCTCAAGGGCTATGCATACATGCTGCGCACCGAGGCAAACGCCGAGCTTATCGCCCAGATCGACGGCGGCATCAAGCGTGAAACGAGCGTGGGCTGCTCGGTGGCACGCAGCGTGTGCAGCGTCTGCGGCGAGGAGCTTGGCACCTGCACCCACGTTAAGGGCAGGACCTACGGCGGCAAGGAGTGCTATGCCATACTCGAGGGCGCAGACGATGCCTACGAGTGGAGCTTTGTCGCCGTGCCCGCCCAGCGCGGTGCGGGCGTTATAAAAAGCTTTGTCCAGACCGAGGAGGGCAAGCGCTTTGCCTCGGAATACGAAAGGCTTGAAAAGGCAGCCCGGCTCGGCGAAAAGTATCTCGACGGGCTCAGAAGCGAGGTTCTGAGACTGTGCCTTGTGTGCGATAAATCGCTGCACTCGGCGCTGTCTAAGAGCGTCCAGACACTCGACGAGGCGGCGCTCCTTGAAATGAAGAGCGCATTTGAGGCCAGATCGGCCGAGCTGTATCCGCCCGTAACCCAGCTCCCAGGCAGGGGAGAGGTCACCAAATTTGACGGTGACGAGTACATCATCTGATTTAGGAGGAAACAAAAATGAAAGTTAGCTTTGAAGGCGTTGGAGAGCAGGTCCTCTCCTTTGAAAAGGCAAGCGGCACCACAAAGGACGTGTTTGTCAAGGTAAGCGCCAACAACACCGTCGCAGCCTGCGCCGCAGGCGACAATTTCGCAGGCTACTGCATCGACACCAAGGGCGACTTTGCCGTCGTCAAGACCCACGGCTATATCGAGGTCGGCTACACCGGCGATGCTCCCGCCGTAGGCTTTGCAAAGCTTGCAGCCGATGTCGGCGGCAAGGTCAAAAAGGCCTCCACCGGCAGAGAGTACCTTGTGATCAAGGTCGACAGCACCGCAGCCACCGTTGGCTTCATCATGTAAGGAGGAAAATGTAATGGCATATAATTTCAATGAGATAAGACTCGATAAGGGTATGTATTCCGAGTCCGGCAAGAGCTTT
>CAVGBM010000053.1:0-6619 GCA_963627445.1 Oscillospiraceae bacterium | reverse complement strand
CGCAAAGGACATGGTCGAGCTCGGCGATGTGAAATACCGCTATGTCCCCATCGTCTCCGATTCCACCCCAGGCACTACCTGCTGGATGAAATTGAACTAAAAAAGCGAGTGGAAAAATCCACTCGCTTTTTGCACGTCGGGTAGAGGCGAGGAACATCTCGCTTCTGCCGGATGATCTGATATTTACTTACTTCTTATAGTTCCCGCACTTCTCACACATAAGATCAAGGGCATCCCTGTCCTCCTCTTTAACTAAATCTTCATCTCGAAATGCCCGCATAGCAATTAAATGCAAATCAAAACATTCATCGCTATCCACGATTCTATGGTAAAACGGACATTCCCATTTTCTTGCCTCTTCCACAGTCCTTTTACCTCCTTCAACAGTTTTTGAGTATCTTCATCAAGCCGACCTTTCAAGCAGACCGTCGATAATCCACACCTTATCCGTGCAAGATGGGCTTTTTGATGCGCCAAAGCATATAAAAAGGGCGCTCATCTCGTATTTTTATCCAATATTGCTCCGCTGTAGGCCTCGATCTTGTAGTTATACTCAAGGGCGAGGGTCTTGAAGCTGACCTTGTAGTACCAGCCGCCGCTGCCGTAGCTGAGCTTTGAGGAAAGCCCGCTTACCTGCGATTCGTCAAAGCCCGCATTGGTGAGCGCAACGGTCTCGGCTCTTGCTTCACCTATAAGCAGCTCGTCATGGCGGGTCTGGCGTATGAGAAACATGACGCCGCCGACAATTAGTGCAACGAGCGCAAGGGCGATTATCGTAACTTCAACTTTTTTCTTCATACCGACCAACCTTTCTTCCGAAATTATACCACAGGCGTATATATTGCCGCAAGGTGCTTTTTTTAGCGATTTTCCACTGAAAAACCTGAAAAATTAAGTTGACAACGCCCGTTTATTCGTCTATAATATTCAAGCGACTATGGAGAGGTGTGCTATGCTTCTTGATCTGAGAGAAATAATTGAAGTCCCCGGAAAGAGCGTCCCGTTCAAATGTGAGCTGGAGCCCGAGGAGCTTTTAAACGAATCGATCAAGGCGTATCGCTCCAAGCCCGTAGCCGAAGGCCGTGTGTTCAATGCAGCCGGTATCCTGACACTCGAGGGTACTTTGGAAGCTGATATGACTTGCGTCTGCGACCGATGTGGTAAGGAGTTTGACAGCGTCAAGTTAATGGACCTTAATGCCTATATCTCCGACGGAGAGTCCGATGATCCGGAGGCCTTTGTTCTCGACGGGGACAAGCTCGATCTTACGGAAACGCTCTCCACCCTTTTCGTTCTCGACATGGAAACGAAGTTTCTGTGCTCTGAGGACTGCAAAGGTCTTTGCTCCAAATGCGGAGCTGATTTGAATCTCGGACCCTGCGGTTGCAGGAAAGAAATCGATCCAAGACTTGCTGTGCTTGAGCAGCTTTTGGATAAATAAGAACAGGCTGCTCATAACAGCTAATTACAGGAGGTGTCACCATGGCAGTCCCTAAGGGAAAAGTATCAAGACAGAGACGAGACAAGAGACGTTCCTCTCATTGGAAGCTTGAGGCTCCCGGTATCGTAAAGTGCCCCAACTGTGGTGCTTTCAAAATGCCTCATCGTGCCTGCAATGCCTGCGGTATGTACAATGGCCGTCAGGTTCTGAAGGTAAAAGAGTAATTGAAACGCTTAAAGAGGAAAGGTTATCCCTTTCCTCTTTTTGCTTAAGCATAAGGGGAGCATCCGAACCCGTTTTTAAACGGATTTGAGCGCCGCAAGCTTCGTTTTGCTCAATCACAAGGCGACAGCCTTCCTCATTCCCAAAGCCTTGCCTGCGACACTCCTCTCTCGCTTAAAAATCTGAAAGACCTCTGCCATAGGATTTTTGTCCTTTGTCAAGGCAGAGGAGGCGGGAATACACAAGTATTTCAAGGACGATAACGCAGAGAAAGGGCAAAAAGGCATGGCAGAGGCGGGTTTGGATACTCCCCTTATGCTTAAAGGAATCTAAATGGGTAATGTCATTTCCAAAATTGAAGACGGAAGCCCCTTAAAGCACCGCATTCGCGTCGGCGATACGCTGCTTGCCATAAACGGCAAGGAGGTCGTCGATGTGCTCGACTACAAGTTCTTCGGCTACGACCCCGAGGTCAGCGTCACCGTGCGCACGCCCGACGGACTTGAGCACACCGTGCATGTGGCAAAGGCTGAGGGTCAGGATCTCGGGCTTGAGTTTGAGACCTACCTTATGGATAAGCCCCGCAGCTGTGCAAATAATTGCGTGTTCTGCTTTATAGATCAGCTGCCCAAGGGCATGCGCCGCACGATGTATTTTAAAGACGACGACGCACGCCTGAGCTTCCTTTTGGGAAACTACATCACCATGACGAACCTGTCCGACCGCGAGATACAGCGCATATGCGACCTGCATATTAGTCCCATCAACGTCTCGGTGCATGCGACAAATCCCGAGCTCAGGGTCAAGATGCTGCGCAACCGCTTCGCCGGAAGATGCATCGATATCATGCGCCGCTTTGCCGCCGCAGGCATCAGGATGAACTGCCAGATCGTCTGCTGCCCGGGGCTAAATGACGGCGCTGAGCTTGAGCGCACCATGCGCGAGCTTGCCGAGCTTTACCCTGCGGTGCACAGCGTTTCCATCGTGCCGGTGGGGCTCACGAAGTTCCGCGAGGGGCTTTATGAGCTCAAGTCCTTCACGCCCGAGCACGCCGGTGAGACGATAGACCTCGTCACCGAGTTTGGCGATAAGTGCATCGAAAAATTCGGCACACGGCTGTTTTTCTGCTCGGACGAGATGTATATCTGCGCAAACCGTGAGCTGCCGGACGACGAGTTTTACGAGGAGCACACGCAGCTTGAAAACGGTGTCGGCATGATAAGGCTTTTGGAGGCTGAGTTTAAATCGGCGCTGAGCCTATCGGATAAGCCGGACGGTGTGCCGTTTTCCATCGCCTGCGGTGTGTCGGTCGCCCCGTTTTTTGAAAAACTTGTTTGCGCAGCGCATGAAAAGTATGATAATATAGACGGAAGGGTCTATGCTATTGAGAACGACTTCTTCGGTCACAGCATAAATGTCACCGGCCTTATCACCGGCGGCGACCTTATAAACCAGCTCAAGGACAAATACCTCGGCGAGCGGCTTTTCATCTCGCAAAACATGCTGCGCCGTGAGGAGGTGGACTTCTTAGACGATGTGCTGCTCGAGGAGGCGGTCACCGCCCTCGGCGTGCCCATCTACCCCATCGGCTCGGACGGCTTCGACCTGTGGGATGCCATCTCCGGAGATAACCTGCCCGAGGTCAAGCTCCCCGATAGAGACGGGCAAATGAGCCGGTTTGATAAAGAGCAATTTTATAAATATAACCAAAATGGAGGTTGAATAAATGTCAAAACCTCTCGTAGCCATTGTCGGCAGACCGAATGTCGGCAAATCAATGCTGTTTAATAAGCTTGTGGGCAAACGCTTGTCCATCGTTGAGGACACGCCCGGCGTCACCCGTGACAGGCTGTACGCCGAGTGCGAGTGGTGCGGCCATAAGTTCGACATTGTCGACACCGGCGGCATCGAGCCCACGACCGATAACGAGATACTCATGTTCATGCGCGAGCAGGCGAATATCGCCATAAGCGCAGCGGATGTTATCATCCTCGTCACCGATGTGCGCACGGGTGTCACCGCCGCCGACAAGGATGTTGCGAACATGCTGCTGCGCTCAAAAAAGCCCACGGTGCTCGCAGTCAACAAAATGGACTCGACCGGCCGTGTCGACCCCGCGATATACGAGTTTTACGAGCTTGGCATGGGTGACCCCATCGCCGTTTCGGCCGTCCACGGTCACGGCACGGGTGACCTGCTCGACGAGTGCGTCAAGTACTTCCCCGAGGATAACGGCGAGGACGAGGAGGACGACCGCATCAAGGTCGCCGTCATCGGCAAACCCAATGTCGGAAAATCATCGCTAATTAACCACATCCTCGGCGAAAAGCGCGTCATCGTCAGCAATGTTGCGGGCACGACCCGCGATGCCGTCGACTCGGAGATCGATAATAAGTTCGGCAAATACGTGTTCATCGACACCGCCGGTATCCGCCGCAAGTCGAAGGTCGACGAGCGTGTCGAGAAGTTCTCCGTCATGCGTGCGCAGATGGCCATTGAGCGCGCCGATGTCTGCCTTATCATGATCGATGCCCGCGAGGGCGTGACCGAGCAGGACACCAAGATCGCAGGTCTTGCGCACGAGGCCGGCAAGGCGAGCATCATCGTCGTCAACAAGTGGGATCTTATCGAAAAAGAGACCGGCACGCTTGAGAAAATGCGCAAGGAGGTCATGCGTGACCTCAGCTTCATGAGCTACGCCCCTGTGCTGTTTATATCCGCCGTCACCGGCCAGCGCACCGACCGCATTTTTGAGCTCGTCAACTTCGTCAACGACCAGAGCAACATGCGCATCACCACCGGCATGCTCAACAATGTCCTTGCCGACGCTCAGGCCCGTGTGCAGCCGCCCACCGACAAGGGGCGCAGACTCAAGGTATACTACATGACGCAGACCGGCATCAAGCCGCCCAACTTCGTCATTTTCTGCAACTCCAGGGAGTTGTTCCACTTCTCGTATCAGCGCTATATCGAAAATCAGATCCGTGCCGTGTTCGGCCTTGAGGGCACGCCCATCAGGCTGGTCATCCGGCAGAAGGGAGACAAGGAATGACCGCTTTTCTGCTCTCCGTAACCGCCATTGTCGCCTACTTTTTCGGCAGCATCAGCACCGTTAATCTCAGCTCGAATCTGATCTTCCACTGCGATATCAAGAAGGAGTACCCGCTCGATAACCTGGGCATCACTCGCTTTGTCAAGGACTTCGGCATCAAGGGTCTTGCCAAGTTTCTGGGGCTCGAGGCCGCAAAGGCGCTCATCCCGCTGATACTCGGCGGCGTGCTGCTCGGCATCGTCGACCACGCCGATATCGGTCATGCATTTGCGATGTTCTGCATGGCGCTTGGCATCGTGTTCCCGATAATGTACCGCTTCAAGGGCTCGACGACCATACTCGCCGTCGGCATCGGTGCGTTCTTCATCGGCTCCAGTGTCGGCTTTGCCACGCTCGTGGTGTTCCTCGTCGTGTACTTTGCGACCCGCTATGTCTCGCTTGCGAAGCTCGCCGCAACGCTCATGATGTGCCTTGTGACATTTATGATGATCGACACGCCCTTTGTCAAGTACCTCGTGCTGCTGACCGCGCTCGTCGTGTTCATCGAAAACCGCCACGCCATCGTGCGGCTTTTAAAGGGCAAGGAGAAAAAGTTCCGCTATCGCAAGGATATCAGCTATATGTTCGACGAATAAGCGCAAAAACGGAATATTTACAGTTGACAACGCCGCTCGATTCTGCTAGAATATCTCTTGCACTCGGGGGTATAGCTCAGCTGGGAGAGCGCTTGAATGGCATTCAAGAGGTCAGCGGTTCGATCCCGCTTATCTCCACCAAAGGCTCGAGAGAGTGAAGAAAAACCTTGAAATCATCTGATTTCAAGGTTTTTTCTTTTCCAAAAGTGAGAAATTCGGGGGATTTGCAAAAAGCACCTGTGCGCTTGATTTTTGATGGAAATTTTGAAAATCAAGAGGTCAGGTACGATGAAGAAAATCAGGATAAACTGCACCGCCACATTGGACGAAACCTTTGCGGATTTCCTCCTTTCCCGCAGGGCAAAAGGGCTTGCGGAAAAGACGCTGGAAAGCTATTCCTCCCAATGGAAGGCCGTGGCGCGGCACTTGGACACGGGGACGGACATTGCCGCCCTCCAAAAGGCAGATTTGGACGATATGATTGTTTCCATGCGGGGCGCGGGGCTTTCCCCCAACAGTATCAACAGCTACACAAGGGTTCTGAAATCCTTTTTCTCTTGGTGCAATGAGCAGGGGCTGACCCGTCTGAATATCCCGCTTTACAAGGCCGAGGAAACCGTGAAGGAAACCTATTCGGACGCGGAGCTGACCGCGCTTCTGAAAAAGCCCGACATTCGCAAGACAACCTTTGCGGAATATCGGGACTGGGTGATTATCAATTTCCTTTTGAACTGCGGGAGCCGCGCCGCGACGGTCAGGGCGATACAAATTCGGGACGTGGATTTAGACGGCGGCGTTGTGTTCTACCGCCACACGAAGAACAGAAAAGCGCAGGTCATACCCCTTTGCAGCCCCATGATTGCCATTCTGCGGGAGTATGGGCGTTACCGTGGCGGGGAGCCTACGGATTATCTCTTTTGCACGGAAACGGGTACACAACTCACGGAGAACGGCTTGCGGCAATCAATCGCAAGATACAACACGCGGCGCGGGGTGCAAAAAACATCTATTCACCTGTTCCGCCACACATTCGCGCGGAAATACTTGATTGACTGCGGCGGGGACGCGTTCACGCTCCAAAAGCTCCTTGGACATTCCACCCTTGCCATGACGAAGCACTATTGCGCCATTTACGACGCGGATTTGACAAAAAACTATGACAACTTTTCCCCACTGGCGCAAATGAAAGCCAGCGGCGCGAAAATCAAAATGGCCGCCAAAGGCCGCTGACGGCTTTACACGGGGCGCGTGCGTGGCGGCGGTATTATC
>CAVGBM010000052.1:0-2342 GCA_963627445.1 Oscillospiraceae bacterium | reverse complement strand
TTTCACACCTCGTCTCGTGTGCCGGCGAAGCGCTTGGAGGGGCGGTAGTACATGAGTGCGGCGAAGATGAGTAGCGCCGTGATGCCGAGGCTCACGGGGTAGGCAATCATTATCGTCTTAAAGGTCGCGCTGAGCGGGAACACATAGTGTATCCACGCGATGCGAACGCCGCACACGCCGAGCATGGTAAGTATCGCGGGCGTGAGCGAAATGCTGAACCCTCGCAGGTAGCCGGACATGACGTTATAAAGCAGGTTAAAAACATGCGAGAACATGACGTACATCATGCGGATATAGCCGGTCTCGACGACCTCGGGGTCGTTGTTGAATATCGAAAGCAGCGGCTTGCCGAAAAACAGCAGTATGGCGATCGCCGTCACGAGCGCGATAAGACCCTCGAGCATGCACAGCTTAAGCGTTTTCTTGCAGCGGTCGATCTTGCCCGCACCATAGTTCTGCCCGACGAAGGTCGTGCACGCCTGCGAGAATGCGTCGAGGATATCGAAGGTGAAGATCTCGATGTTGAACGCCGCGCTCGAGGCGGCCATGACCACGGTGCCGAGGCTGTTTATCGCCGACTGGATGACGATGTTCGACACCGCAAACAGCGAGCTCTGCACGCCTGCGGGCAGACCGATGCGCAGGATGCGGCCGAGAATTTGCATGTCGATGCGAAGCTTTTTGGGGTCGAGGTGTATATCAAGCTCGGTGCGCCTGAGCTTCAC
The DNA here is from genome assembly GCA_963627445.1 of Oscillospiraceae bacterium. Lineage (GTDB taxonomy): Bacteria > Bacillota > Clostridia > Oscillospirales > Oscillospiraceae > F23-B02. The sequence continues at coordinate 1,617 of CAVGBM010000052.1, read as the reverse complement.
GAACAGGATGACGGAGCTCACCGCGTTCGAGATGACCGTAGCGATGGCAACGCCGCTTACCGACATGTTGAGCACCGCGACGAAAAACAGGTTCAGCGCAACATTCAGGCAGCCGGATATCGTCAGCGCAACGAGCGGCGTTTTCGTTTCGCCCACGCTGCGGAATATGGCCGCCTCGAAGTTATACAGCAAAATGACCGGCAGGCCGATGAGGTAAATGCGCAGGTACAAAAGCGCAAGCGGGAACACCTCGTCCGGCACGTTCAGCATCCCCAGCAGGGGCGCGGCGATGAGCTGACCTAATAGCCCGACAAGTATGCCGCCGATGACGGCGACGACGACCGAGGTGTGCACCGCCTTGTGCACAGCGTCGCGGTCGCCGCGGCCGATGGCGTGCGCGATGACGACATTGCAGCCAAGGCCGATGCCGATGAACAGGTTTATGATAAGCCCGATGACCGAGCTGTTTGCGCCGACGGCCGCCACGGCGATGGTCTTTTCCGCACCTGTGAAGTTGCCGACGACGGCGATGTCCGCGGCGTTAAAAAGCTGCCCGAGTATCGCCGTCGCCGCAACGGGCAGGGCAAACTGCGGCAGCTTGTTCCAGATAGGGCCGTTTAGCATGTCCAGCCGCTGTCTTTGTGTTGCTTCCTTCATATATAATATCAACTCTGTTTCAAAAATTTCGCCAACATTATAATAACAAACCTCGGCGATAGCAAATACTTATAAAGAATGCATTATCATAGTTTACAGGCATGATAAACTGTAGTATACTGTCGAATGAGGTGATAATTACATGGATATTCGTGTTTTAAGATATTTTTTGACCGTGGCCCGGGAGGAGAACATCACCCGCGCCGCCGAAAGCCTGCACATAACCCAGCCCTCGCTGTCAAAGCAGCTCATGGAGCTCGAGCAGGAGCTCGGAAAGCAGCTTCTGGTGCGGGGCAAGCGCAAGCTCACGCTCACCGATGACGGCGTGCTGCTGCGAAAGCGCGCCGAGGAGATAGTGGCGCTCTTGGAAAAGACCGAGCAGGAGCTCAGCGCCGACACCGCGCTCGGCGGCAAGATATCCATCGGCGGCCTGCCCGGCAAAAGGGTGCTGAGCGCCGCGGCGGAGCTTCATGCCGAGCACCCCGATGTGAGCTTTGATTTCTACAGCGGCGATGCCTGCGAGATAATCGAGCGGCTTGACCACGGAACCCTTGATTTTGCGGTGCTTTTGGAGCCTGTGGATGCCGTGAAGTACGACTATGTTTCGCTCGGCGAGCGTGCCCAGTGGGGGCTTATCATGCCTGTCGATTGCGAGCTTGCGATGAAGCCCGCCATAAAGCGCGAGGATCTGTGCTCTGTGCCGCTCATCCTGCACAAGCGGGTCGGGCTCCAGCGCACGATAGAGCATTGGGCGCAGACCGATCTTGACCACATGAACGTTGCGGCGACGTATAATGTCCTAAACGGCGATCCGGCGGCGCTCGTGCGCAGCGGCCTGGGCTATGTGCTCATAACCGACGACCATTTGCCCGGCCAGCTCGGCTCCGGCCTGTGCTTCCGCCGTCTCGAGCCGCCCCTCGAAACAAGCCATGCCCTCATCTGGAAGCGCCATGCAGTCCT
>CAVGBM010000051.1:0-6907 GCA_963627445.1 Oscillospiraceae bacterium | reverse complement strand
CGGCACCGAGCATGTTAAGTATGAAGTCCTCGATATCGCAAATGCCGACCTTGAGAACGAGCTGCAACAGTTCGACGGCAATTATCACGCACGCCGTCAAAATAAAGAAGCGTTTTGCGTCTTTGAAGCGTCTGTCTAGCATCGGCAGCAGCACGCCCCACGGGAAACAGATCGAGGTTGCCAAAAAGATTAACGCAAAACGGCACGAGCACACGGTAGGATATATACGGCGTTGTGTACAGCACATAGAAGCTGAAAAGCGGGATGAAATTCGTGTTTTGCCGCACATATTCCGAAAACGGCATGTCGCTTGCAGCGTGACACATGAACAGCAGCCACACGGCAGCGGCAAGGTACACGACAAAGGCGGCGATGAGCAGGCGTTTTCTCTTTTTCATATAAAAAGCTCCTTGTTTCGTTTTAGTTGCTCTGTAACCTCTATAACGAAACAGGGAGCGCTTTTTGGACACTAATTTTCAGATAATTTTACGCTTTCCGCAATTTTTATGAGCTCCGGCTCACTCAAATCGGCGGTTATGGTTATCAGGCAGCCGCCTTTTATAAATGCGAGTGTCTTTTTGGTGTAGTTAAGCTCATTTTCGACCGGCACATAGACCGTTGCGGTCGTGCCTCCGACGGTGACCTCTTGGGATGTACATTCAACGGCGGACAGGAAGTCCTCGGATGAGCTTGTGCAGCCGTAGGTTATGGCGGCCAAACCATTGCGGTATTCGATGATGCCGAAGTCGGCGTTCTCGTTCAGCTTTTCAAACCCATCCGGCAGCCAAGTCGGGCGGTAGATGAGTGCAGAAGTGTTTGTTTCGCCATTTATATAGCTCGGCCAGCCGTCATTGCCGATGAGCCTGTTCCAGGTCGATTCAAGTCCTGCTCTTGCCTCGGGGCTGAAGGTCAAAACGCCGACACCGCCTGCAATGATGATGAGCAGGATAACGGCGGCGGTGGACAGCACCTTTTTGAGCCTCGCTTTTCGGCCGATGGCGGTAATTTTGCGCTCATGCTCTGCTGAAAACTCGTGCTCAACTTCGGGCAGTGCTTCCAGAATGGCGGCGCTTGCTTTTTCTGCGGCAATTTTGAGATCGTTATCGCTTATCATAAAAGCCCCGCCTCCCTGCACAATTGTTCAAGTCTTTGCTTTGCCCGCTGAGCGGTCTTGCTCGCAGCGGCGCTCGACATGCTGAGCAGCCTTGCTATCTCTCGGGTCGAGTAGCCGTGGTAGTATCTTAATAGTATGAACTGCCTGTAGCGTGCAGGCAGTTTTAATATGCAGTTTACCAGCTCATCGTCGCTGTCGGCCTCGATGCCGTAAGCCTCCTCGCAAAGCTCGCATCCGCCGTGGCGCTTGAGCTTTCGGTATCGGTCGATGGCGGTGTTTTCCACTATGGTGACGACAAAGGCTTTTGTTTTGTTCGATAGCTCGTCCGGCACATTGTCGAGGTTTTCGGCTATCTTCACGAACGCCTGCTGGACTGCGTCCTCGGCCTCGTGCTCATTGTGCAGTATCTCGTTTGCGGCGCAGAACATCACGCTGCGGTACTCAAGATACAGCCGCTCGAGCTTCGGACGGTCGGCGGCCTTTACCAATGTCAGTGCGTATATTAGCATTTTACTTTATAAAGCCGCCGTCGGAGGTTATGACCTGGCCGGTGATGAAGGACGCAGCGTCGGAGGCTAGAAAGCTCACGACTGCCGCAATGTCCTCGGGTCTGCCGAGTCTGCCGACGGGGGTGTCCTCGGCGAGGGCAGCGAGTGTCTCCGTGCCGAGAACCTGCACCATGTCGGTGTTGATAACGCCGGGGGCGACGCAGTTTACACGGATATTGGTCGGTGCAAGCTCTTGCGCGAGCGAGCGGGTAAGCCCGATGATGGCGTGCTTGGTTGCCGAATAGGCGACCTCGCAGGACGCACCGTGCTGACCCCAGATAGACGAGGTGTTTATGATGCAGCCCGAGTGCTCGTGCAGCATGTGCGGCAGCACGGCCTGGATGGTGTTGAACGCACCGTTGAGGTTAACATCGAAAATGCGCTTCCAATAATCCTCGGTCATGTCCTGAAACAGGCACTGCTTTGCTATGCCTGCGTTGTTAACTAAAAGCGTCACGGCACCGAGGGTCTTTTCCACCTCGGCAACCATTTGCTTTACGGCGGCAGCATCTGCGACATCGGCCTTGTACCACATGGCTTCAAAGCCCTCGCTGCGAAGCCGTGCTGCAAGCTCCTGCGCCTTATCCTCCCGCTCAACGCAGTTTACGCAGACAGCATAACCGTCACGGGCGAGCGCTATCGCCTCTGCCCTGCCGATGCCACGGGACGAGCCCGTTATAAGTGCAACCTTTTTCATATTCCCTCACTTTGCCTCAAACTGGCTGTAATACAGCTCCTTGTACAGGCCGTCCTTCTTCAGAAGCTGCTCATGCGTGCCGCTTTCGACGACATCGCCCTTTTCCATGACGAGGATGAGGTCTGCGTCACGTATAGTCGAAAGCCTGTGGGCAATGACGAACGATGTTCTGCCCTCGGTGAGCTTGTACATCGCCTGCTGGACGAGCGCTTCCGTGCGGGTGTCGACGGAGCTTGTTGCCTCGTCGAGAATTATCATGGGTGCGTTTTCGACCATGGCTCTTGCGATGGTGAGAAGCTGGCGCTGACCGGCAGACAGGCTGCTGCGGTCGCTGAGCACGGTGTCGTAGCCGTCGGGCAGGGTCATGATAAAGTGATCCATGCCGACCGCCTTGCAGGCAGCGCGCACCTGCTCATCAGCGACATTTTCCTTGCCATAGACGATATTCTCCCGGTATGTGCCCTCAAACAGCCATGTATCCTGCAAAACCATGCCGAACAGGGCATGCACATCGCTGCGCTTCATTTCGGATATCGGCACGCCGTCTATGCGGATCTCGCCGCTCCACAGCTCGTAAAAGCGCATGAGCAGGTTCACCATCGTGGTCTTGCCGGCGCCCGTATGGCCGACTATCGCTATCTTCTGCCCGGGCAGGACCTTTGCCGAGAAGTCGTTTATGACGGGCTTATCCTCGTCATAGCCGAAGCGGACATGGTCGAAGGTGACCTCGCCCGTGACCTTTTCGGGGTAGGCTGTGCAAGAGCTGTCATCGGAAAGCTCCTCTTCCACGAGGAAGCCGAACACGCGCTCACCGGCGGCACCGGCAGACATGAGCTGGGTGGCAGCCTGCGCTATCTGCGAAAGCGGATTGGTAAACAGGCGCACATATGCGATAAAGGACACTATAACACCGAAGGAGATCACCCCGCTCATGGTGAGGGCAGCACCCACAACGCACACGGCGACATAGCCGAAGTTGCCGATGAAGCCCATGAACGGCGTCATAAGTCCGCCGAAGAACTGGGACTTCCACGCACTTTCATAGAGATTGCCGTTTATGCGCTTAAACTCCGCCTTGGCCTGCGCCGTCGCACCGTAGACACGCACGATATCGTGGCCCGAGTACATTTCCTCGACATGGCCGTTCATATCGCCGAGGTTTTTCTGCTGCTGGCGGAAATATTTCCTCGACTTCTTTATGACCGTGAACATGAAGATGAAGCCGATAAGCGACGAGCCGATGGCGGCAAGCGACATAACAGCGTTCGTTGCGAACATGATTATAGTTACGCCGACAAACTGCACAAGCCCCTGAACAAGGGTCGTGATGCTGGAGTTGAGCGTTGAGCTCAGGGTATCGACATCGTTTGTGATGCGGCTTAAAACATCGCCGATGCTGACCCTGTCAAAGTACTTGAGCGGCATGCGGTTTATCTTTTTGGAGATGCTGTCACGCAGGCTCCATGCAAGCTTCTGCATGACGGTTATCATGGTGTAGCTTGCGATGCAGGACAATAGACCGCCACCTATATAAATAATGAGGATAGCGATTATCGCCTGCTTTATGCCCTCCATGTCTATGCCGGTGGTAAGTCCGGCGGCGATGGAGTTTGTGAGGTCTGCCATCTTGTCCGGCGCTATGAGCGTCAGCGCCGTGCTGCCGAGCGAGAGTATGAGCGATATGATTATCGCAGCATGCCACGGCTTGAGGTAGTGCAGCAGTGACCGCATGGATGACCTGAAGTTTTTCGGCTTATCGTCGAGGGGTCTGCCCATTTTCATTCCTTTCATATGGCAAGCTCCTCCTCTGACAGCTGCGACAGGGCTATCTGACGATAGACCTCGCAGTTTTTCATAAGCTCCTTATGCGTGCCGGTACCGACCTGCCTGCCCTCGTCAAGGACGATTATCTTATCGGCGCTCATAATGGTGCCGATGCGCTGGGCAACGATGAGCTTCGTTGCGTTCGCGGTCTTATCACGGAGCGCATCACGCAGCTCACGGTCGGTCTTGAAGTCAAGAGCCGAGAAGGTGTCGTCAAAAATGAGTATCTCGGCATCGCGGCACAGCGCTCTTGCGATCGACAGGCGCTGCTTCTGACCGCCGGAGAAGTTGGTGCCGCCCTGGGCGACATGCGACTTTACGCCGTCCTCAAGGCTTCCTACAAACTCCTCGGACTGAGAGATATGAAGCGCATCACTAAGCTTCGCCTTGTCGGCATTTGCACCGAAGGCGACGTTGTCCTCGATATCGCCGGAGAACATCACGGCACGCTGGGACACATAGCTGAGCTTTTTGTAGAGCTTTTCAAGCTCGTAATCGCGCACATCCACGCCGTCGACCAGAACAGCGCCCTCGGTGACATCGTAAAACCTCGGGATGAGGTTAACGAGCGTCGTTTTGCCCGAGCCCGTGGAGCCTATGAACGCCACGGTCTCGCCGCGGTGGGCGGTGAAATTGATATCAGTCAGCACCTTGCCGCTTCCGCCGGGGTAGGTAAAGCTCACATTTCTAAACTCCACCTCGCCGACGCTTGTCTCCTCAGGCTGTGCATTTGCTGCGTCGACTATCTTCGGTTCGGTGTCGAGCACCTCGTTTATACGCTTTGCGGCGACGAGCGCTCTGGGCGCAACGATGAACACCATGACGATCATGATAAATGACATGATGACCTGCATGGCGTAGGACATAAACACGATCATGTCGGCAAATATATCGACTCTCGTGGCTATCGATGCCGCGTCTTTGATGACGACGGCGTTAATGAGCACAGCGCCTATCCAGTAGATGGACATGTTAAGGCAGTTCATGGTAATATTCATGAACGGGCTTAAAAGCGTCATGGTGCGGTTTGCATACAGCTGATTTTTAAGAAGATCGGTGTTGGCCTTTTCAAACTTCTCTTCCTGATACTCCTCAGCATTGTACGCGCGCACGACGCGGATACCGCTCAGGTTTTCTCTTGCGGCATGGTTGAGTGCATCCTGCAGCCACTGCACCTTGCGGAACTTCGGGAAGGTCAGCGCCATGGCGATGGCAAGGAAGCAAATGAGCAGCACAACGGCTATGCCCGTTGCAAGCGACCACTGCCACGCCTTGCCCGCGATCTTAGTTATCGCCCAAACGGCCATAGCAGGCGCTTTGATGACGACCTGCATGGAAAGGACGATGAGCATCTGCACCTGCGCGACATCGTTTGTCGAGCGGGTGATGAGGCTTGCGGTGGAAAAGGCGTTTATCTCCTCCATGGAAAACGACTCTACCTTATCGAACATCGCAGCGCGCAGTCTTCTTGAAAAGCTTGCGGCAATGCTTGACGCAAAGTAGCACACGATAACCGACGACACGAGGCTTCCCAGCGAGCAAAGCAGCATCATGCCTCCGGAAGCCCAGATATCGGCCATGGCGCTGCCCTTGGTCTCAACGAGCGTCGTTATCTGCGACATGTAGTCGGGCAGCTTGAGGTCAAGCCAAACCTGCGACACTATAAAAACAAGACTGACAAGGAAAAACAGCCATTCCCTGCCCTTCATATACCTAAGAAGCTTTATCATTTTTAGGCATTCACTCCTTCTTTTCCGTACTTGCGGTCAAGATGCTCCTGTATCATTTTCTGAGCTATCGCCGCCGTTTCCTTTGTGCTGTGGCTCTTTACGAAATCGCCGTCGAGCACATCGAGGATATCAAGATCTATCTTCGTCTTCTTTAAGGGCACATTGCGCACTATCTCGTCAGTCCCGTGGATGGCGGAGATGACGACCGGAACGCCGGTGCGCTGCGCGATCTTAAACGAGCCTGCGTGGAAGGGCAAAAGCTCGTCCTCGCGGCTGCGGGTGCCCTCGGGGTAGATGACGACAGATGCGGTGTCATCCTGGATGAACTTGCTTGCCGACTTTACCATTGCAAGCGCCTCACGGTTGTTGTCGCGGTTCACCGGCAGGCAGCCGCATTTGTGCATAACGGCGCCGACGATGGGTATCTTGAAGTTCTCGGGCTTGGATATGTAGACATACTCCTTTGCGCCGAAATGCTTAATGGACGCAATGGGATCAAATATCGAGCGGTGGTTGCAGACCACGAGATAGCGCTGACCCTCGGGCAGCTTCTCGGTGCCGTTGACGGTGATCCTCGCACCCACAAGGGCGCAGATTATCTCGGCAAGCTGATCCATGTTCCACTGCCAGAACCTCGACGGCTTTTCCTGCGGCTTATCCATATCCACGGTGAGCTCCGACACGGCGTACACCGCAATGATGTATGCCAAAAGTGAGCCGAAGTAAAATTCGGCAAAGCGCAAAAGCGCAAAGCCCGCAAGCTTTATGCCCGTAAACTCGATCCTGGGGGACGAAATGTTGAAAGCCGTTGCCGCGGCGCTCAGCCCTGCAAATAATTTAAGAAGCATCTCACTACCTCCGACCTAACTTAAGTTGGCGGGAGCCGAACACCTATCGGTTTTGACGGGCAGCTTTCCGCTCATGCTTCGTTAAATCCCCAGCCCATATATGTCCATTATGACCGTCGGGCTTTATCTTTGCCTGAACGAAAATC
>CAVGBM010000050.1:0-19651 GCA_963627445.1 Oscillospiraceae bacterium | reverse complement strand
AGGGCATGGTCAGAACCATTGCGCCCTGGAAATCGGCTCCGAACACGGCAAAGCCCGAACCGGTACCGTCAAGAGTCAGGCCCTTGACAGGATCGAGAAGGCCGCCGCCGATGGTGCCGAAGCCGAGAAGCTCACGGATAAGGCACATAACGACCAGAACGATGGTGTAGCCCAGACCTTGGAATATACCGTCGAAGAAGGATGCGCCGATGGTGTTCTTCTGGCAGAATGCCTCTGCACGACCGATGATGATGCAGTTAACGACGATGAGCGGGATGAAAACGCCCAGAGCCTCGCTAAGTGCGGGGACGAATGCCTGCAGCAGCAGGTCAACTATCGTGACGAAGCCCGCGATGACAACAACGAATATTGCAAGACGGATCTCGTTGGGTATTACCTTTCTGATCGCGGAAACAACAACGTTGCAGCAGGTCAGAATGATGAGAACGGACAGACCCATGCCTACGCCGTTAAAGAGGCTCGTGGTGATCGCCATCGTGGCGCACATACCGATAAGCTGAACAAGAACGGGGTTATTGGTGATAAGGCCTTCCTTAAACTGTTTTTTAATGTTCATTTAAGTCTACCTCCTTAACCCAGACTCTCGCAGGCCGCGGTAGCGGAGGCTACTGCGTTGGTAACTGCGGTGGATGTGATGGTTGCACCGGTAAGGGCTTCAATGGTGCCGCCCTTCTTTGCAAGCTGGACATCAGAGCCCTGGCCGACAAACTGTGCACGGAACGCAACGCCCTTATCGCTGGGGCTGGACGCAACGGCGCCGAGGCCGGAGGTCTCGCTGGACTCTGTGATGGATATGCCGGTGCACTTATAATCGTTGTCAACACCGATTATAATGGTGATGCTGCCCTGGCTGCCGGTAACGGTGGTCTCAACGACATAGCCGGAGGTGCTTCCGTCCTCGGCAATAGCCTGGGAGATCTTATCGATGGCGGTGTCGTCACCGGTGTACTGCACTTCCTTGTAATCCTTTGCAGCAAGGACTTCTGCGTATGCATCAGCAGTCTTCTGAGCTGCGATCTCGTTGATCCTGTCAACGGTGAGCTCGTACACAACGCCGAGAACGCCTGCAACGATCGCAGAAATGAGGAAAAGGATCATAGTAAGCTTAAGTATCTTCTTCATTATGCCTTTGCCTCCTTTGCTGCCTTCTTGGCTGCCTTGAGGTCTTCCTTGGTCACGCCGAACTGGCGGCCGCGGGTGGCCTTATCGATAGCCCATGCGCACAGGTTCATGATGAGGATGGCGTAGGAAACGCCCTCGGGATAGCCGCCGAAGTAACGGATCAGAACGGTCAGAGCGCCGCAGCCGAAGCCGTACAGCAGCTGGCCGTTGAGAGTTACGGGGCTGGAGGAGTAGTCAGTTGCCATGAAGATGGCACCGAGAAGCAGGCCGCCGGAAAGCAGGTTGTAGACCATCCAATCGATGTTGGAGTAGCCGTTTCTCGGGAAGATAACGGTCAGGATGGCGACGGTGCCGATGAAGGCAACGGGGATACGCCAGTTGATGACCTTGCGGATAAGCAGGTAAATGCCGCCAACAAGCAGCGCAACAGCGCTCACCTCGCCGATGCAGCCGGGCATCGAGCCGATGAACATGTTGCCGAAGCTGAAGTAGTCGGGCATAGTCTCGGTACCGGCCTTGAGGATGCTCAAGGGGGTAGCCATGGTGGTTCCGTCAACGACCTTGCTCAGGACAGAGGGAACTGCCCAGGTGGTCATGATGACAGGCCAGGAGGCCATGAGGAAAGCTCTTGCCGCAAGTGCGGGGTTGAGGAAGTTCTTGCCGATGCCGCCGTAAAGCTGCTTTACGATGACCATTGCAAAGAAGGTGCCGACAACAGGCATCCACCAGGGTGCTCCGACAGGAATGACCAGAGCGACGAGGATACCGGTAACACAGGCGGAAAGATCGCCTATGGAGCTCGGCTTCTTCATGAGCTTGCGGTAGCCCCACTCCCAGAACACCGCCGAGGCGACGGAGACCGCGATGAGCATCAGTGCTTTCACACCGAACATTATGATACCGACTACCATTGCGGGAACAAGGGCGATGATAACGTCGAGCATGATGCGGGACGTGTCGGTATTCGTCCTTACCTGAGGCTGGTAGGAGGCGTCAAAGGTATATTCTTTTGCTTTCATTTATTCTCCGCCTCCTTTGCTGCCGCCTCTGCACGAGCCTTCTCGTCCGCAGCCTTCTTGGCAAACAGAAGCTTTGCGGTCTTGAAGGAGTGAGTAAGGGGCATTCTGCCGGGGCAGTTGTAGGAACAGCTGCCGCACTCGAAACAATCAAGAATGTGGTACTTCTTCATATTCTCGAAGTCGCCCTTCTTGAAGTACATGTACATGTAGACAGGCTCAAGTCCCATCGGGCACACGGTAATGCACTTACCGCAGCGGATGCAGGTGGGGTTCTCGACCGTCTTGTCCTCTTCCTCGGTGAAGAACAGGATGCCTGCGGTACCCTTGATGTTGACCGCATCGAGGCTGGTTGCGATAAGACCCATCATAGGTCCGCCGAGAACGATCTTCTTGGGGGTCTTGATGAAGCCGCCGCAGTGCTCTGCGATGTAGCTGAAGGGAGTACCGATACGGCACTGGAGGTTGTGGGGCTTATCCACTGCCGAGCCGCCTACGGTAAGGATACGCTCGATGCAGGGGATGCCGAGGTAGCATGCCTGATAGATAGCATAGGCAGTCTGAGTGCTGATGACATTGCAGCCTACGCCTGCGGGCAGACCGCCGGGCTTGACCTCACGGTTGGTGATCGCCTTGATCTGCATTTTCTCAGCGCCCTGGGGGTACTTGACCTCTTCGGGCACGATCTCAATACCGTACTGAGCAGGGTTCTTGGAGTTGAGAAGCTCGATGGCGTCCATCTTGTTCTTCTCAATGCCGTAGTACGCCTTGTCCAGTCCGCTTGCGATGCGTGCAAGCTCTATACCCTTGAGCAGCTCCTCCGGATGAAGCTTCATCGTCCAGTGGTCGCCGTTGAGGTAGGGCTCACACTCTGCACCGTTGATGATGAGAGTATCGACCTTGCCCAGACCGCCGCGGATCTTGAAAGCGGTCGGGAACATTGCACCGCCCATGCCGACGATACCGGCCTCGCGCAGACGTGCGAGGATGGCTTCGGGGTCCTTGAGCTGCTCCTCGGTCAGGGGAGCCATGTCGGTGCAGGGGGTATCCTGGTAGTCGTTCTCAATGACGACTGCCATGATCATATCGCCCAGAGGATGGGGTCTGGGCTCGATTTTTACGACCTTGCCAGATACGGGAGAATGAATAGGAGCAGAAACAGGGGCGGGGTTATCGCCGATCTTCTGACCCATAGTTACATAATCACCGACCGCGACCAGCGGCTGGCAGGGTGCGCCGATGTGCTGTGCCATCGGAACAATGACCTGAGGCGGCGGGGTTACGACGACTACCGGTTCTTCCGGAGCCTTCATATAATTGGGATGTACGCCGCCACGAAACTTATAGGGCATTTGCATCACCTCTCTATTTTATGACAAAGTTAAATATAACATAAACTATGTTTGGTGTCTACATTCAATGACTCGATTTTTATCAAAATTTCGTTCATTTTGGCCTGAAAACCTGACAAATGATTAACGATTGTGTGCAAATCAACGCAAAATTCGCCACTTTGTTCACCTTTTGTCAAAATATAAAGCATTTGCCGCGTTCGCAAAATTGGGGCTTATCAAACGGGTAAGTATATTGTATAATTAATTTATATTAAATGTATGGAGGGCTCGGCATGTTGACAACTTGGGGCGAACACCTTGATAAAAACAATATCCTTCCCGAATATCCCCGTCCGCAGATGCGCAGGGACTCGTATTATAACCTCAACGGCGAGTGGGATTATGCCATCACCGCCGCCGGTGAAAAGCAGCCGGAAAAGTGGGACGGCAAGATACTCGTGCCCTTCTCCCCCGAGTGCGAGCTGTCGGGCGTGGGGCGTGTTTTAAAGCCGGACGAGTATCTGTGGTACCGCCGTGATTGGGAGTGCCCCGAGCACGAGGGCAGAGTGCTGCTGCACTTCGGCGCGGTCGACCAGTCGTGCACGGTGTACATAAACGGTCTGCGGGCTTTTCGCCACAGCGGCGGCTACCTGCCGTTTGAGTTTGACGCAACGGGTTTCCTGCGCAAGGGCGTGAACGAAATTTCCGTCAGCGTGCGTGACCTGTCCGACACCGCACATGAGGCTCGCGGCAAGCAGAAGTTTGAGCGCGGCGGCATTTGGTACACCCCGCAGAGCGGCATTTGGCAGACCGTGTGGGCGGAGTGCGTTCCCGAGGACTGCATCAAAAAATTAAAGATAACACCGAATTTTGACGAAAGCTTTGTCGAGGTATCTGCCGAGACCGTCGGCGGTAACACGGCCTACGCCGAGTTTAACGGCGAGCGCTATCCCCTGCCGGCGAAAATTCCCGTCCCCGACTTTGAGGCGTGGTCGCCGGAGCACCCGAAGCTTTACGACTTTGCGGTCGTCTACGGCGAGGACAGGGTCGAAAGCTACTTTGCCATGCGCAAATTCTCCGTCGAAAAGGACGACAAGGGCGTAAAGCGCCTGTTTTTAAACGGAAAGCCCTATTTCCACAACGGCATGCTCGACCAGGGCTATTGGTCCGACGGCATGTACACCGCGCCGAGCGACGAAGCGCTCATTTTCGACATTCAGACGGCAAAGGACATGGGCTTTAACATGCTGCGCAAGCATATAAAGGTCGAGCCGCTGCGCTGGTACTATCACTGCGACAGGCTGGGCATGCTCGTGTGGCAGGACATGATAAACGGCGGTGGGCAGTATAACCCCGTCATCATCTCCGCCCCACTCGTCACCGGCGTGCACCTGAGCGACAAAAACTACAAGCTGTTTGCCCGTGACGATATGGAAGGCCGCGCCCACTACGAGACAGAGCTCAACGAAATGATCGGAACGCTTTACAACTGCCCGTGCATTGCCATGTGGGTGCCATTCAACGAGGGCTGGGGTCAGTTTGACGCTGCGAGGATAGCCGCAAAGGTCATGCAGATGGATCCGACCCGCACGGTCGACCACGCCTCCGGCTGGCACGACCAGAAGATCGGCGAGACAAAGAGCCTGCATGTGTATTTTAAAAAGTATAACTTCAAGCCCGACAAGCTCGGCAGAGCCGTTCTCCTGTCCGAGTTCGGCGGCTACAATCTGCGCTGCGAGGGGCACTGCTTCAATGCAAGAGATTTCGGCTACAAGCGCCTTAAATCCGCAGACGAGCTGCAAAAGTCGCTCGAAAAGCTCTACGGCGGCGAAATTCGCCCCGCATACGAGCAGGGACTTGCTGCAGCGGTGTACACCCAGCTGAGCGATGTGGAGGACGAAGTCAACGGTCTTATCACATATGACCGCAAAGTGGTGAAGCTGCCGCCCGAAGTCGTGCAAAAAATCATCAAAGTGGATTAAGATATGTAAAGCCCCGTTCGGTGAACGGGACTTTACATATTTCTTTTGCATATTTCTGATATCCTATTTTTTTAAAACATATAGGTCTGGCCTTCCTGCTGGCGGATGCGCTTTTTCCAGCAGCGGTGGCACATGGCGACATAGCTGTCGTTGCCGCCGAGGAACACCTGATCGCCGTGGGTGATGACTCTGCCGTTTTCGTCGATTCTCGCATTGACGGTGGCTTTTCTGCCGCAGGCGCAGACGGTCTTTATCTCGGTTATGGAGTCGGCAAGCTCAAGCAGGCGCTTTGAGCCTGGGAACACATGGGTGAGAAAGTCCGTGCGCAGGCCGAAGCACAAAACGGGGATATCCTCAAAATCGACAAGCTCACGCAGCTGGTCTATCTGCTCGGGCGTGAAAAACTGCGCCTCGTCGGAGATTATGACATCGTGCCTGCCGGCCTTGGCATATTCCTTGACGATATCCTGCTCGGGCGTGATGATCTGTGCGCTGCGGGCAAGTCCGATGCGGCTTTTTATGATATCCGCGCCGTCGCGGGTGTCGATGCTGGGCTTGATGAGCCACACGGTCATGCCCAGCTCCTCATAGTTAAATTGGGTTATCAGTGCCTGGGCAGACTTTGACGAGCCCATTGCACCGTATTTAAAATACAGCTTAGCCATAGTTTTCTCCTACATTAAATATATTACTTCGTTATATGCGCTCTTACCCGCTCGAGCACCATCTCCAGCGCCACCTGATTGTGGCCGCCCTCGGGGATGATGATATCCGCCTTGCGCTTTGACGGCTCGACAAACTGCTCGTGCATGGGCTTTACGGTCGTCAGATACTGATTCACGACGCTTTCAAGGCTCCTGCCCCTGTCGCGCACATCACGCACGATGCGGCGCAGGATGCGCACATCGGCATCGGTGTCAACGTAAATTTTGATGTCCATGAGCTTGCACAGCTCTTCACTCTGGAAAATGAGTATGCCCTCGACAACGATGACCTTGGCGGGCTTCACCGTCACGGTCTTGCTCGACCGGTCATGGGTCGTGTAGTCATAAACCGGGCACTGGATAGTCTCCCCCCTGCGCAGCTTCTTAAGGTCGGCGACCAAAAGGTCCGTGTCAAATGCATCCGGATGGTCATAATTGAGCTTCGTGCGCTCAGCGTAGCTCATGTTATGATGCGCCTTGTAATAATTATCGTGGTACACAACGCTCACATCACCGCCGAAATGCTGCATTATTTTGCGCGTGATGGTGGTTTTTCCGCTGCCCGTGCCGCCTGCAATACCGATTACGATTATGTCGTTCATCCCTCAAACACCCCTGTCAATTTTTATCTGATTTTGATGATACCATAAATAATCGCGTCTTGCAATTTGACTTTTGAAATTTGTTTGTTATAATTTGCTTTAGAATAAACAAAATAAACACAGGAGGAATTATTATGCCTATTCCCACTCCGCATATCTCCGCCAAAAAGGAGGATATCGCAAAGACCGTGCTCATGCCCGGCGATCCGCTGCGCGCAAAGTTCATCGCAGAGACATTTTTGGAAAACCCCGTGCTCGTGAACAATGTCCGCGGCATTCAGGGTCACACCGGCACTTGGAAGGGTGTTCCCGTGACCGTCATGGCCTCCGGCATGGGCATCCCCGCAATCGGCATCTACAGCTGGGAGCTGTACAATTTCTACGATGTCGACAACATCATCCGCATAGGCTCGGCAGGCGCAATGCGTGACGACCTCAAGCTCATGGACATCGTCGCCGGTCAGGGCGCATGCACGGACTCGAACTTTGCTCATCAGTTTGAGCTCAACGGCACCTTTGCCCCCATCGCAGACTACACGCTGCTCAGTAGTGCCGTGGAAGCGGCCAAGGAAAAGGGCATCGACATGAAGGTCGGAAACATCCTGTCGTCTGATAATTTCTACTCTCCTGCCAATTGCGACGACAGCGCCAAGTGGCGTGACATGGGCGTTATGGCAGTCGAGATGGAGGCAGCCGGTCTTTACATGAACGCCGCCCGCGCCGGTAAGCGCGCTCTGTGCATCTGCACGATATCCGATCACCTTTACCGCAGTGAGGCTCTTTCGTCCGAGGAGCGCCAGCTTTCGCTGACCCAGATGATAGAAATCGCCCTGGATACCGCCGTCAAAATGGCCAAGCTCGGCTGATAAGGCATACTTTTTTAGCTAATATGTCAAATAGTGCTTGCCTGTTCGGCACGACAATGGTATAATATCAACGATGTGCACAACAGCATATCCGCAAAATTGTACGCGCAAAAAATTAATATAATACGGAGGAAAAATCATGAAAAGATTTCTAGCACTGCTTCTTGCCCTGTGCATGGTCTTGGCTCTTTGCGCCTGCGGCGGCAATGACGATTCCAAAGAGACGGACAAGCCCGACACTGCTGCTTATAAAGTAGCAATGATCACCGACTACGGCGACATCACCGACCAGTCCTTCAACCAGACCACCTACGAAGCTTGCAAGGCTTACTGCGACACCAACTCTGTCGAGTTCAAGTACTACAAGCCCACCGCAGACAGCACCGCTGCCCGTATCGAGATGGTCGACCAGGCTGTTGCTGACGGCTTCAACGTCATCGTTATGCCCGGCTACGCATTCGCAGGCACCATCGCAGTTTGCCAGGACACCTACAAGGACGTTAAGTTCATCGGCCTCGATGTTTCCGAGTGGGATCTGTATGACTCCTTCTACAACCACGACGACCAGGGCAACCGCACCGACCTGATCGATGCAAACAATGCTGAGCACATCAACAAGAACGTTTACTGCGCTGTTTACCAGGAAGAGCTGTGCGGCTACATGGCCGGTTACGCAGCAGTTAAGCTCGGCTACACCAAGCTCGGCTTCCTCGGCGGCATGGCAGTTCCCGCAGTTATCCGTTACGGCTTCGGCTTTGTCCAGGGCGCAAATGCAGCTGCTGTAGAGCTCGACACCAAGATCGAGATCAACTACGTTTACGGCGGCCAGTTCAGCGGCGACGCTGACATCACCGCAAAGATGGATACCTGGTACAACGCAGGTACCGAGGTCGTCTTCGCTTGCGGCGGCGGCATCTTCACCTCCGCAGCTGAGGCAGCTGCAAAGGTAAACGCAAAGGTCATCGGCGTCGATGTCGACCAGAAGGGCATCATCGACGGCGGCTACGGCGACGGCATGACCGTTACTTCCGCTATGAAGGGCCTTGCAGCAACCGTTAACACCATGCTCACCGAAGTTTTCGCAGGCAACTGGGATAACTACGGCGGCAAGATCGACACCCTCGGCCTCGTTTCCGACAACCCGACCGAGAACTATGTCCAGATCCCCATGGAGAGCACTCAGTGGGCAGACGGCAAGTTCACTCAGGACGACTACAAGGCACTCGTTGCTGCAATGCACAAGGGTGACATCACTGTCTCCAACGACACCACCGCAATGCCCGCAGTTGACGCAGGTCACACCACCGTCAGTGATCAGGGCTCCATCAAGTAATTTAAACCCTAAAACCTTAAGCCAGACAGGTCAAAAGCCTGTCTGGCTTTTCTTTTTGCCCCGAAACGCTGCCAATTTTTATTTCCTGTCTATTTTTTCGCAAAAAAATTTGAAATTAAATAATTTATATAGTATGATGTTGCTATGATTAAAAAACAGGGGGAGGCAGATAAACTTGGATGAGCAGTTTGCAATAGAAATGCTGAACATCACTAAGATTTTTCCCGGTATAATCGCAAACGACAACATTACCCTGCAGCTGAAAAAAGGCGAGATCCACGCCCTGCTCGGCGAAAACGGCGCAGGCAAATCCACGCTTATGAGCGTGCTTTTCGGCCTGTATCAGCCCGAGCACGGCATCATCAAGAAAGACGGCGTTGAGGTCAAGATAAACGACCCCAATGACGCGAATGCGCTTGGCATCGGCATGGTGCATCAGCACTTTAAGCTGGTCGAGTGCTTCTCTGTCCTTGACAACATCATCCTCGGCGTCGAGCCGACGAGCAAGCTTAGTGTTCTCAAAAAGGACGAGGCAAGAAAAAGGATACTCGAGCTTAGCGAAAAGTACGGCCTGCATGTTGAGCCCGACGCTATCATCGAGGATATCACCGTCGGCATGCAGCAGCGCACCGAGATCCTCAAGATGCTCTACCGCGAAAATGAGATACTCATTTTCGACGAGCCGACCGCAGTTCTGACCCCGCAGGAGATAGACGACCTCATGCAGATCATGAAAAACCTCGCGGCCGAGGGCAAGAGCATTCTGTTTATCTCCCACAAGCTCAACGAGATCATGGCGGTCTCCGACCGCTGCACGGTTCTGCGCAAGGGCAAGTGCGTCGGCACGGTCGAGACGAAGAACACCACCGCCGAGGAGCTTTCCTCCATGATGGTCGGCAGAAATGTCAGCTTCCATGTTGACAAGAAGCCCGCCGAGCCCGGCGATGTCGTCCTCGAGGTCGAAAACCTCACGGTCGCTTCGAGGCTGCACAAAAACGATGCGGTCAAGAATGTGTCGTTCAAGGTGCGCAAGGGCGAGATCGTCTGCATCGCAGGCATCGACGGCAACGGCCAGACCGAGCTCGTTTACGGCATAACCGGCCTTGAGCATGCAAAGTCGGGCTCTGTGAAGCTCAACGGCGTGGATATAACAAACGCCTCGATACGCAAGAGAAACACCTCCGGCATGAGCCACATCCCCGAGGACAGACACAAGCACGGCCTGGTGCTTGATTACTCGCTGGAGTATAACCTCATTCTCCAGACCTATTTCGGCGACGAATTCACCGACAAGGCCGGCTTCTTAAAGCGCAAGGCCATCCGTGAATACGCCGACAAGCTCATCGGAATGTACGATATCCGCTCCGGCCAGGGTGCAGTCACCTCCGCCCGCAGCATGTCCGGCGGCAACCAGCAGAAGGCGATAATCGCCCGCGAGATCGACAAGAGCCCCGACCTGCTCGTCGCCGTTCAGCCGACCCGCGGCCTCGACGTCGGCGCTATCGAATATATCCACAAGCAGCTTATCGCTCAGCGTGACGCAGGCAAGGCGTGTCTGCTGATATCGCTCGAGCTTGACGAGGTCATGGATATCCCCGACCGCATCCTCGTCATGTACGAGGGCGAGATAGTCGGCGAATTTGACCCGAAGAAGACCACCGAAGACGAGCTCGGCCTGTACATGGCCGGCGCAAAGAGAAGTGAGGTGCGCGATGAAAACTAAATCCTCCCTGCTCAAAAACAACGCGGTGCAGTCGCTGCTGTGCTCGCTCATCTGTGTCATACTCGGTGTTTTCATCGGCTACATAGTCTTGCTGTTCATTAACCCCACCGGTGCAGGCAAGGCGATACTCGCAGTTATAAAGAACTTCTTCTTCTACCCCGAGGGTCCGGCAAGAGCCAAATACTTCGGCGGTACGCTCGTCAAGGCAGCGCCGCTTGTCATGTGCTCGCTGTCTATCCTGTTTGCATACAAGGTCGGCCTGTTCAACATCGGCGTCGCCGGTCAGTATGTCGCAGGCGCAGGCGCTTGCCTGTACGCAGGTCTTGCATGGCAGTGTCCGTGGTATGTGTGCCTCTTGCTCGCTATCGCAGCGGGCGCTCTGTTCGGCGCATTCTCCGGCGTTCTGAAGGCCTACTGCAATGTCAACGAGGTTATCTCCGGTATCATGCTCAACTGGATCAGCCTTTACACGGTGAACATCCTGCTCACCAATGTCAAGGAGGCTACCAGCCCCTATACGAACAATCTTGCCAGCTTCAACTCCTCTGCCCTGCTCCCCACGATGGGCCTGGATAAGCTGTTCGGCAACAACCAGTATGTGACCATCGCGATCCCGCTTGCCATCCTCGCCGCAATCGTCATTGCGGTCATCCTGGAAAAGACCAAGTTCGGCTATGAGCTCAAGGCAACCGGCAACAACAAAAACGCCGCAAAATACTGCGGCATGAAGGAAAAGCAGAACATCATCGTCACGCTGATAATCGGCGGCGGTCTTGCCGGTATGGGCGCAGCTCTGCTGTACCTGACGGGCATGGAGCAGTGGTCGTGCTCGCAGTCATCTGTCCCCGGCATGGGCTTTAACGGCATCGCCGCAGCCTTCCTCGGCTGCCTCGATCCTCTCGGCTCGCTGCTGTCCTCGTTCTTCATCCAGCACATCACCAACGGCGGCGGCTATGTCGACAAAACGATGTACTGCTCGCAGATCTCCGACCTTATCTCTTCGATAATCATTTATCTCTGCGGCTTTGTTCTGTTCCTCAGGGAGTTTATCAACTCCCGCATCGCAAAGGCCGAGGAACGCAAGGCTGAGCTTGCAATCGAGAAAGAAGCCGAAAATGCAGTAGGAGGTGACGAGTAATGTTATTGCTTATTCAGTATACTTTGATATTCGCATCCGTCCTCATCCTCGTCGCTCTCGGCGGCTGCATTTCCGAGCACTCGGGTGTCATCAACCTCGGTCTTGAGGGTATCATGGTCATCGGCGCACTTGGCGGTGCTCTCATGA
The DNA here is from genome assembly GCA_963627445.1 of Oscillospiraceae bacterium. Classification (GTDB taxonomy): domain Bacteria; phylum Bacillota; class Clostridia; order Oscillospirales; family Oscillospiraceae; genus F23-B02. The sequence continues at coordinate 7,663 of CAVGBM010000050.1, read as the reverse complement.
TGAAGTACATGCCCGAGGGTGCTTCCCCGTTTGTGCTCATCGTCTGCACCGTTTTGATGGCGATCATCGCAGGCGTTGTGTACTCGTCGCTGCTTGCGGTGGCGTGTATAAACTTCAAGGCCGACCAGACCATCATCGGCACGGCGCTTAATATGCTCGGCGTTGCGGCTGCAACGGTCATCGTCAAGGCCATAAACACCGCAGAAAATCCCGACAATGTCTCGTCTGAGATCCAGTATATCGCTCAGAAAAAGGCGTTTCTCGTGAACATCGGCAGCTTTGAGTTCAACTGGTTCATGCTGCTGGCGCTCATTGCTCTGCTCCTCGTTGCGTTCATGCTCTATCGCACCCGCTTCGGTCTGCGGCTCATGGCATGCGGCGAGCATCCGCAGGCGGCGGCCTCCGTCGGCATCGATGTCTACAAGATGCGTTGGGCAGGCGTGCTGCTCTCCGGCGCACTCGGCGGCCTCGGCGGCCTTGTGTATATCACCGCAGGCGTCAGCCAGTGGAAATTTGAGGTCGGCGTTGCGGGCTTCGGCTTCCTCGCTCTGGCGGTCATGATCTTCGGTCAGTGGAAGCCCAAGCACATCGCATGGGCGGCGCTCCTGTTCGGTATGTTCCGTGCGCTGTCGAATGTCTACTCCGGCTTCGACTTCCTTGCAGCACTGAATATCCCGAGCGGCGTGTACAATATGATGCCTTACATCATCTCGCTTCTCGTCCTCGCCCTCACCTCGAAAAACTCCCGAGCACCGAAGGCCGAAGGCATCCCCTACGAAAAAGGCATGCGCTAAATTTGATAACGAAAAAGCTTCCGATTTCAAATCGGAAGCTTTTTTCATATGTTACAGCAGCGAGCCTGCAGAGATGACGCCATAGGTGACGAGGAGGACGATGAGACCGGCGACGGCGACGCCCATGGCGATGGCCGGAAGCGCCCTTTTAAGGCGCATATCCAAGAGCGAGGCGACCAGTGCGCCCGTCCATGCGCCCGTGCCCGGGAGCGGTATCGCAACGAGGATAAATAGCCCCCAAAAGCTATACTTCTGCACCTTTTGTGCGCCCTTTGAGCCCCTGCTTTCAAGCCATGCGGTGAGCTTAACGAGCATATTGTGCTTTTTGAGCCACTCAATGACCCGTCGTGTCAACAGTATCAAAATGGGTATCGGCAGCATATTGCCGACAAGACCAATGGCAAATGCGAGCCACGGATCAAGTCCCGACGCCACGCCCACGGGTATTGCTCCCCGTATCTCGAGTATCGGCAACATTGCGGTAACCAGTGTTTTCAGCATAGTTTACTCCGTGGTTTTAAAATTTCGCCATCGCCTCACGGCAATAGTGGTTAAAGCGGCGCTCCCGCTCCAAGGTGGAGCTGTCCATGTGGCCGGGATAGACCTCATAGTCGCCCGGGAGAGCGCACAGGCGCTTGAGCGATGCCATCTCCATGCGCATGCTGCCGCCGGGAAGATCCGTTCTGCCGCAGCTACCGCGAAACAGCGTGTCGCCGGTGAACAGCGCATTGCCGCAGATAAGGCACACGCCGCCCGGGGTGTGACCCGGGGTCGCAAGCACCTTGAACTCAAGCCCTGCTGCGTTTACAACATCGCCCTCGTCGTAATACTTGCCGCCCTCGGGCATCTTGAACTTCATGCCGCTCATGCCGGGCTCGTAGCCCTCGTCACGGGGGTTAATGTACATTTCGCAGCTGGTCTGCTCCATTATCTCCTTGACTGCACCCACATGGTCATAGTGGCCGTGGGTGAGCAGGATGGCGCAGCACTTGAGCTTGTTTTCCTCAATGTAATCCAAAATAGTGTTGCTCTCGTCGCCCGGGTCGATGACAACGCACTCAAGGCGCTGCTCGTTGATGACGACATAGCAGTTTGTTTCAAGCTGGCCTACCGGCAGTGTTTTTATATTCATGCTCAAAGCTCCCTTGTGTCAAGAATTATAGTAACAGGTCCGTCGTTAACAGACTCCACCTTCATTTCCGCGCCGAACTCGCCCGTTCCGACCGTGAAGCCGCGCTCACGGCACAGGGCGATGACCTTTTCGTACAGCGGTATCGCCTTCTCGGGTCTGGCCGCCTTGGAAAAGCCCGGACGGCGTGACTTGCAGTCGGCAAAGAGCGTGAACTGGCTGATTATCAGCAGCTGCGCTCCCGCGTCCGAGGGGTTCACATTCATTTTTCCGGCCTCGTCCTCGAAAATTCTGAGGCCGCATATCTTGTCGGCTATCTTCTCGGCCTGCGCTTCGGTGTCGTCCTCGTGGACTCCCAGCAGGATGAGAAAGCCCTTGCCGATACTGTCCTTTACCTTGCCGCCTATCGAGACGGACGCACTGTCGACTCTGGTTAAAACAGCTCTCATCGTTTACCTCCGTTTCTGTTTACCTCGACCACTCCGCTGATGCCCTGGAGCCTGTTGATGACCGTTTTGAGCTCATCCAGACCCTTGGTCTCAAGCGTAATGACAACGATGCTCTTGTCGCCCGTGTCACGGGCATTTATCGAGCGCACCTTGGTGTTGAGCGCATTCATGACGGTGGCGATATCCATAACAAGGCCGCCGCGCTCGCGCGACACCACGGTCAGCGTCGTCGTGTACGACTCGTGTATCTCATCAGCCCAGCTGACATTGAGCCAGCGTCCCTCGTCCTCGGGACGCTCGGCGCGCCGCCGTGCGTTTTCGCAGTCGGTGCGATGTATCGACACGCCCTGACCGCGGGTTATGAAGCCGATTATATCGTCGCCCGGGACAGGCGTGCAGCAGCGGGAGAACTTGATAAGGCAATTATCAAGACCCTCGACCAAAACACCGTGCACGGGCTTGACCGTCTTTTTCGCCATCTGCTCGCGCCGCTCGGCCGCCTCGGTGACCTTGTCGAGCACCGTGCGCTTGTCCACGGCGTGCTGCTGGCGGGCAAGCTCGTCCTTTATGCGGTTAACAGCCCTAGTCGCCGCCATGCCGCCGTAGCCGATGGCGGCGTACATCTCGTCAAGCGAGGTGTACGACACCTTTTTAAGAAGCTGCGGCAGTATATCCTCGCCGGTGATATCGTCCATGCGCAGACCCTTGTTGCGAAGCTCGGCTTCGAACATTTCCCTGCCTCGGGCGATGTTCTCCTCCCGACGCTCTTTTTTGAACCACTGCTTTATCTTCGTTCGCGCAGAGCCGCTTTTTGCGATATTCAGCCAGTCACGGCTCGGCCCGGGGGCGTTTTTCGCCGTGCGCACCTCGACGATATCGCCGTTTTGCAGCACATGGTCAAAGGTCACGATGCGGCCGTTTACCGACGCGCCGACCATGCTGTTGCCGACGGCGGAGTGGATAGAATACGCAAAATCTATGGGCGTTGCGCCGGCGGGCAGGTTTATGACATCGCCCTTTGGCGAGAACACGAACACCTCGTCGGCAAACATGTCTATCTTCAGGTTGTGGAAAAAGTCCGTCGCGTCGGACTCCTGCTGGCTTTCCAGCAGTCTGCGCACCCATGCGAATTTCTCCTCATCGCCGGTCTTAACGCCGCTGTCGCCTATCTTATACTTCCAGTGCGCAGCGATGCCGTATTCGGCGGTGCGGTGCATCTCCCAAGTCCTTATCTGCACCTCGAACGGGATGCCCTGCGAGCCGATAACGGTCGTGTGTACGCTTTGGTACATGTTGGGCTTGGGCGTGGAGATATAGTCCTTGAACCTGCCCGGGACGGGCTTAAACATATCATGGATGATGCCGAGCACATTGTAGCAGTCGGGAATGGTGTCCACGATGACGCGGAAGGCGCACAGGTCAAAAATGCCGTTTATGTCGAGCTTTTGGGCGTACATTTTACGGTAAATGCTGTAGATGTGTTTTATGCGGCTGTAGACGGATGCGTGCATCCCGTCTTCCTCGAGGCGGCGCTTTATCTGCCCCTCGACATCGTTCATGAACGCTTCGAGGGTCGGCATGCGCTCTTGGAGAGTCTGCATTATCTCGTTGTAGCCGGTGGGATCAAGGTACATGAGTGCAAGATCCTCAAGCTCCCACTTGGCTCTCTGCATACCCAAGCGGTGCGCAATTGGGGCGTAGATCTCCATCGTTTCAAGCGACTTTATGCGCTGCTTTTCCTCGGTCTGATACGCCATGGTGCGCATGTTGTGCAGGCGGTCGGCGATCTTTATGAGGATAACGCGGATATCCTTCGCCATCGCCATCAGCATCTTGCGCAGATTTTCCATCTGCTCGTCTTCCTTGCTGGTGTACTGCACGCGTGTGAGCTTCGTGACACCCTCGACGATGTTCGCCACCGGCTCGCCGAACTGGCGGGCGATGTCGTGGTGCGTAAGCTGCGTGTCCTCGATGACATCGTGCAGGAGCGCCGCGACGATGGAGTCCTCGTCAAGACCCATGTCCACGGAGATATCCGCCGCCGCAACGCAGTGCGTGACATACGGCGAGCCGTCCTTGCGCAGCTGGCCGGAGTGGGCAAGGCGCGCCATGTCGTAGGCCGCGCGGATCCTGCCCATGTCCATCTCAACGCCGCTGTTTTTGATCTTCTCCTCGAGTGCGGCAAACATCTTGTCCGGGGCGAGGGGCTGTCTGTTTAAATTTACGGAGCTTTTATCTGCGTCCATTATTTAAATCTCGCTTTCAAGCTTTTGATTATCGTTGAATCCTCTAAGTTGACCTTCGCGCAGCCGGAGACTATCCGTGCGCCGAACACGCTGTCCGGCCGCAGCTTATGCAGAAGTCCCAGCTCACACAGCGCAAGCACGCATATGCAAAAGCGCTCCGGCTCAAGATTTCTCGGGCACTGTCGCAAAAGTCCGTCAAGGTCGGCTGCCACCGCGCCGCCTGCGGCCTTTAAGCTGCGCCACACGCGCACGAACGCCTCGCGGTCGGGGATAAACGCCACTGCCTCGCTCTCGGGCAGCTTTTTGCCCGCCTCGAGCATCATGCGGCACAGCGGTCTCGGGTCGTGCCTGCGCACCGCCGTGACCTGAAGCTGCACCGAGCTTCTGAAGCGGAACTCGTTTATTTGCGGTGTGAAGGCAAGGTCTATGCGATCGCCGACATTCACGTCAAGGTCGCTTTCCGTGTGCGAGAAGAACACGCACTCAAAGCCCACGCCGCCGAAGCTCACGCTCAGGCGCAGGTGCTTGCCGCCGCCGATGGGGGTCACGTGGTCGAGCTTTGCGCTCTGGATGCACATGAGCGGCTTGGGGTTGCCGCTGCCGTAGGGCTCCAATTGCTCGAGCGAGCGCACGCCGTCCATGTCGAGCGTCGACGGGTCGGTTATCTCGATATCGCAGTTTAGCGTCGGCAGCTCCTCGGGCTTGTTGGCGCGGTAGTAGCTGTCAAACGCCTCGCAGAATTTCTTCAAATTTTCACGGCGGATATTTAAGCCTGCCGCCAGCGCATGGCCGCCGAAGCCCTCAAGGTGCTCAGAGCAGGCCGACAGGGCATCAAACAGGTTAAAGCCCGCATAGCTGCGGCACGAGCCCTTGCCCTTGTCGCCGTCGAGGCAGATCATGACCGTCGGCAGCGAATACTGCTCGGCAAGCTTTGAAGCCGCAATGCCGATGACGCCCTGATGCCAGTTCTCGCTGGCGAGGACTATCGGCGTTTCGGGTGCCGTGCCTGACATCATTTTAGACGCATCGTCCCAGATATCCGTCTCCAGCGCCTGACGGCGGCGGTTTAATTCGCACAGCTCGTTGGCAAGTCTGGCGGCCTCGGCCTTGTCCTCGGTCATGAGAAGCCTGCCCGCTATCGACACGCAGCCGAGCCTGCCTGCGGCGTTGAGCCTCGGCGCAAGCGAAAAGCCGATGGTCGAGGACGATATCCTGCGATCCTCTGCGCCCGACTCGTGCATGAGCGCCGCAATGCCCGGGCGCTTGGTGTTCTCAAGCATGGCCAGTCCCGTGCGCACGATGTAGCGGTTCTCGCCCGTGAGCGGCACTACATCAGCAACCGTCCCTATCGCCGCAAGATCGGCATACTCCTTGATGACCGTATCGCTTCTGCCCTCGACGGCGCACACGAGCTTGAGCGCAACGCCCACACCGGCAAGATCCTTGTTCGGGTAGCGGCACTGCTCCTGCTTGGGGTCGATGACCGCCACGGCATCGGGGATGGTCTGCTCGCGGCACTCGTGGTGGTCGGTGATGATAAGGTCAACGCCGATCTGTTTGGCAAACTCAGCCTCATTTGCGGCGGTGATGCCGCAGTCGACGCTGATAATGAGGCTGACACCCTTGTCCTTGAGCGACTGTATCGCACCGGTGTTCAGACCGTAGCCCTCCTCGATGCGGTCGGGGATGTACGGGTGGCAGTCCATGCCGCGGCTGCGCAGCCAATCGGTCAAAAGGCAGGTCGAGGTGATACCGTCGACATCGTAGTCGCCGTAGACCGCGACCGTCTCATGAGCATCCAGCGCCGCCTTTATCCTCTCGACGGCCTTGTCCATGTCCTTCATGAGCATGGGGTCGCAGAGCGTTTCCGCCCCGCCGTGCAGAAATTTTTCCGCCGCAGCCTCCGTGTGTATCCCCCGCACATCGAGCATCGCCGCCAGCAGCGGGGTATACCCCGCCCTGCGCAGCTCACTGCTTGAGCTGCATCCTATCTTTGCAATCTTCCATTTACTGTAATTCATGTCCCAACACTTTTCAATATAAATATTATAATAGGATATGATATCAAAATTTGCACTGATGTGCAAGGGCTATCTATGGCTTAGCTAATATTATTGACAGAATAGCAAAGCAATGTTAAAATATTGGTCTGTAAAAGCGAATATGCCGGTGTGGTGGAATGGTAGACACGGCGGACTTAAAATCCTCTGACGCTTGCGTCGTGCCGGTTCGAGTCCGGCCACCGGCACCAAATCAGGAACACCGAATTGATACAATGTGTCAGTTCGGTGTTTCGTTATTTTATGACCTGAAACGCTTGCGGCGCAAGGACTTTCAAAATGCGTCTGTGCATTTTGGCGCGCTCTGTGCCTGTGTCTTGTGGTCTTAATATGCTATGCAGGGCAAAAACGCTGCAATTTGTACCTTACAATCGTTAAATTACCGCTAATCGTTAAACTACCGATTTAGGCTTATTTCAAGATGGCAAAACCCCGGGGAGAAATTGCATTGCCATCTTGCCATCTTGGAAATTAGGGGCTGTTATTGCATCCGTACATATGACAAATTGGGCTGTTGATTTTTCAAAATATTTTTTGATGCTTCGAGCATGATTGTGGGTAAATATCCCGCCTCCGACTATAATTGCCCATTGCAAAAGTCACCCTGGTTCCTGTATAGTATCAGTGACCAAACATCTACTTACAGGGAAGAATCCAAGATAGTTTCAACTGATACTATATGTGGTGCTATGTGGATGGCAAGGGGCTTGTGGAGGCGCCGGTCGTCACGGGCAACATCTCCGCCGGCACGATTGTGATTGTGTACTGAACGAAAAATTCTGCATTTCCTCTTGCGGTCTGCGAAAAAAGAGAATATAATAAAGAAAAAAGAACAGGGGAGCTCGTACGAACGGGCTGAGAGGAAGTTTTCAGCTTCGACCCTTTACCTGATGCGGATAATGCCGCCGTAGGAAGTTTTTCATCACAGCTTTTTACCGGAGACACCCGCAGCGGGCGTCTCCCGTTTTTTTATTTCAATCCATAG
>CAVGBM010000049.1:0-19263 GCA_963627445.1 Oscillospiraceae bacterium | reverse complement strand
CAAACCGTCGGCTTTTGCGTTACTTTATCTTGCATATCTCGCAGTGGATCTCGCCTGTGGGGCCGAGCTCGAGCTTTGCCCAGGTGCGGTCGGGACCCTGACCGGCGGTGCCGGGGTTGAGGACGAATAGGCCGCCGATGTTATCAAAGCCTGCCCGATGCGTGTGGCCGAACATGACTATCTGCGCCCCGCTGCACTCGGCGGCGTACAGGAGCGTGTCGAGCCTGCCGCTGCGGACGGCGTAGCGGTGGCCGTGCGTCAAAAACGCCGTCATGCCGCCGAGGTCAATGACCTTGTACTCGGGGTCATGGCTGTCATAATCGCAGTTGCCGGGCACGGTGCACACGGGTATCTCAGGAAACTCACGCATTAGACGCTCTGCGTCACGCATACCATCGCCGAGGTGGATGACCTGATCGGGGCAATACTCACGCACGGCATCTATCATGCCCTGCGCCAGACCGTGGGTGTCGGAAAAAACGGCAATTTTCATTGTAAACCTCCGAAGGATAGGTGAATATAATACATCGGGTGATGACTTATGAAGGACTTGGAACGGCTCGGCGAGGAGCTCAGCCGCAGCGGCAAGGGCGAACGGCTCAAAAGCCTTGCCGACACCGCCGAGGGTAAGGCGGTCAGCCGCATGGTGGATCAGCAAAAGCTCGAACGAGCCGCAAAAAGCGGCGACACCGCAGCACTCAAGGATATCCTCTCGCAGGTACTAAGCACCGACGAGGGCAAAAAGCTTGCCGAAAAGCTCAAAAAAGCGATGGAGTGAAAGGAGCGCTGCCTGTGAGCGAGTTTGAGGATAAGCTCAATGAGCTGCTGAATGATCCGGGACAGATGGAGCGGATAGCAGGCATTGCAAAGTCGCTCATGGGCGGCGAAGCACCGCCCGAGCCTGCGCCGGACACGGGGCTCGATGAGGGTTTCATTAAGAAGATAAGCGGGCTTATGAAGAGCTCAGAGGCCAAGACCTCGAACGACAAAAAGCTTTTAGAGGCCATGCGCCCGTACCTGTCGGAAAAGCGGCGCAGCAAGATGGACAAAGCGATGAAGATAGCAAAGCTTGCGTCCATTGCGTCCATTGCTGCGCAGTTCGGAGGCGATGACGATGGCAATGTATAACCGCTACCGGGGAAACTCCGGCAAGCCCGAAAAGGTCGCCGAGCCCAAGGAGCAAAACCGCAGACCGCCGCCCCCGCCGCCAAGGCCGCCGCAGAAAAAGCCGCCAAACCAAATGCCGCTTCTCGGCGGCTCGCTGTCGCGGCTCATCCCCGAAAAGTTCGGCGGGCTCGAGACGGAGGATCTGCTTTTGATACTCATCCTCTACCTCATGTACCGCGAGAGCGGGGATAAAGATCTGCTCATTATAATGGGCGCTATGTACCTGCTTTAAAAGCCGTCACTTGGACGGCTTTCAGGCATTTTTGAAGTGTTCGATTATCGCATCGGCGATGCGCTCGGCGGCGTGGCCGTCACCGTAGGGGTTTGCGGCGCTCGCCATGCGCTCGTAGGCGGCAGAGTCGTTAAGCAGCATCTCTGCATCACGGACGATGTTCTCACGGCGCACGCCGGTGAGCTTCACCGTGCCCGCCTCGACTGCCTCGGGGCGCTCGGTTTCGCGGCGCAGAAGTAAAACGGGCTTGCCCAGCGCCGGAGCCTCCTCCTGCAAGCCGCCGGAGTCGGTCATGACAAAATAGCTGCGGCTTAGCAGCAGGCGCATATCCAGTGCGTCCACCGGCTCAATTAGCTTCACATTTTCTACACCGCCGAGCAATTTCTGCGCCGCACTGCGCACCTCGGGCGCACTGTGCACGGGGTACACGACGGTGATATCGCGGCGCCGCTTTGCAAGCTCCTTCACGGCGGAGAAAATGCTCTCCATCGGCTCGCCGTAGTTTTCACGGCGGTGGCAGGTGAGGGTCACGACCCTGCGCGTGAGGTCAAGCTGCGCAAGCTCCGGTGAGCGAAACGCCGTGCGCTTTGACGGCATTTTCATTGCATCGATGACCGTGTTGCCGGTGACGAAAATTTCGCCCGGGACACGCTCACGCCGCAGGTTCTCGGCGTTAGCCTCGGTGGGCGCAAAGTTCAGCGCCGCAAGGCGGGATATCAGGCAGCGGTCGGCCTCCTCGGGAAAGGGGCTTAATAGATCATATGTCCGCAGACCGGCTTCGACATGGCCTACGGGAATTTTCGCGTAAAATGCGGCGAGGGCGGCGGCGAGCGCCGTTGCCGTGTCGCCGTGGACGAGCACGAGTTCGGGCGCTGCGTCCGAAAGGCATTTTTCCATGCCCGTGAGCACTCCGGCAGTGACCGTGTACAGCGACTGCCCCTCGGTCATTATATCAAGGTCATAGTCCGGCTCAAGCTCAAAACAGCGCAGCACGCTGTCGAGCAGCTGCCGATGCTGAGCGGTGACGCACACGACGCTCTCCGTCTCCGGACGCTTTTCAAGCTCCCGTATGAGCGGGAGCATTTTTATCGCCTCGGGTCTCGTCCCGAAGACGGACATGACCTTAATTTTCTCCATTTTTCTCTTCCGTTTCCTCGGCGGCAGGCGCAGTATCGGCCTGCTCGTGGTGGAGGTGGATGTTCTTATTGTGCCTGAACACGAACCACCAGATGCACACGGCTATCGCAAAGGCGAGCGCGGCGAGGATGGTTCGTGCCGGCCCCTCGGAGGTTATGAGCACCGCGGCAAGGCCGAGTATCGCCGATATCGCGTACAAAACGGCGACGGCCTGCTTCTGGTTAAGACCCATGTCCAGCAGCTTATGGTGGAAATGCCCGCGGTCGGCGTGGAAGGGGCTTTGCCCGTGCAGAATTCGGCGGGTGAAGGCAAAAAGCGTGTCCGAAAGCGGGACAGCCAGCGCCAGCACCGGCAGGATAAAGGTCACGATGGCGTAGAACTTGAACATGCCGATGACCGATGCCGTTGCGAGGATGTAGCCCAGCAGCAGAGCGCCCGTGTCGCCCATGAAAATTTTCGCCGGATTGAGGTTATACGGGATAAAGCCGAGGCAGGCGCCGCACAGCGCGGCGAGTATCGTCGCAACATTGCTGTTGGAGTCGGAAACGAGCATCGACACGACGAGCATCGTCAGCGATGCGATGGCGGAAACGCCGCAGGCAAGACCGTCAAGACCGTCGATGAGGTTAACGGAGTTCGTGCAGCCGACTATCCACAGTATCGTCACGGGGACGGAAAGGATGCCGATGGTGATGGCCTGTGAGCTCGTTATATTCAGGGGATTGGTGACGACATTTATAATGATGCCCGAGAGCACCGCGATGACGGCGGCAAGTATCTGCACGCCGAACTTGAGCCATGCGTTGAGGTTTAAAACGTCGTCTATCGCGCCGACGACGGCGATGAGTATCGCGCCGACGAGGATACCCCTGACCTGCGTTGTTATATTCGCGAACAAAAGCACCGAGATCAAAAATCCGATGAATATCGCAAGACCGCCCATGCGGGGTATCGGGTGGTTGTGGATATGTCGCTTTTTGTCGGGGATATCGATAGCGCCGACCTTGACCGCGAAGTTCTTCACGAGCGGCGTTGCTATAAATGAAATGACAAATGCAATGACCAGTGCAAGGATTATCTTTATCCAAGCAGCCGTGCTGTAATCGACCATAGCTGTCTCCGAAAAAATTTATCTCTTAGAAATTTCCGCAAGGTCAAACCCTTGGATAGTTTGACGGCGGATATTTTCGCTCAGGCAAGGCGGGGCGTGCAGGGGATACCATGGTGTATTTCCCAGCGCTCCAACACAGCATGAGCGGAAATAGACCCGTCAAAATTTGGGCTTTTCGACTAAGCCGATCTTTTTGTATACCTTGCGCAGGGTCTTGCGGGCGATATAGCTTGCCTTCTGAGCACCCTCGGTGTAGACATGCTCAAGATACGCCTTGTCGGCGAGGATGCGCTCTGCCTCCTCACGGATCGGGCGCAGCGTCTCGATGACAGCGTCGCCGACTGCGGGCTTAAAGGCACCGTAGCCGAGACCGTCAAATTCTTTCTCTATCTCGTCAAAGCTCTTGCCGGTGACGGCGGCGTAAATGTTCATGAGGTTGGATACGCCGGGCTTATTTTCGGGGTCAAAGCGCACGCAGTGCTCGGTGTCGGAATCGGTGACGGCGCGCTTGAACTTGCGGGCGATATCCTCGGGCTTTTCCAGGAGGAACACGCAGCCGTTGGGGTCGGACTTACTCATCTTCGAGGAGGGATTGCCAAGACCCATGACCCTTGCGCCCACCTTGGGGATGTACGCCTCGGGCACCTTGAAGGTCTCGCCGTAGAGGTTGTTAAAGCGGATGGCGATATCCCTTGTCAGCTCGCAGTGCTGGCGCTGATCCTCGCCGACGGGAACGAAGTCTGCCTGATAAAGCAGGATATCGGCCGCCATGAGCGCGGGGTAGGTGAACAGGCCGCCGTTAATGTTGTCGGCATTCTTTGCGCACTTGTCCTTAAACTGCGTCATGCGGCTTAATTCGCCGAACATGGTGTAGCAGTTGAGCACCCAGCCAAGCTCGGCGTGCTCGTGCACATGGCTCTGCAGAAACAGGGTGTTCTTCTCGGGATCGAGACCGCAGGCGATGTACTGCGCAAGCTGCGTGAGCGCACGGCGGCGAAACTCCGTCGGGTTCTGGCGCACGGTCAGCGTGTGCAGGTCGGCCATGAAGTAGTAGCAGTCAAACTCATCGGCAAGCGCGCTCCAGTTCTTCACCGCGCCCAGGTAGTTGCCCAGATGCAGATCGCCCGAGGGCTGGATGCCGGAAAGCATTGTTTTCTTCGTAGTATTTTCCATTTTAATTATCGCCTTTCAGGAAATTCTATTATGCTAATCCAGCATTGTATCATTTTACTTCTCACTTGACAACAACGAAAATGTAAAATAGTATATAGATGCAGAATAGTTAAGCTGACTTCGGCTTGAACGGAGGTAAAAATGATAGACGAAAAATGGTTTTCCGAGCAGGAGGCACGCATCCCCAAGGGCGAGGTGCGCACCCGTTTTGCTCCCAGCCCCACGGGCTATATGCATGTCGGCAACCTCAGAACGGCGCTGTACACATGGCTCATCGCCCGCCACAACAAGGGCAAGTTCATCCTGCGCATCGAGGACACCGACCAGGAGCGCCTTGTCGAGGGCGCAGTCGATGTTATCTACCGCACGCTGACCGAGTGCGGCCTTGACCACAACGAAGGCCCCGATGTCGGCGGCCCTGTCGGCCCCTATATCCAGACCGAGCGCCGCGGACTTTACGGCAAGTACGCCGAGCTTTTGGTCGAAAAGGGCAGCGCCTACCGCTGCTTCTGCGAAAAGTGCGAGGCTGACGAGGACGCAGGCTTTGAAAAGGCAGCCGACCCCTGCCGTGACATGAGCAAGGAGGAAGCCGACCGCCGCGCAGCAACCGGCGAGCCGCATGTCATCCGCCAGCGCATCCCCGAGGACGGCACGACCACCTTCCATGACGAAATTTTCGGCGATATCACCGTCGAGAACAAGACCCTTGATGATCAGGTGCTCATAAAGCGCGACGGTCTGCCGACCTACAACTTTGCGAACGTCATCGATGACCACCTCATGGGCATCACCCATGTCGTGCGCGGCTCGGAGTATCTGTCGTCCTCGCCTAAGTACAATCTGCTGTACGAAGCCTTCGGCTGGCCGATACCCTGCTATGTCCACTGCTCGCCGGTCATGCGCGATGCGCACAACAAGATGTCCAAGCGTCACGGCGATCCGTCGTATGAGGACCTCATCGCTCAGGGCTACCTGACCGACGCCGTCGTCAACTATGTCGCTCTGCTCGGCTGGAGCCCCGGCGGCGAGCGCGAGGTGTACACCATGAAAGAACTTGCCGAAATTTTCGAGCTCAAGGGACTTTCCAAGTCGCCCGCGATCTTCGACATTGAAAAGCTCAAGTTCTTTAACGCCGAGTATATCCGCGCAATGAGCCCCGAGGACTTTGCAAAGGCCGCCGAGCCCTTTATCCGTCAGGCGGTCAAGAACCCCGACATTGACCCCGCCGCCATCGCCGCTCTTCTCCAGCAGCGCACCGAGGTCTTGACCGATATCCCCGAGAAGCTTGACTTTTTTGACGCGCTTCCCGAGTACGACACGGCGCTGTTCGTGCACAAAAAGTCCAAGACCGACGAGGCGGGTTCGCTTGAGATGCTAAAGGCGATGCTGCCTGTGTTCGAGGCGATAGACGATTGGTGCGACGATAATATACTCACCGCCATGACCGACATGGCCGCACGCTGCGAGTGCAAAAACGCCAAGGTCATGTGGCCTGTGCGCATCGCCGCAGCAGGCAAGGCGGTCACGCCCGGCGGCGCAGTCGAGATCTGCCGCATCCTCGGCAAGGCCGAGGCGATACGCCGCATGAACATTGCAATTGAAAAATTGAGCGCAAAAGCATAAATAATGAACACCTCTTGAGGACAAGATAGCCTTGAGAGGTGTTTTTATGTATATCAAGAAGAAAACCTTTATTTTAATAGTAACATATCTGTCGGCGGCGGCAATTGCCTTCGGGGCGTACTCGACGGCGCTTTCCGTCGGCGGGGCGGGCTACCGCTACACCACGCGCTACGGCTATGAGCACGCGTTCGGCGAGGTGGTCACGGCGGCGGAAAATTTGAGCGACGCTCTGCACAGGGGCGCTTACGCCACGGGAGCGGAGATGTCGGCCTCGGTCTGCGCCGATGTCTACGGCAGCTGCCTGACGACGGGCGTGACCATGTCCAACCTGCCGTTTTCCACGCAGGAGCTTGAAAACACAGCGCGCTTTATCGGCGTTGCGGCGGATTTTTCGCAGTCGCTCATGGGAAGCGGCGGCTTTGGCGACGAGGCGCGCAAAAGCTTTGCCGAGCTGTATAAGACTGCCGAGGAGATCACTGAAACGCTCGATGCTCTGCGCGACGATATCGACAACGGCACGGTGAAAATGGACGAGCCGGAAGATTTGTTCGGCGAGGCGGGCACCTCGCTTCTGAGTACCGCCATGCTCGAAATGGAAAGCGGCCTCGGCGAGCTTCCCGAGCTCGACTACGACGGCAGGTACACGAAGACCTCCGCCAAGGAGTGCGCAGACCCCATCACCGAGGACGAGGCACGCGCGATAGCCGCCGATTTTCTCGGCCTCGAGGGCGATAAGATCAGCCTTCAGTACCGCAGTGAAAGCGGCGCGACGAGCTTTGAATATAAAGACAAGAGCCTGCTCGTCGACGGCTGGGGCAATGTCGTGTCACTGAGCTCATCGCGCGTCGTGACGGGCGACATGCCCGCCGAGGGCATGGAAAATGCGGCACGCAATTTCCTCAAAAAGCACGGCATCAAAAACATGCAGCTCGTTTCCTCGGAGCGCGTCGGTGCATTGCGGTCCATGCGCTTTGAGCGCCTTTACGGCGGCGTGCGCATTGAGGCCGACAGCGTCAAAGTTTCCGTCGCGGCCGATAACGGCGAGGTCTACTCCTTTGACGCGAGCGCGCACTATGCGGCCACTCAGAAGCACGCAAAGCCCGAGAGCATCGTAACTCAGACGCAGGCGGCCTCGGCGCTCCCGAAGGGGCTCAGCGCCGAGCCCCGTGGCATGGTCTACGCCGAAACGGCGGGCGGCAGCGAGCGCCTGTGCTACGAGTTTGAGTGCGCGGACGAAGCGGGCGATGCGCTGCATGTCCTCGTCGATGCCTCGACCGGCGAGCAGTACAGAATTTCGTTTGTGTAACAAAAAATCCTCGTTTCCGAAGAAACGAGGATTTTGAATGTCTTAAGTTTTACTGCTGAACTGCGTTGGTCCTCTTGCCGACGGTGGCGCGGAGGATGAACAGCACGACGACGGTCATCACGAAGCCGATGGGCAGGCAGATCCATGCATTCTGCACGAAGCCTGCGATGATGAAGTTCACGAAGCTCAGTGCAGCGACGGTGATCGCATACGGCAGCTGAGTCTGAACGTGCTCGATGTGGTTGCAGTTTGCACCGGCGGAAGCCATGATGGTGGTGTCGGAGATGGGCGAGCAGTGGTCGCCGCAGACAGCGCCTGCGAGGCAGGCCGAGATGCCGATCATGAGCAGGGGATCGCCGACCTTGAAGATAGGCAGGACGATGGGGATGAGGATGCCGAAGGTGCCCCAGCTGGTGCCGGTCGCGAAAGCGAGCAGGCAGGCAACGACGAAGATGATGGCCGGCAGCATGTTGAACAGACCTGCGGAAGCGGCCTTCATAACGCCCTCAACATAGGTGGCTGCGCCGAGCAGGCCGGTCATGTTCTTAAGCGTAACAGCGAACGTCAGGATGAGGATCGCGGGGACCATTGCGTTGAAGCCCTTGACCACGCAGCTCATTGCTTCCTTGAAGGTGGTGATGCGGCGGCAGCAGAGGTAGATGATGGTGAAGATGACTGCTACGAGAGAGCCCCAGGGCAGACCGACGAATGCATCGGTGTTGCCGAATGCGCCGACAAAGTCGCCTGCAACGCCGCTTTCGGGATCCCAGAAGCCGCCGACGTACATAAGGCCGATGATGCACATGATGATAAGCACGATGATGGGGATGAGCATATCCCAAAGCGTTGCCTTGGTGTTCTCGATCTCTTCATCGCCGCCGAGGGAGCCGAGGTTGCCCTTGAGAGCTTCAAGCTCGCTCTTGGCCATGGGGCCGTAGTCAAAGCCCATGATGATCATGCCGATGACGAACACGAAGGTCAGCAGGGAGTAGAAGTTAAAGGGAATAGCCTGGATGAAAAGCTGGATGCCGGAGATGCCTGCGTCCATGCTGTCGGCAACGCCGGAGACTGCAGCCGCCCAAGAGGAAACGGGGGCGATCATGCAGACGGGAGCTGCGGTAGCATCGATGAGATATGCAAGCTTTGCACGGGAGATGCGCTGATTATCGGTCAGAGGACGCATAACAGAGCCGACGGTCAGGCAGTTGAAGTAGTCATCGATGAAGATGAGAACGCCGAGAACGAAGGTTGCAAACAGCGTGCCTGCACGACCCTTGACATGCTTTGCTGCCCACTTGCCGAAGGCGGCGGCCGCGCCCGTGGAGTTTACCAGAGCGACCATGACGCCGAGGATAACGAGGAACATGAAGATACCTGCGTTATCTGCAATGGCGGGGGTGAAGCCATCGGAGATGATGGCGTCGAGTGCGCCGATGGGGGCGAAGTTCGAGACGAACAGTGCACCGACCAGAATGCCGATGAACAGCGAGCTGAAGGTCTCCTTGGTGATAAGCGCAAGGACTATTGCGACTATCGGCGGGACCAGCGCCCAAAAGGTGTTTACGAATTGCATGATGTTTTTTCCTTTCCATGAACAAAAAATTGAGCCATGATGCTTCATGACTCAACAGGAAATAAAAAACATATTCATGTCGTTCATGACAGCCCTCCGCAAATGCGACAGTCCGCAGGATGTTCTCCTACGACCCAGATACCGACCACTCGGGAAAATGATCGGCTCTTCGGCGGCGACCCCTTTCGTTTAACGCTTCCCGGCGTTTTACAAAACTACTGATGGCAACCGCGCCTCTATCATGCTCTGTTCAATTCACCGCCATTATAACCGCAATTCATGATTTGTCAATAGCTTCGTAAAAATTCTTTTGCTTTTAACAAGAAATTAATGCAACGCTTGTCTATTTTCAGTTATAATGATACAATAAACCGTAAAAGTTAAATGCAAAGGATGGCTTAACATGAAATATGCATTCATAGGTCTGGGCAACATGGCCTCTGCCATTATCGCAGGCATGGCTGCCTCGGGTAAGTTTAAAAACGACAACATTTACGGATATAACCGCTCGCTGGGCAAGACGAACGCCCTGCGTGACCGCCACGGGCTCATCCCCTGCCAGTCGGCTGCCGATGCAGTCGAAAAAGCGGAGGTCGTTGTCCTGTGCGTTAAGCCGCAGGTCATGCCGAAGCTTTTGGAGAAGATAGGCGGCGCAATAACAAAGGATAAGCTCGTTATTACCATCGCAGCCGGCAAAAATTGCGATTGGTACGAGGAGCGGCTTAACGACGGCGTTCCCGTCGTGCGCGTGATGCCGAATATAAACGCCAAGGTCAAAGCCTCCGTCACCGCGATCTGCGGCGGCAAAAACGCCAGGGATGAGCATATAAAAATTGCCGACGGCATTTTCTCGACCGTCGGCAGGGTATATCATATTGATGAAGCGCAGTTTCCCGCGTTCGGCGCACTCGGCGGCGCTTCGGGCGCGTTCGTGCTTTTGTACATAGACGCGCTGGCCGAGGCCGGAGTGCGCGCGGGCTTTGCCCGCCCCATGGCCGAGGAGATCGCCACGGCGACCGTCGTCGGCAGCGGACTGCTTGCTATGGACTCAAGCGAGCACCCCATTGCGCTCATGAACAAGGTCTGCTCCCCGGGCGGCACGACCATCGAGGGCGTGTGCAAGCTCAAGGAGCTCGGCTTCGAGACCGCCGTTCAGCAGGGGCTCAAAGCCATTATTGAAAAGGATATTCAGCTTTCGCAGAACTGACAGACTTGATTTAGACAACAGTTCTCGCACATCGGCTTGCGTGCGGTGCACACCGCTCTGCCGTGCAGAACGATGCGGTGGCAGAAGTCGGAGCTTTTCTCCGGCGGCAGCTGCTTTCGCAGCTCAAGCTCTATCTTGACGGGGTCTTTGAGACCGTCGACGAGCCCGAGCCTGTTTGAAATGCGGATGCAGTGCGTGTCCACGACCGTCGAGCCCGGGATGCGGTACACATCGCCGAGGATGAGGTTTGCCGTCTTGCGGCCTACCCCGGGGAGCTTCAAAAGCTCCTCCATGCTGTCGGGCACCCTGCCGCCGTAATTATCCACAAGCATTTTCGCGCAGGCGACGATGTCCCGAGCCTTGGCACGGTAAAAGCCGCAGGAGCGGACATATTCCTCGACATCCTCGACCCTCGCCTCGGCGAAGCTTTCAAGCGTCGGGAAGCGTTCGAACAGTGCGGGCGTTATCATGTTGACCCTTGCGTCAGTGCACTGAGCCGCAAGACGCACGGAGATAAGAAGCTCATACGGTTTTTCATAGTCGAGCGTGCAGTCGGCGAGGGGATACTCCTCCTCCAAAAGCCGCACTATCTCAAGGACCTGTTCTTTGCTGCGCATAAAATCACTCCATTTCGGCAAAAACATATCACATTTCTATTGAAAACACAACAGCGAGGTATTGGCAATGTATAAGCCTCTGGCAGATGAGATAAGACCCTCAAGCCTTGACGAGGTCGTCGGGCAGGGGCACATTTTAGGCAAAAACGGCATGCTGCGCCGCATAGTCGAAAGCGGGCAGATACCGAATATGATATTCTACGGCCCGTCCGGCACGGGCAAGACCACCGTCGCAAGGATAATCGCCGAGAAAACCAACCGCACACTGCGCAAGCTAAACGCCACCACGGCGGGCATTGCGGATATAAAGGCGATAATCTCCGAGCTCGATACGCTGCTTACACCCAGCGGCGTGCTGCTGTACCTTGACGAGATACAGTACTTTAACAAAAAGCAGCAGCAGTCGCTTTTGGAGTTTATCGAGGACGGCAGGATAACGCTCATCGCCTCCACGACGGAAAACCCGTATTTCTGCGTATTCAACGCAATTTTGAGCCGCTCGACCGTGTTCGAGTTCAAGCATGTGCCCGCATATGAGGTCGAGCCCGCCGTGCAGCGCGCGATAAACATCCTATCTGAGCGCAACGCCGTCACGCCGGAGATAGAAACGGGCGTTCTGCGCAGGATAAGCTCTGCCTGCGGCGGCGATGTGCGCAAGGCGATAAACTCCGTGGAGCTGCTGTTTTCGGCGGCAAAGCGTGATGACGGCAAGGTGCTCCTGACCCTCAGTGATGCCGATGCCATCTCCCAGCGCAGCGCCATGCGCTATGACCGCGAGGGCGACGAGCACTATGACATTCTCTCGGCGCTGATGAAATCGCTGCGCGGCTCTGACCCCGACGCGGCACTGCATTATCTGGCGCGGCTGCTCGAGGTCGGCGACCTTGTGGGCGCGTGCCGCAGGATACTGTGCTCTGCCAGCGAGGATATCGGGCTTGCCTACCCGCAGGCGGTGCCCATCGTCAAGGCGTGCGTCGATTCTGCCTTGCAGCTCGGGCTTCCCGAGGCCAAGCTTCCGCTTGCCGAGGCGTGCATTTTCCTTGCTACCGCCCCGAAGTCAAACTCCGGCGTTATGGCGATAGATGCCGCCATCGCCGATGTCAAGGCCGGTAAAACAGGCCCCGTGCCACGCGAGCTTCAGAATGTCCATGCTGACGGCACGGGCTTTGAGCGCGAGCAGGGGTACAAGTACCCGCACAGCTTTGACCGCCATTGGGTCAAGCAGCAGTACCTGCCGGATGAGCTCAAAAACGCCCGCTACTACGAATACGGCGATAACAAGATCGAGCAGACAGCGAAAAAATATTGGGACGAGATAAAGCGCTGACGGAGGTATAGATGGATATTCAGGTCGGTGATATAGTCACCATGAAAAAGCAGCACCCCTGCGGCGAAAAGCGCTGGCAGGTGCTCAGGATAGGCGCGGATTTTAAGCTGCGTTGCCTCGGCTGCGGCCATGAGGTCATGGGCGCGAGAAGCAAATTTGAAAAAAACATACGCAGTGTTGAACGAAAAGAGAAAGAATGATAAAATGAATAATGTTGAAAGGATAAGACAAAGCCTCATCGACGCAGGTCTTGATGCGGTGCTCATAACCAACGAGAAAAACCAGCGCTACGCCACGGGCTTTGCGTTTACAGACGGTGCGGTGCTCGTGACGAGGAAAAGTGCGTTTTTGTTCACCGACTCCCGCTATATCGAGGCGGCCGAGAAGACCGTTGCGGATAATATCAAACTGCGCCTTTTCGGGGCGGGCAAGCGCCTTTCGCAGCTGATAAAAACGGAGCTTGACAATGAGCATGTCGAGCGTCTTGGCGGCGAGGAGGGCACGCTCTCGCACGGGCAGTATCTTGCCTATGAAAATCTTTTGGGCAGGCAACTCACGCCGTGCCAGCATATTTTCAATGCCCTGCGCGCGTCAAAGACCGCCGAGGAGCAGGAGTATATGCGCCGTGCCCAGGCGATAGCCGAGCTTGCGCTTAAGGATGTTTTGCAGATAATAAAGCCCGGTGTCAGCGAGCGGGATATAGCCGCCGAGATAACCTACAGGCTTTTAAAGCACGGCGGCGAGGGCAACTCCTTTGACCCCATCGCCGTAACGGGCAAAAATTCGAGCATGCCGCACGGCGTGCCCGGCGATACCTTAGTTCAGAACGGCGACTTTGTCACCATGGACTTCGGCTGCCTTAAGTACGGCTATTGCTCGGATATGACCCGTACCGTCGCCGTGGGGTATGCAACGGATGAGATGAAAAATGTGTACGACACGGTGCTGCGCGCTCAGCTTGCCGGTATCAAGGCCGCCAGAGCGGGCGTTACCGGCCGCAGCATAGATAAGGCGGCGAGGGATGTCATCGCCGATGCAGGCTACGGCGAATATTTCGGCCACGGCTTCGGGCACAGCCTGGGGCTCGACATTCACGAAGCGCCGACGGCTTCACCGGTGGCGGAGGCTGTAATGCCCGTCGGGGCGGTCGTCTCGGCAGAGCCGGGGATATACCTGCCCGGCAAGTTCGGCGTTCGCATCGAGGATGTGGTCATCCTGCGCGAGGGCGGCTGCGAGGTAATTACACATGCGGATAAAAACCTGATAATACTTTGAGGAGGATGGCAAATGGCAAAGAACAATTCCAAAAAGAAAGAGAACGACAAGGATATACGAAGCAAGCTCATGGTGCCGCTGATGGTGATGGGCTTTCTGTTCATCTTCGGCACGGCGATAGTGCAGGCGCTCGTCCCGAGCTTCCCCGCATCGGTGCGAAACATCCTGTATCTGTTCGGCGTGATAGCGTTTGTGGTGTATATGATACAGATCGCCTTTGAAAAACGCACCGGAAAAAGCGAAAAAGGCGGCAAACCCGTGCAAAATCGGCTTTCGGACAGAAAATAATCTTGCATATTTATGCTATTTAATGTAGAATACATAAGTTAAGACATTTAAACAGAAAATTTACATTGGAGGATTATCTATATGATCACAGCAGGCGATTTCAGAAACGGCGTTACCTTTGAGATGGACGGTCAGGTCATGCAGGTCATTGAGTTCCAGCATGTTAAGCCCGGCAAGGGCGCAGCCTTTGTCCGCACCAAGATGAAGAATGTCATCACCGGCGCCGTCACCGAGACTTCCTTTAACCCCACCGCAAAGTTCGAGAATGCCACCGTCGACCGTCAGACCATGGAGTACAGCTACAACGACGGCAACCTGTACTACTTCATGAACCCCGAGACCTACGAGCTCGAGCCCGTTGACGAGTCCGTTCTGGGCGACAACTTCAAGTTCGTCAAGGAAAACATGGAGTGCACCATCTACTCCTACAAGGGCAAGGTTTTCAATGTCGAGCCTCCCTTCTTCGTTGACCTCGTCGTCACCGAGACTGACCCCGGCTTTGCAGGCAACACCGCTACCAACGCGACCAAGCCCGCCACCGTCGAGACCGGCGCAGAGATCAAGGTTCCTCTCTTCATCGAAGAGGGCGAGAAGATCCAGATCGACACCCGCACCGGCGAGTACCTCGGCAGAGCAAAGTAAGTTATTTACACTTGATAATAAGCTAAATAATAAGTTAATAAGCAAAAAACAAATAAGCTGACGGAAGTCGAACTCTATCGTCTGTCGGCTAAAGCGTTCAGTAAGGAGGTTTGACTTATGACCGCATCTGAAAAAGTAGCATATCTGAAGGGTCTCGCCGAGGGTCTCGGCGTTGACGGCGCAACTCCCGAGGGCAAGCTCATGCTTGCCATGATCGATGTTCTCGACTCGCTTGCAGACGATGTTGAGGATCTCGAGGCGACCGCTGCCGATCTTGCCGACAGCATCGACGATATCGGCGAGGACATGGCGTATCTTGAGGATCTGTGCCTTGACGACATGGACGAGGATGAAGACGACGAGGACGATTATGACGATCTCGACGATTACGACGGCGGCTGCTCCGGCTGCTGCGGCTGCGGTGATGAGATCGAGTATGAGGTCACCTGCCCGCAGTGCGGCAAGACCTTGACCGTCTATGAGGACGACCTCGACTTCGGCAGCATCCGCTGCCCCGAATGTGACGCAGAGCTCGAATTCGACCTCGACCACGAGGACGGATCCGACGACGAATAAAGCGATATAGCAAAAAGGCTTCCCACTCGGGAAGCCTTTTTTGCGTCTTATGGAGTGTCGTCTTGCGTCGTGTCGTCCGAAAAATCGGGCGGGAGATTTTCGATTTCTTCGGTAAGTGCCTTGAGTTCGTCTAAATCGACGATCAAAAGAGCCATACCGTCCCGCACTTCCGGGTAAATTTCAAGAGCGTCGAGCTTTTCGGACACCTCTTGTCTATACTTGCTGTCGGGGAAAACATTCTCAGCGACAGCATGAACAAGCTTCCCGAGTTCATCCCATTTTTCGTCCTTGGAAACAAGAAATTGGCTTAATTTATCCAATGTTATATAGTCGTTTGAGTATACTTCGGGATCATGTTTCAGATAAACATCCCGTGTATAATAGAAAGCGCTCTCTATCCGTGAGATGTTATACAGTTCCTCAAGATTTTCCTTGTAGTTATGCAGTCTGATAAGGCTGAAAACAAGCGCAACCGCCAGCACGGCGGATAAAACACATAGCAGAGTCTGCTTTGATTTGCTTGTCATTTTTCCATTTCTCCTTTCAGATAAATGTGCTCGGCAATGTCGAAAATGCTGTCTCTGTCGAGCGTGCCGGTTATCGAAAAATAAATGTCGTTTTCCTCGTCGAAGATGAGCAGAACGCTTATATCCTTTGCCTTGCGAAGCCGGTAAAAGTCGGCGGGCATGCCGTTTACCTTTGTCTGCTCGATGCTGGCCTCATCGCCGGATGTGACCGTCTGCACCGTGCCGATGTTCATGTAGCTGTACTCAAAAACGAAGGACTTGCCCGTCTCGGCGTTTGAGTACATCGCCCGATAAAATGAATCGTTATAGTAGACCGAGGTCTCCTCAAAGCCCTCGGGTATCCACCCAAGTCCGTACAGAGGCAGAGTTTCTTCCGGCGCTTCCTTGTAGAAATGATAGACCATGTTGCCCTCGACCAGCTCCCTCGTCCACTTGAGCACAGCGGCCCTCGCCGTGGGGCTGGCGGCCATCACTGCGCCGAGGGAGAGCGTCGCCGCAAGGACGATAATGGCGGCGTAGCGTATCACCGTGTACCATATCTGCCGCTTCTGCCGGTGCAGCAGCTTATCCATTTTTGCTGTAAAATCGTCGGAAAACTCGTGCTCGCATTCGGCTCGGGAGGGGAAACTTTCGAGCATCGATCCGGCAACAAGCTGCGCTGCCGCTTTGAGGTCGTTATCATTGAAAATTGCGTCATTCGGCATAGGCTGCGTCTCCCTCCTCCATTCGTTTTTTGAGCGCGGTTTTGGCACGGGTGAGCTGCTTTTTCATCGCCGCATACGACACGCCGAAGAAATCGGCAAGCTCCGTGGTCGTGTAGCCGTTATAGTACCGCAGCAGCAGTATCTCACGGGCGTGCGCAGGCAGGCTCGCCATCGCATCGGCAAGACCGTTGTCGCCGGGCAGGGGAATGTTAACGCCGCAGACGGCCTCATTCATGCCGACCTTGGCCTGACGGTTTCGCTTGCGCAGAAGATCTATCGCCTTGTGTTCAACTATTATAACGACGAAGGCGCGGGTTTGGGGACATTCTATCGTTTTTATCTTCGAGAAATTTTCGACGAGCGATATAAACGCCTGATGCACGGCATCCTCGGCATCCTGCGCATTGTGCAGAATGCTGTTTGCGGTGTAAAACATGAGCCCTCTGTAGGTCTCGTACAGCGCCGCAAACTGCCGTTTGCTCTCCTCACCCTCTATCATCTGCAAATAAACGATCACAAGCTCATCCCCCTTTCCTTGACTATAATAACGCCGCAGCGGTGAATTTGGGGACATTGCCCCGCACAAAATTTTTTATAATATTATAGCATTTTACCAAAATGGCGTAAATACGGAAGCAACAAACCACGTCATTTCCTGTTGCGTTAGCGGGAAAAGTTACTTATAATAAGGGTAAGTTCGACTCCCGTCAACTTATCTGTATTAACGGAGATAGCTATGAGAAGAATGCGTGTTTTATCGCTTGCGCTTATAATTTGCCTTGTGCTCGGCTGCGCGGTGCCTGCCTATGCGCTCGATGCGCCGAATGTCGACACCGCACGAAGCGTGCTCATCGGCGACATGCAAAGCGGCAGACTGCTGTTTGCCGAAAACGCCTATACACGCTCCGAGCCCGCGAGCCTGACGAAGATAATGACGCTGCTGGTCGCGGTCGAGGCCGTCGAGCGCGGCGAGGTGTCGGTAAACGACAGCGTCACAGCGTCCGCCGACTGCAATTTTGACCTCACCGACGACAGCAGCACCGCACAGATCCACGAGGGCGAGACGATGCCGTTTGAGGAGCTTTTGTACTGCGCGGCTCTGGCCTCGGCAAACGAGGCATGCAACATAATTGCCGAGCATGTCGCGGGCTCGACCGAAAAATTCGTGCAGCGCATGAACGACAGGGCGGCCGAGCTCGGCTGCACTGGCACGAGCTTCAAAAACACCCACGGTCTTCCCGCCGACGGGCACTGCACTACCGCACGCGATCTGTTTCTCATCGCGAATGAGGCCATGCGCCATGAGCTTTTTGCAAGGCTCGTCGGCACCGCCGAGCACACCGTTCCGGCGACGAATGCCTCCGGAGCGCGGCAACTTTCAAACTCAAACGCGCTTTTGAGCAGCAAGTCGCAATACGGCGACGGCTATGTCTACAGCGGGGCGATCGGCGTAAAGACCGGCCGCACCGACGCTGCCGGACTGTGCCTTGTCGGCGCGGCAGAGCGGGACGGCCTGCGGTTCATGACCGTCGTTTTGGGCGCGTCAAAAAGCGACGAGAGCGAGAACAGTGTCGGCAGCTTTATCGATACAAGGACGCTGCTCGACTGGGCGTTTGAAAATTTCAGCTATCGCAGTATAATAACAACGGCCGATATCGTCGGCACGCAGCCGGTGCTCGACGGCGAGCGCTGGGGCAAGCTCGACCTGCGTCCGGCATCGGATATTACGGCGCTCGCGCCGAACGATCTGAGCGCCGACGGGCTTACAAAGCAGATAACGCTTTATTCCGACAGCGCGGCCAACGTAACGCCCGGCACGGAGCTTGGCGAGATGACCGTCAGCGACCCTGACGGCACGGTCTACGGCACGGTGAAGCTCGTCGCCGCGGGCGAGGTGCGCTACGATGATGAGACGGTGAGCGAAGAAGCGCAGCCTGCGCGGCCGGACGATGTCCGCCGCAATGCCATCATCATGGTGGCGGTGATATTTGCGCTGTTTGCGGCGCTGACGGTGCTTGCACTCGTCAGGCGCTCAAAGGCGCGCAGGAGAAAGGTCAGAAGATGAAAAAGCTATTGTCAGTTATGATAACATTGGCCATGCTGCTCGCGCTGTGCGCGTGCGGGATGCCGCTGCCCGAGCGGACACCGCAGCCCACGCAAACGCCCGAGCCGCGCCAAACCGATGCCTGGGTGCAGGCCGCCGAGGCGCGGTACAACATGAAATATGACGGCTTCGCCGGATATTGGGACAGCATGTGCGACGGCTTTTACGGCGAGAGCGTCAAGACCATTTTGTCCGTCATCCGCTTTGACGACAAGGACAAGGAGATCGCCGACAAGCGCGCGGAATATGCCGACAAGTACGGCGACGACTGGCGCTATACGGTCATCGATTGCAGCGAAACGCCGCTGGATGACAAGGCGTGCAGCGATTTTGCCGACGAGCTCGAGGATATCTCTGAGAAGGCGAATGTGCTCGTGTCCGCCGCCGAAAAGTGGGACGAGCAGG
Organism: Oscillospiraceae bacterium; assembly: GCA_963627445.1. GTDB lineage: Bacteria > Bacillota > Clostridia > Oscillospirales > Oscillospiraceae > F23-B02. The sequence goes on along the minus strand of CAVGBM010000049.1, from coordinate 269 downwards.
CGTGGCAGGAGTTTGCCGACGACCACGGCTGCACGTTGGGTGACGCAAAGGGTCTCGTCGCAGCGTTCAAGGCGATAAGCGAAAAAACGCACGAGGCGCAGGTGACGAAGGCGCTCGATATCACGCTGACGCTCGAATTTTCCGGCAGCAAGACCAAAACGGCGCAGACCACGGAGCAGAACACCCTCTACGAGGTAAACGGCGTGTATGTTTCCGAAATGCTCCTTGACTACACCTACTCGCTGCTGAATTTAGTAGGATGAAAAAAC
>CAVGBM010000048.1:0-5913 GCA_963627445.1 Oscillospiraceae bacterium | reverse complement strand
AATTGTAAGTCAGGGCATGGATCACGTGGAAGAATGAAAAAAGCGACCCAAACGGGTCGCTTTTTTGTTGCTTATTCGTATTTAAAATATTTTTTAATGGCCTCAAAGGAGCTGTCGCTCAGGTCGTGCTCCATTTTGCAGGCATCGGAAAGCGCCGTCTCCTCGTCCACGCCGAGCGCCATCAGCGTCTGCGACAGGACGACATGCCGCTCATATATCTTCTCGGCGATCTGCCTGCCCTTCTCGGTCAGCGCAATGTAGCCGTCGGTGTCGACAAGGATGCATCCGTCGGCCTTGAGGCGGGACAGCCCCCTGCTGACCGAGGCCTTCGAGTAGCCAAGATCCTCGGCGACATCGACCGCCCTGACAGTGGGCTTTTTCTTGCCCAGAACCAATATAGTTTCAAGGTACATTTCGCCGGATTCGTGCATGATGATACTCCTTAATTTGCTCTTTGGTCTTATTATATCAGTTTGCTGTTGGAAGTCAAGTTACTTTTGGCTAACTTAGACGAAAATTATTGTACCAATTGATACTCAATAAATTTTTTTAATTTTTTTCGAAAAAACTCTTGACAAGTTGCCCTAGGGTAACTATAATAAGACCATAAGTTAGCTAAGGGTAACTCAAACAGATGCCAAGGCTCCTACATATTGACCGAAACGATTTGCTACCTCAGATCCTTTACATCAAGCCGGCCTTGGGACACGAGCTGACGGAAGTTGAGTCCCTGTCGGTTTTGACGGGCGGATTTCCGATTATGCTTTGTTTTAGTCCTTGACAACACGGAGGCATTCCCTGCGCACTTTATCTTGCTTGAGCAAAAATCCGCTCCGGCAAAACTGCGCAGCATCTGTCAGTGATGAATTTTCAAGTGATTTTCGGCTTTCTTTGGCGAAGGTGTGTCGTAACCCGCCAAGACAAAAAAGGCGAAAAGCGCTGAAAAGGCACAGTGACAGACGGCAAGGGGCTCGACTTCCGTCAGCTAATACTTCCTTTCTATGATCCCCCCATACACCTCTTCGGACTGACATGACCGACCGACAGGCCGAAGCTCAGACCATGACACCTCTCTCAATGACAAACGGTCTGAGAAGATGAAACTCAAGGGATTCGCAAGCGGCCGACGTACTCTTTCAGATGCTTGTACGCTCCGCCAAACGAATTCCTTGAGGTTCAAAAAACAAACTAACTAACAACCTTTACCTTCCCCTTTTTGATCTCCAACGCTTGCAACTAACATCATTTGCGTACAGTTTAATTTCACACAACAGACAATGCCATAACCGTCTGCGTCAGCAGTGCGGAACTCCTCAAAATATCCCCCAATAAACACAAAACTTTGCGCAAAGGAAAACTCGGGTATTCACATCGAATACCCGAGTTTTTTCTGTCTGAACGCCCATGCGCAAAATGCGCAGGGGCGTTGGTGGTTATTTCGTTGCTTTGATGCTGACAACTGCGCTGTCGGTGGAGTTTGCGGCGGTGTTTGCGGAGCAGATTGCCCTTACCTTGTAATAATACTTGGTGTTTTTCTTCGCGCCGGTGTTGGTGTAGGTCAGCTTCGTCGTCGTAGCATACTTGGTATAGCTCTTGCCATCAGTGCTGCGGTAGATGTAATATCTATCCGCGCCCGTGACCTTGCTCCAGCTGAGCTTCGGCTTGCCATTTGCAGTCGTTATCTTCACTGTCGGCTTTGCCATCGTGGTCATGAAGCTCTTTGCTGTGCTGTAGTTCGAGCCAATGTTCGTGTTGTTCACGACCGCAATTGCCCTGACCTTGTAATAATACTTCGTGCCGGACTTGGTCTTGCTGTCGGTGTAGCTAAGCTTCGTCGTCGCAATAGGTTTGCCGTAATTCTTTCCGTCGGTGCTGCGATATATCCAATACTTCGTTGCACCCGTGACCTTTTTCCAGCTCAGTTTCGCTTTACCGCCCGACCTACTGATCGTCACAGTCGGCGCTGCGGGTACGCACTTGATGTTCTTGTCATTGCTGAACGCGGATTCAGCACCGTTAGAGTTGACAGCCTTGACCTTGTAGTAGTATGTCGTGCCGATCTTGGCGTTTTTGTCGGTGTAGCTTGCGGAAGTCACGGTAGTGTAGGGCTTGTAGGTCTTACCGTTGGTCGAGCGGTAAACCTGATACTTCACTGCACCGTCGACCTTGCTCCAGCTGATCTTCGGCTTGCCCGCCGATGTCGTGATCTTGATCACAGGCGCTGCAACGTAGTTCGGATCCTTTTCGCCGCAGCGTGTGCACTTGCCGTTTTTGTAGCTGTGGCCGAGCTCGCTGGTATAGTTGTCCTTGTAGCTATTACCACAATATTGGCACTTGTACAGCGTGTAGCCGTCGGAAGTACAGCTCGGCTGTATGACGGTGTCGATATAATTGTGCTCAAGTGTGAGCGTTTCCGTGTACTCATATCCGCAGGCGCAGCTATATTTGGCATAGCCTTTCGTTGCGCAGGTAGGCTCTACCTTTTCTGCGAGGACATAGTGACCGTCAAGTGTGGCGCAGTTATAGTGCATCCGCACAGAGGAAGATACAGAAGATAAATTACACTCGATCAGAGACCAAGCTTTTTTCGTTCCACTAAACGCAACATCTCTAAGGCTGCTGCACCAGTAGAACGCTTCAGTTCCGATGCTTGTTACGCTGTCTGGTATCGTCATGCTCGTCAGGCTACTGCAGTAGCGGAACGCATAATCTCCGATGCTTGTCACACCGTTGCCTATTGTCACATTCGTTAAGCTTTCGCAGTCGTAGAACGCATATTTTTCGATGCTCGCTACGCTGCCGGGTATCGCTACACTTGTCAGACTGCTGCAGTTGTAGAATGCATATTCTCCGATGCTCGTTACACTGTCGGGTATTGTCACGCTCGTCAGGCCGGTGCAATCGTGGAATGCGTTCTCTCCGATACTCGTCACACTGTCGGGTATTACCACGCTCGTTATGCTGCTGCAACCATAGAATGCATGGCCTCCGATGCTTGTTATGCTTTTTGGTATAACGACATCTGTTACAAGCTTACCGTTAAAATATAGATTACTTCCGTTACAGGGAGTTGAATAGTAGCCACCTAAGCTGATCCCAAGCCAAGACTGAATATCGCCGTTATAATACACATTCTTGATCTTGTTGCAGTCCTCGAATGCATTGCCTCCGATGCTCGTCACGCCGCTGCCTAGTGTCACGCTGGTCAGGCTGCTGCAGCCATAGAACGCAGAGACATCGATGCTGGTTACGCTGTCAGCAATCGTCACACTCGTCAAGCCGTCGCAATCCTTGAACGCATACAGTCCTATGCTCGTTACGCCGTCGGGAATCGTCACGCTCGTCAGGCTGCTGCAGCCGTAGAATGCAGAATATCCGACACTGGTCACTCCGTCCGGTATAACGATATCGGTTGCGAGTTTTCCGTCAAAGTACAAATCGCTGCCATAGTAGCAAGGATTTGAATTAGCAAACTTAAACTCTATCCCAAGCCAAGACTTGATATCACCGTTATAGTACACATTCTCAATTTTTCTGCAATCGTAAAACGCTCTGTCCCCGATGACCGTCACGCCGTTGCCGATCGTCACGCTTTTCAAGTTGCTGCAGCCACGGAATGCAAATTTCCCGATACTGGTTACACTGTTAGGCATCGTAATGCTCGTCACGCTGCTGCATTTGTAGAAAGCATAGCCTCCTATGTTCGTCACACCGTTTTCGATGACCACACTCTTTATCGTTTCGTAATATTCGCCCCAAGGAGCACTGGTTATCATCGTTCCGCTTCCATCCGGATTTAGTGAGGTAGAAAAATCCGTCATCTCGCCCGTGCCGGAGATGGTCAGCGTACCGTTTTCGAGCGTCCATGTGAGGTTGTCTCCGCAGGTGTCGCTTTCCGCCGCATCCGCCATCGCCGAGACGGGCAGCAGGCTGAATATCAGACACGCCGCAAGAAATATGCTCAAAATTTTCTTTCTCATTGTCTCTCCTATCATTTTTAAAATTTTAACTGATTGTATCATACCAAGTCCGCTTGCCTTTTCCAATGGTCAATTTGCCGAAAAAGCGCCGATTTTTTGGTCACATCTACAGAAAAAGCACCGTTTCGACCTTTCGGCAAAACAGTGCTTGGTGTTTTATACTTATCTATCCAGCGAAATGTCGCCGCCGGTCTCGATGGTCTTTCCGTCGAGAAGCAGCATCTTTTCCGCAAAAAGCCTCGAAAAGCCGCTTATCACCGCCGCCGCAGTGATGAGATCCTCGGCATTTTCCATCGAAAGCTCAGTCGTCTCCTCGTGGTCGAGGATATCGGCCGCCGCAAGGCGCACCTGATTTGTAAAATACACCGCCGCACGGCTGTGCTGCTTTGCGTAGGAGTTATAGATATCCCGCAGCTCGTCCTCGGTGAGCCCCATGGGTATCATCGTCTGCAGGGTCGGAATACTAAGACAGTGCTTGAGCGAGCAGATCATGATCAGATACGCAATGTGCGTGCGGTAGTAGCGCTTTTTTATCGGCTCGGGCATGATCTTCTTGCGGACATAGTTGTTCACCGTCGCAGCCGAGATAAACTGCTCCTCCTTGAGCTCCGGCGGCAGGTAGTCCAGGTAGCCCTTGAGCAGCGTCACTATCTGCTCCATGTAAAGCCCGATGTCGGGGATGTCCTCCCACATCGGCAGGCGGTAGTTATTCAGATACTTCTCCCATCTGCGCAGCTTTGCAGCCACGAGAGCCTTGTCCAATGTCATCAAAACCACTCCGAATTAAGCATTTCTGTCCGCTATTTTAGCACACAAATAATTCAGCAGTCAATGACAACTTTATCTTTTTAGACTTGACATAATCTTAACGCCGTGATAATCTAATCTGGCAGATTAGATTGAAGCTGCTCAAAGGGGAATTATTATGAGTTACCGCATTTTTACCGATACCTCCGCAAACCTGTCCACCGACACGACCGAAGCGCTCGGCATCACCGTCGTCCCGCTGTCGTATATCGTCAACGGTGAAGAGTACATGTGCACCGACACCCGCAAATTCGACGGCGCAGGCTACTACGGCGCGATAAGAAAGCACGCAAGCGTCAACACCTCGCAGGTCAACCCCTACAGATTTGAGGAGTACATGGAGCCCGCTTTGCAGGCCGGCGACGACATTTTGTATGTCGGCATGTCCTCGGGCATCAGCGGCTCGTTCGCTTCGGCGAAAATGGCCATCGAGCAGCTCAAGGCCAAGTACCCAGAGCGTGATCTGCGCGCCGTCGACACGCTCAGCGCCTCGCTCGCCGAGGGCATCGTCGTGCTCAAGGCAGTCGAGTATGTAAACGCGGGTATGGATATCGACGAGATAGAGCGCAGGCTCAATGAGCTGAGCTACAGCGTCTGCCAGATATTCATGGTCGACGACCTCATGCATCTCAGGCGCACCGGCAGGCTCTCAAACGCCGTGGCGCTGGCAGGTTCCGTGTTGCAGATAAAGCCGCTGCTCATCGGCGACGAGCAGGGCAAGATAGTCTGCATCAAAAAGGAGCGCGGCAGACGCAGAGCCATTGAAGGGCTTGTGAAGGTGTACGAGAAGTATGTCCAGAACGCCGGTGAGCACATCGTCGGCATCGCGCACGCCGACTGCGCCGAGGATGCCGAGCATCTGGCCGCCCGCCTACGCGAGGTCGCCCCGCCCAAGGATATAATCATCGAGTGCTACGAGCCCGTGACCGGCGCCCATGTCGGCCCCGACACCCTTGCCCTCTTCTTCGTCGGTAAGCCCGGCTTCCGCTCGGACAGATAAACTTGTTGTTGATGTTTGTCATAGATAATCGCCCGCATATGCAAAAACTCCGGCAGTGCCACCACTGCCGGAGTTTCAATTCGTTTTTACGCCTTTTCTAATCGTTTTTGCCTCAGCCCGACCGGT
>CAVGBM010000047.1:0-20889 GCA_963627445.1 Oscillospiraceae bacterium | reverse complement strand
CTACTACTGATAATGGAGGTGTAACCTTAATGGCACATAAAAAAGGTATGGGTTCAACCAAGAACGGCCGTGACAGTGAGTCTAAGCGTCTTGGACCTAAGAGAGCAGATGGTCAGTTTGTCCTGGCCGGCAACATCCTTGTCAGACAGCGCGGAACTAAGATCCACCCGGGTACCAATGTTGGTAAGGGTAAGGACGACACCCTGTTCGCCCTCGTAGACGGCAAGGTAAAGTTCGAGCGCATGGGCAAGGACCGCAAAAAGGTCTCTGTTTACGAAGAAATCGCTCAGTAAATGAAGATTTGACAATGCCGGACTCACTGTCCGGCATTGTTTTTACTAAATTTTAAGGAGGCACGCTATGGCTTCTTTTGTTGATAAGGCAAGGATCACCGTCAAGGCGGGCAACGGCGGCAACGGCGCGATCGCATTCCACCGCGAAAAGTATGTCGCTGCAGGCGGCCCCGACGGCGGCGACGGCGGCAGAGGCGGCGATATCGTCTTTGTTGTTGACGATAATATGTCCACGCTGATGGACTTCAGATATAAGCGCAAATATGTCGCAGGCAACGGTATGGACGGCCAGGGCAAGCGTTGCTCCGGCAAGGACGGCGAGAGCCTGTTTATCCGTGTCCCACGCGGCACGCTCATCCGCGACACCGAGACCGGCGGCATCATGCACGACATGTCCGACGGTGAGAAGTTCGTTGTTGCCCGCGGCGGCAAGGGCGGCTGGGGCAATAAGCATTTTGCAACGCCCACCCGTCAGGTGCCCCGCTTTGCAAAGCCGGGTCTTCCCGGCGAGAGCCACGACATCACGCTTGAGCTCAAGCTGCTGGCCGATGTCGGTCTCGTGGGCTTTCCCAACGTCGGCAAGTCGACGCTTCTGAGCGTTGTCAGCAAGGCGCATCCGAAGATCGCAAACTACCACTTCACCACCCTCTTCCCTAACCTCGGCGTTGTGTATGTCGACGAGGGGCGCTCGTTTGTAATGGCCGATATCCCGGGCATCATCGAGGGCGCATCCGAGGGTGCGGGCTTGGGTCATGATTTTCTGCGGCATATCGACCGCTGCCGTCTGCTTATTCATCTTGTTGATGTCTCCGGCAGCGAGGGGCGCGACCCCATCGAGGATTTTGACACGATAAATGCCGAGCTGCATGAGTACAGCCCCGAGCTTGCAAGTAGGGCTCAGATAGTTGCCGCAAATAAGTGCGACCTTCTCGGCGACGACCGTGAGAATATCGACAGGCTGCGCGAGCATGTCGAGGCGCTGGGCTACGAGTTTTTCGAGATGAGCGCCGCTACGCACAACGGCACGCACGAACTCGTGAGTGTCGCCGCAGCCGAGCTTCAGGATCTGCCGCCGGTCATCCGCTTTGAGGCAGACTATGTTCCGCCCGAGCCCGTGATCGACACCTCCGAGCAGCTCACCATCGAGCAGTTTGACGATGTCTGGGTCGTTGAGGGTGCGTGGATGCAGCGGCTTCTCGGCTCTATCAATTTTGACGACAACGAGAGCCGCATGTACTTTGACCGTGTTCTGCGTGAGTCCGGCGTGTTTGAGCGCATGGAGGCCATGGGCATCAAGGACGGCGACACCGTCAGCATTTATAACCTCGAATTTGAGTATAGAGACTAAAACACACTAGCTCCCGTATGAAACATACGGGAGCTTTTTGCACCCAAACGGAAAACAGCGGCAGGTTGAAGCCTGCCGCTGTTCCCATAGTGTGATATTGTATATTGTGAGCCCCGAAGGACACGGTGCAGAGCCTGATGCCCAGGCACTACCCCCCTTATGTTCTCTATGGGACAAAAGGGGACATGGTTTTTGAAAAAATTTTTTATTTTTTCAAATCTTCTTTATTTCGTCGCCTTGATGCTGACGACGGTGCTGAATGCGGAGTTTGCGTTGGTGTTTGCGGTATAAACTGCCTTCACCTTGTAGTAGTACTTCGTGCCCTTCTTGGCACTGGTGTTGGTGTAGCTGAGCTTAGTTGTCGTGGCAAAATGCTTGAAGGTCTTGCCGTCAGTTGAGCGATAGATGTAGTACTTATCCGCACCGGTGACCTTGCTCCAAGTGAGCTTCGGCTTGCCGCTTGCAGTCGTGATCTTCACTGTCGGCTTTGCAAGCGAGGTGAAAATGCTCTTTGTATTGCTGAAGCCGGAGACTATCGCCTTGCCGTTTACGACTGTGACTGCCTTGACTCTGTAGTAATACTTCTTGCCGGAGGCAGACTTGCTGTCGGTGTAGGCAGTCTTAGTGGTTGAGCTGAGGAGGTTGTAGTTTGTACCATCGGTGCTGCGGTAGACATAATACTTCGTTGCACCCGAAACCGCCTTCCAACTAAGCTTTGCCTTGCCGCTTACACGGCTGATGCTCACAGTCGGCGCTGCGGGCTTGCACTGGACGTTCTTGATCGCACTGTAGTCGTATACTTCGTCATACTCACCAACTGCCTCTACGACATAATAATACTTCGTGCCGGCCTTGGCTCTGGTATCGGTATAGCTAGCATTTGAGGTAGCGTCGAAGAAATTTAATTTATAACTGTCGCCGGTCGAACGATAGATACGGTATTCTGCGGCACCGTCTATCTTGTTCCAGCTGAGCTTCGGCTTGCCGTTTGCGGTCGTGACCTTAAGTACAGGAGATGACTCGCTCAATTCCTTGGCTTCGGGATATGAAACTATGTTCATTCCTGCTACTTCGAACAATACGCCCTTATTTGAGAAGTATGCCTTGTTTTTCTTGGCTACAGTTATGCTCTTAAGGCTCTTGCAGCCTTTGAACGGAGCCCAACCGATTTTCTTAACGCTGCCGGGAATGGATGCGGTCTCAAGCTTATCGCAAAGTGTGAAAGCAAGGTAGCCGATAGACTCCACACCTTCGGGCACAACTATATCTTTAAATCCGCAGCCCAGAAAAGCGACATCGCCAATAGTTTTCAAGGTGCCGGGAAGCTCGATGGCCTCGAGACTTTCACAGCCGTAGAACGCCTCGTATTCAATTGATTTTACGCTAGCGGGGATAGAAACGCTCGTAACTTTTCCGCAGCCCATAAACACTGCGCTGCCGATGGCCGTTATGCCGTTATTTATTACTATCGAAGTGATCGAATCAGATCTGTATCTCCAAGGGGCATATTCTCCTTCGTCGTAGCCCATCATTTCTCCCTTGCCGGAGATGGTGAGGACGCCGTCGGTGAGATCCCAAGTTGCATTTTCGCCGCAGGTGCCGCTGTGATTATCCACATCGCCGTCAGCGCAGTGAATTATCGCGGCCGAGATCAGCGCCTCATCCGCCGCGACCTTCACCTTTGCCCATTGAGCCATCGTGCCGGAATAATTGACATCCTGCAGGCTTATACAGCCGTAGAAAGCATTCTGACCGATGCTCTTTAAGCTCGCGGGAAGAGTGATGCTCGCGAGTTCATTGCTGTACTGAAATGCCGCGCTGCCTATCTTCTGAACGCTGTCGGCGATCGTGATATTCTTCAGCTTAAAGCAGCCGACAAACGCGCTGTTTCCAACGCTTGTTACGCCGTCTTTTATCACGACATTTACTATTGACTCGCTTTTTTCGCTCCACGGGGCATCCCAGTCGTAATTGGACATTGCTCCCTTGCCGGAAATGGTGAGTGTGGTGCCCTTGAGTGTCCACTCGAGGTTCTTGCCGCAGGTGCCGCCCGTATATGTTGCCGCATATGCGCCAAAAGGCAGCAGCATGAACACAAAGCAGACTGCAAGGAATATGCTAAGTACCTTCTTTTTCATTTTTCCTCCTACATCGGTTATTCGTTTTTAACAAGCATCCCAAATGAGTTGGGATGCTTGTTGTTTATTGGTTTATTTTGTCGCCTTGATGCTGACGACGGTGCTGAATGCGGAGTTTGCGTTGGTGTTTGCGGTATAAACTGCCTTCACCTTGTAGTAGTACTTCGTGCCCTTCTTGGCACTGGTGTTGGTGTAGCTGAGCTTAGTTGTCGTGGCAAAATGCTTGAAGGTCTTGCCGTCAGTTGAGCGATAGATGTAGTACTTATCCGCACCGGTGACCTTGCTCCAAGTGAGCTTCGGCTTGCCGCTTGCAGTCGTGATCTTCACTGTCGGCTTTGCAAGCGAGGTGAAAATGCTCTTTGTATTGCTGAAGCCGGAGACTATCGCCTTGCCGTTTACGACTGTGACTGCCTTGACTCTGTAGTAATACTTCTTGCCGGAGGCAGACTTGCTGTCGGTGTAGGCAGTCTTAGTGGTTGAGCTGAGGAGGTTGTAGTTTGTACCGTCGGTGCTGCGATAAACATAATACTTCGTTGCACCAGCAACCTTGCCCCAGCTAAGCTTTGCCTTACCGCTAACACGGCTGATACTCACAGTCGGCGCTGCGGGCTTGCAAGTGATGCTCTTGGCAGTGCTGTCATCGGACACCGCGCCATTGGCCTTGACCGCCGTGACTATGTAGTAATACTTCGTACCTGCCTTTGCGCCGGTGTTGGTCACCTTGGTCTTTGAGGTGGTGATGAGCAGGCTGTAGTTTACGCCGTCGGTGCTACGGTAGACCTGGTACTTTGCTGCGCCGTCAACTGCATTCCAGCTGATGACCGGCTTGCCGTTGGATGTTGTCACCTTGATGACAGGTGCTACGATGTAGTCCGGATCCTCTTCGCCGCAGAAGCTGCAGGATCCGCCAACATAGTCGTGGTCAAGCGCCGCGACCTCTCTTGTCTTGGTCTCATTGCAGCGTGAGCAGGACTTGGTCTCAGTACCCTTTTCGGTGCAGGTAGGCTCGGTAGTTACCGTCCACTCGCCAAAATCGTGGCCAAGTGCCGCGAGCTCCTTATAGGTCGTGTAATTGCAGCGTGAGCAGGTGTCATATGCCTCATAGCCGGGCTTCGTGCAGGTTGCTGCCTTGCCGTCATGGTGTACATGGTTGTGGCCGAGAGCGTCAACATCTCTCGTCTTGGTCTCATTGCAGCGTGAGCAGGACTTGGTCTCAGTACCCTTTTCGGTGCAGGTAGGCTCGGTAGTTACCGTCCACTCGCCAAAATCGTGGCCAAGTGCCGCGAGCTCCTTATAGGTCGTGTAATTGCAGCGGGAGCAGGTGTCGTATGCCTCATAGCCGGACTCCGTGCAGGTCGCTGCCTTGCCGTCATGGTGTACACGGGCGTGGCCGAGAGCGTCAACATAGCGGTCGATGTAGTTGTCGCCACAGACCGAGCAGGTGTGCGTGGTGTATCCCTTCACCGTGCAGGTGGGGGCAAACACGGTTTCTACATACTGGTGAGCAGTTTTCGCTATTTCTTTGTAGGTCGTGTAGTCGCAGCCGGTGCAGGTGTCGTATGCCTCATAGCCGGACTCTGTGCAGGTGGGTGCCTTAGCTTCGTGATGAATGAGCTCGTGTACTCGGCCATCGACGTGGTTGTAATGGATCTCGGCAAGGGTCAGGCACTCATTGGCGTATGAAATGTCGATCTGGCCCCACTGCTCCTGCGTGCCCTTGTAATACACTCTCTCCAGCGCGCTGCAGTCTTCGAAAGCAGCCTCAATGATAGTTTTAACGCTTGCGGGGATAACAATGCTTTCAAGCTTCGAGCAGAATCCGAAGGTGTAGTATCCAATGCTCGTAACACCATCAGGAAGCGTAATGCTCTTCAGGTTCTCGCAGCCCTCGAAAACATATGCCTTTATCATGGTAACGCCGCTCGGAATATTGATGTTTTCAAGCTTCGTGCAGCTTCTGAAGGTGCCGTAACCTATGTCTGTTACACTTTCAGGGATGTTGATGGTGAACAGGTTTTTGCTGTCTATGAAAGCATAGTCGCCGATAGTCTGCACGCTCTCGGGGATCGTATACTCGCTTGCCGGTTTGCCTGCAGGATAAGTGCACAGTATTGTCTTATCCTTATTGAACAATATCCCATCTACCGAGCAGTATACGCTGTTATTTACATCAACGCTTATACTTTCAAGTCCTACGCATCCTGCAAATGCGTCATAAGAGATGTCGGTAACGCTTTCGGGGATAATTACGGTTTTGAGGTTATTGCAGCAATCGAATGCATTTTCGCCTATGCTTGTTACGCCGTCTTCAATAACCACGCTTGTGATCAGGCCTGCTATGCTCTCCCACGGTTGTGTACCTGACACTCCCATATCCTGCATAGCTCCGGTACCGGAAATGGTCAATACGCCGTCTTTGAGCGTCCATTTGGTGTCGTCGCCGCAGTCACCGGAGTGACCATCGGTGTAGTTGTAGTGAACTGTGACGTTTTCCGGATCGGCCCATATCTTTCTGATTTGATCCCACTGATCCTCCGAGCCTTCGTAATACAGATCCTTCAGCGAGTCACAGCCGCTAAATGACCACTCAAAGAATGTTACGCTTTCGGGGATGACAATGCTTTCGAGATTTGAACAGCCGCCGAACGTACCGTCAAGGATCCCGGTTATTCCATCGGGAATTATAATAGATTTAATGTATGTGTTCTCACTAAACGCATAGGCGTAAATTGAACGGACGAATGCTGGAACAGTGTAGCTCTCATCGGTCTTGCCCGTGGGGTATCTGACCATGTCAAACTGTTCTTCATACTCGTCAGACAGCGAGTCTTGAGCAGGTATCCTTTCAAAAAGCACGCCATCCTGTGTGAAATAGTACGGGTTGTCGTCGTTCACAATAAATGCTTTCAGGTTTTTGCCCGAAAATGCGGAGTTGCTCACCTCGCTTGCGCTGTTCGGAAGCTTGACGCTCTCCAGGCTGTCGCAGTCTTCAAATGCACCCCATCTTATTGTCGTAACGCCCTCGGGGATGTTGATGCTCTCCAGCTTTGCGCATCCTGAGAACACGTTCTCCTCAATTTCGGTAATGCCGGACGGGATATTTGCGCTTGTCAAATTAATGCAGTCTGCAAATGCGCTGCTGCCAATACTCACGACACTGTCAGGGATCGAAATGCCTTTCAGGCCAGCGCAGCCGGAAAATGCGTTATAGCTGATGTTCGTAACAGTATTCGGTACCGAATAGTTTTCCGCTTCCTTGCCAGTCGGGAATCTTACTACAGTGGTCTTGTCCTTGCTGTAAAGCACTCCGTCGATCGTGCAATAATTGGGATTGGTTTCGTTGACCTCAAACTTAACGAGGTTAGTGCATCCAGCAAATACGCTGCCCCAAATCCTGGTCACTCCATCGGGGAGCTTGATTTCGGTCAGGCTCTCACAGCCGTAGAACACCTCATAGCCGATGTAATAAACATTCTCAGGGATCGCAACGCTCTTCAGGCTCTTGCAGTTCTGGAATGCATCCATTTCAAGTCTCGTTACGCTATCGGGGATAGTCACTTCTGTCAGTTTTGCGAAGTTTGCAAAGGCATAACAGCCGATGCTGGTCACTCCGTCTTCGATGACGACCTTGTTTACCGCCTCCGAAATATAGTACCACGGTGCCTTTTCGGAGCGATCGTAGACGCCATAATCATACATATCCCCTTCGCCGGAGATGGTGAGAACGCCTTTGTCCAAAGTCCAAGTGACATCCCACCCGCAGTCGCCGCTTGCCTGTATGTCCATTGGGTCTGCGAAGTGAACTGTTACATTGTCCGGTGTATACGGGTAAAGCTCTTTCCAGCCCGAGGCAAAGCCGCCATAGTATATATCCTTGAGTGCACCACAAGCACCGAGCGCATTTTCACCGATATAGGTGACAGTGTACGGGATCGTAATGCTTTCAAGGCTTGAGCAGCCATAAAACGCTTCATAGCCTATCGCTGCAACACTATTGGGAATGACGATATTCTTAAGACCCTCGCACGCGAAAAATGCTTTATCTTTGATTTTTACTACGCTGTCGGGAATATCGACCGTCTGCAATTTTTTGCAGCCCATGAAGGCATTGTAGCTTATAGTGACAACGCTGTTCGGGATCTGATACTCGGTGTTTTCCTTGCCGGCAGGGTAAGTGATGATCTCGCTCTTATCCTTGCTGAACAGCACGCCGTCATCCGAGCTGAACGCTTTGTTATCTTCACTGACGATTATGCTTTTAAGCTTCGGGCAGTCAGTGAATACAGCCGCATATTCGCCTGAGTAATAACTTCTGCCAAGGCTCTCTATAGTGCTGGGAAGAGTTATGCTTTCAAGGACTTCACAGCTGGAAAATGCATTAGCTCCGATACGCTCCACGCCTTCGGAGATAACTACTTCCTCAAGCCCTGTGCAGCCACTGAATGCGTAGTCGCCAATATACGTAACAGAACCGGGGATCGTGATGCTCTCAAGGCCGCTGCACGAAGAAAACGCCTGCTCTTGTATGACCGTTACGCTATCGGGAATACGTATATTCGTTATGTTTTTGCAATTGTAGAAAGCAAATGCGCCTATGCTGGTCACGCCGTCCTCGATCACGATGGAGGTGATCGACTCAGCCTGATCATACCACGGTGTATAGCTGTCCTCCTGGTAGTTATACATGTCGCCTGAGCCGGAAATGGTCAGAACGCCGTCTTCAAGCGTCCATCTGATATTACTGCCGCAGTAAGAGGATGTGCGGATATCTCCATCCTCGCAATGGATCGTTGCAGGGAGCTTGGTGATATGGAAATCGGCTACATATATCTCGTTCCACTGCGCCACCGTGCCTGCGTAGTTGATATCCGTCAGCGCATCACAGTAGACGAACGCGTTGCGGCCGATATATGTAAGGCTTTCAGGTATCTCAATGCTCTTCAGGTTCGTACAGCCGTTGAACGCCGCGCTGCCGATGCTTGTTACGCCTTCATCTATCACGATCTTCTCTATTAATTTGCGTTTGAAATACCACGGAATCGCGCCGCCATCTAAGGCAAAATAGCCATCCATATCTCCAGTGCCGGAGATGGTCAGAACGCCGTTTTCGAACGTCCATGTGGTATCTTCACCGCAATAATTAGGTGCAATTATAGTTCCATTGGAGCAGACCACGTCTGCGCGCTTGAGTGTATCATTGTGCCTTCCGATATCGATCGCGCGCCACTGCTCCATTGTTCCCGAATAGTTGACTTGTCTTAAAGCCGAATAGCCGTAAGCTGCATATGAGTCGAATGCATAGTCACCTATGCTTTTCACGCTGGCGGGGATCGTCAAGCTTTTGATGCTCGTGCAGTATCTGAATGCGCAATATCCTATACTTGTTACGCCCTCTGTGAACACAACACTCTTGATCTCGTCAGACTCGTCATACCACGGAACGTCGTAGAAGTTATCATAATCGAACATATCGCCCGTGCCTGAAATGGTGAGCGTGCCGTCTTGCAGTGACCATGTAGTAGCATAACGGATGTCTCTATCGTCGCAGTGCACGGTGATAGATTTCAGAGTATCGCTGCAATCCATTATACGGATCTGCTTCCACTGTGCAGATGTTCCGACAAATTCGATATCCGTTAATGCAGGGCATTCGAAGAAAGGTGAATAGTTGATTTTTTTAATGCTCGCAGGCAAGACGACGCTTTTTAGATTCTCGCAGCTGCGGAACGCAGCCAATCCAATACTTGTTACGCCGTCCTCTACTACGATCTTCTCGATCAGGCTGGCTTTATAGCCCCACGGGCCGCTGCTCCCGTCGTAGTAGTCGTCCATTTTTCCGGTGCCGGAGATGGTGAGGACACCGTCCTTAAACGCCCATGTGAGGTTATCGCCGCATTTGCGGAGCGGAATTATATCGTCATCGGTACAATGGATCTCAGCATCATATAAGCGCCAGTTATATTCCCCAATGGTGATATCGTTCCACTGAGAGACCGTTCCTGAATAGTAGACATCATCCAGTCCCCAGCAGGAATAGTCAATGATTTCTTCACCAATGGTCGTTACGCTGACAGGAATGGTCAATTTTCTGAGATTCGTGCAGTTTTCGAATGCGCTATAGCCTATGCTCGTCACGCCGCTTTCTATAACGACATTCTCTATTTTTTGCTTTTTACCGGACCACGGTGCATAGCCTCCCCAGCTGTAGTCGTACATTTCCCCGGTGCCGGATATGGTAAGAGTACCGTCTTCATACAGCCATGTAACATTTTCTCCACAACTATATGGCCCATTGATATTGCCATCGGTGCACTGAATACCAGCGTATAATAAGCGATCATTGTACACTCTGATGGTGATCGCATTCCACTGCTCCATCGTTCCCAAATAGTGGACTTCATCCAGCGACCAACAATCCTCAAATGCCCAGTCATCAATATTCGTGACACTTGCCGGTATGTTGATGCTTTCAAGGCTTTCGCAATAAGCGAACGCGCCCTCTCCAATGCTCGTCACGCCGTCAGGAATGGTTGCTTTTTTAAGATTGGTGCAGTTAGCAAATGCGTAATAGCCTATACTCGTTACGCCGCCTTGCAGCACCACATTCTCTATTCTTCTGCTTTTGCCGAACCACGGAGCGTCGATTCCGTGGTAGTCGAACATATCTCCGGTGCCGGAGATGGTCAGTGTGCCGTCTTCAAACGCCCATGTGAGATTGTCGCCGCAATAAATGGGCTGAGTGATATTGCCATCCTCGCAATAGATGTCTGCCTCCAACAAATAATAATTGTTTACTCCGACATCAATTGCGCCCCACTGCTCCATTGTTCCTGAATAATAGACTTTATCCAGCGACCAGCATTCATCAAATGCATTTCGTTCAATGCTCGTTACGCTGGCCGGTATGGTGACGCTTTCAAGGCTTGAGCAATACTCAAATGCGTTTTGTCTAATGCTCGTCACGCTTTCAGAAACTGTTAGTTTTTTGAGATTACGGCAGTTAGAGAATGCGTGATAGCCAATGCTCGTTACTCCGTTTTTAATCTCTACACTCTCTATTTTGTCGTTATCGGAATACCACGGGGCATACAGCCAATCGTAGTCCTCCATATCTCCGGTGCCGGAGATGGTGAGGGTGCCGTCTTGAAGCGTCCATGTCAGGTCGTCGCCGCAGGTGCCGCTGGCGGTCACTTCATCAGCGAACGCCGACACGGGCAGCAGCGAAAAGATCAGACACAGCGCCAAAAGACCGCTCAAAAGTCTTTTCTTCATGTTCTCTCTCCTTATATTTTTATTTTAAAATTTAATTGCCAAAATGTATTTTCACGTGTATATCCACCCAGCGCATGATTGTACCACAATTTGCTGAATATGGCGGCCAAAATGCATAATTGGTAAGGTTATCGACATAATTTGCAGTTTTAGAGCTTGAACCTGCCGTTGCTTTCCAATGCCTCGCGCACGAGCTGCTGGCTGCTGCGGCTGCACGGCAGAACATCGCCGTTGCTCATGTGCAGCTGGGTGCGGGTGAACTTGCGCACATGGTTCAAATTTGCGATAAAGCTGCAATGGCAGCGCACGAATACCGCCCCGTCGAGCCTCTCGAGCAGCGAACTGAGCTTCTCGCTGCAGGTGATCTCCTTATCCTCGCACACTACCTTGGATTTGTGCTGATAGTGCTCGATATACAGGATCGATCTCTGCGGGACTATATGCTTTGCCTGCTTCGTGCTCAAAACAAGGCCGTTCGAGCCCTTGTTTACGTCCAGCTTCAGCAGATGCTCCATCGCGATGGGAAATCTCTCGTCTGCCTGCGGCTTATGTATGAAATAATCCGGATCATAATCGAATGTGTCCAGAACGCTGTTCAGCTCATCGGAGACGAAGATAACCTTCGTTTTCCGGCATAGCCTGCGCACCTCCACGGAATACTCCAGAAGCTGAATTCGGCTGAGCTCGTCCGAGAGGTTGAACACCGCCAGGTCATATGCGCAGTCAAGCCACAGCTGCGGCGATATCAGCTTGCACGGATCCATGGCATCGACCTCATACTTTACGGCAAATCCGGCAAAGTAATCATCCATCGCTTTCTTCACGTTTGCAGCGCTCTCGCTGTCATTGTCGACAAGACATATCCTTATCAAGCCCTCTCCCCCTTTATATCATCTCTACAGCTTAATAAGATAGCATCAACTGGCGCGTTTGGGCGCGCACATTACATAATCAGTCACTTTTCTTGCATAATTTGCAAATATGGATTGATAAATTTGTTGTATTATAGTATTATTTTGTTAGAAAGGGTCAAAGGGGTCAGGTATGCTTCAAATTGCCATTTGCGATGACGACGGTCTGCATCTAAAACATACACGAAAACTTGCCGAAAGCATTTTGGCGGGGCACTCGCCGGTGATCGCGGAATTTGGCAGCGCAAACGAGCTGCTTTTTAAAATGGAGGGCACTGCCTATGTGCCGAATATTGCCCTGCTGGATATTCAGATGCCGGGCGTTGACGGCATCGAGCTTGCAGGCGAGATAAACCGCATCGCACCGGAGTGCAAGATAGTTTTCGTATCAAGCTACATATTTTATGCGCCCGAGGTGTACAATACAGAGCACATCTATTTCGTGCTCAAGTCTCAGATGGACGAGCGGCTACCGATGGCGCTTGAAAAAGCGGTCGCGAGCATCACAAAGCCGCGGGACTTCATGCTCATAAAGTCCGGCGCTTCGGCCATGAGGATACCCACCGACACGGTCATGTATCTTGAGCGCGCGCTTCACAAGACAAGGGTCGTGACGGACGGCGAAAGCTATATGACGACGCAGTCTCCGGCAGAGCTTTTAAAGAGCGTCGAGGATAAGAGCGCTTTTATCCACTGCCACCAGAGCTACTGGGTGAATGTGCGCAACATTGCGACGATGGAGATAAACGGCTTTAAGCTTTTAAACGATGCGATCGTCCCCATAAGCCGCGCGCAGAAGACAAAGGCCAGGGACGCATTTTTCCGCATGCTGGCCGAGAAGAAATAATATATTTTCTATATATATTTAATAATGTAGAAAAACGATGCTCGCAATGTGCGAGCATCGTTCCTTTAGTGCTCTTACTTGAGGCCGTTCTCGTATGCCTCGATCATCTTCTTGACCATCTGGCCGCCGATGGAGCCAGCCTGGCGTGCGGTGAGCTCGCCGTTGTAGCCGTTCTTCAGGTTAACGCCGACTTCGCTTGCTGCTTCCATCTTGAACTTATCCATTGCCTCGCGTGCTGCGGGAATGACAAGACGATTGCTGGAATTGTTAGACATAGTTTTACATCTCCTTTTTTGTATTGGGTTTTTTGTTATTTATGAACCCGTAACTTATCATTGCCGGATGTTCGACATATATTCTTTTTTAGTCCATGTAAAAACTGTTAAGTTGACGGGAGCCGAACACTATCGGTTTTGACGGGCAGCTTTCCGCTCATGCTGCGTTGAAGCCTTTGCCAATACTTGTCCATTAAGACAAAAAAGGCGAAAAGCACCGAAAGGGCACACTGACAGACGATAGGGGTTCGGCTCCCGCCAACTTAAGTTTGACACACTACATTTAGTGTTTAAATGTTTCCCAGACACAATTATAAAAAAATAATTCATTTTTTACCGCTTTGTTTACTTGACTTTAGAATTGATTAACGGTACAATAATTTTGTATCTTTATCGATACATTTTTGTAACCACGGCATTTGACATTTTCCCGCAGGATATCTGCGTTATAATTACTTCTGATCACGATAGGAGTATTACCCGGTATGCGTAATGTATTTACTATTTTCAAAAACGATTTCCGAGCACTAACGAGGCACTTCTTCGCCTTCCTTATTATTCTGGCGATATTGTTCCTGCCCGCTCTGTATGCTTGGTTCAATATTTATGCCTTCTGGGATCCCTATGGCAAGACCGGCGATATCAGCATTGCCGTTGTCTGTAATGACCGTGACTATATGGATGAGGACGGCAAGATAATTAACATCGGCAATCAGCTCGTTGAAGAGCTCAAGCAGGACGAGAAGATCGGTTTTGTGTTCCTCGACGATGCCGACAAGGCGGTCAACGATCTGTACGCCGGCAAGTATTACGCTGCCGTTATAATCGAGCCGGACTTTACATATAACATGTATAACTTCCTCAAGGAGGACATGTTCAGCCCGACCATCAACTTCTATCAGAACGAAAAGACGAACGCCATCGCCGTCAAGGTCGTTGAGGCCGCGGGCGATAAGGTAAAGCAGTCGGTCAACAAAGCGTATATCCAGGCTATCGTTGAGACCCTGTTCGGCAAGTTCAACACCTTCTCCGAGGGCGTTCAGGGCGACAACACCGTCAGCATGCTCAGAAATACGCTTGCCAAGATAGACAAGAACCTTGCGCAGTATGACGATACCATCGATCAGTTCGTCGCCGCAAACAACTCTCTTGTCGGCACGCTCAACAATTCCAATAACACCATCGATTACACCATTCACCTGCTCGGCAACGAGAGGATAAACATCTCGAAGCAGGTATCCTATATTGAAAGCACCAAGAACGATCTTGCGCTCATAAACGAGGAGGTCAACAACCTGCTCACCGGTTTGCAGGACTCGGTGCAGAATGCAATTTATAAGCTTGACAGGCTCTATAACGGCGACGAGGATTCCGATACCGTGAAGGAAACGCTCAAGGAGCTGGAAAGACAGTATCAGGAGCTTATAGACTACCTCACCCACTCAGGCATCTCGGGTCCCGAGGCCGAGGATGCTCTGTCCGCGCTCAACAGGATCAGAGATAAGATCACGCAGCTTCGCGAGCAGCTGGGCATGAACACTCAAGACGATGCTAATGCCGCAGATCAGCTCAAGGCCGATTATAACGAGGTCACCGTTCCCATGGTCTACACCGCCGTGACCGGCTATGACTACGACGATCTTGCAAATGCGCAGAAGACCGAGCAGAGCATGGATACCATGATGACCTTCATGGCGGACGATGCAAAGCAGCGCATCGTGAACATTCAGGACAATGTTAAGATCGCCAAGACCACCAATGACGACGACACCCGCGAAAAGGCTCTCACCGCTGCGAAAAACGACAGCGTCATCGTAAGTCAGGAGCTGTCCGCTCTGGGCACTGCAATGGATGCAGTTGAGGATGCCGCGGGCGCTACGGATAAGAAAGCCTCCACCGCTGCGGTCCAGGCTGCTGACAACACCAAGGACGCAAGCGAGATCTTTGATGATATACTAAACGGCAACAGGGATATCGATCTGGTCGAATCTCTCCAAGTCATAAGCGACCTGCTCGGCAACGCAAGAGTTGCGCTTACCGAGATAGTTTACCCGTCTATCACCACCCTGCTGACCAATCTTCAGGACAGCCTCGGCGATCTGTCCTCGATCCTTCTCGACCTCAGCGATGTCATGGGCAAGGTCCCGCCCATCGTCAGCGAGCTCGGCAACACCTTTGGTGCTGTCAACAATGCGCTGGTGCAGGTCAAGGACCTCATCAGCAGCTACAGGACGAGGATCGCAGACGCTCTCGGCGTATTGAACGGCGATACCGAGGACACGCGTCTGCAGCAGGTGCTCGACTTCATGGATGTCGACCCGCAGTCTATTGCGGAGTTCTTCGCAAGCCCCGTCACCATCAGGTCGGAGTCTGTTTACCCCGTTGAATCCTACGGTGCCGCAATGGCTCCGTTCTACACGATGCTCGCCGTTTGGGTCGGCTGCATCATACTTAATGCAATTTTGAAGGTGGATACGCCAATTGAGCTTATCGGTGCTACCAGCCGCCAGAAGTTCTTCGGCCGCTATCTCATCTTTGCCCTGCTGAGCCTTATCCAGACTATGGTCATCATGGGCGGCGATCTTCTGATATTCAGCATGGACTGCGCCCACCCGGTTCTGTTCCTGCTGTCGGGCGTCGTTACCTCGCTGACCTGCTCGATGCTCGCATACTCCATGGCGATCGCCTTCGGCAACATCGGCAAGGCGCTGTTCGTCGTGTTCCTGATCATTCAGATCGCCGGTTCCGGCGGCTCTTACCCCATCGAGCTGCTGCCTGACTTCTTCCAGCAGATATACCTGTTCTTCCCCTTCCCCTACGCCATCAACGCTATGCGTGAGGCTATCGCAGGTCTGTATCAGAACAATTATCTTATCTATCTGCTTCAGCTTCTGCTGTTCTTCGGTGTCGGCCTGTTTGTCGGTTTGGTGCTCAAGCGCCCGCTTGACGGCATCAACCGCTATATGAACGATCAGCTCGAAAAGTCCGAAATGATGTAATTGATCTCCCTACCAAATACGCATCAGGAGTTATGTATTATGAATACAGAAACCCAGTACGAAAAAATGTATAACGACCTCGTTGCCGGTCTTGAAAAAATGCATCGGAGAAATGTCAAGAGAACGAGCTCGGCTCTAAAAAGCCTGCTCATTATCCCGACCTTCTTCCTGATCATGCTTTTCATGACGCAGGGCTCAAAGACGATATTCCTTGTGCTTTGGATAGCCTCGATGTTCGTCATCGCCGGTGTGCTTATCGTCATCGAGTATCAGGATTACCTGCTGCGGCAGATGTTCTCGCAGGTCGATATGGATGAGCCGGAGCTTGCCGAGGCCGAAGCGCCGATGCCGACCGAGGAGGCTTCCAAGGACGAGGCTTTGGTGCTGGCTGAGCAGATACGCCAGTCGATCCAGCAGCGCTCCCCCGAGTTTGACTCTGTGACCGAGGAGGCCGAAGAAGTCTCTGAGGAAGAGAGCACCCCCGCTGACGAGGAAGCCACCGTGTCCGAGGCTGAGCCTGTATCCGTCGACGCGGAGGTCAAAGTCACCGAGGAAGCCGCCGTCCAAGAGGACAAGGAAGAGGCAACCGTTTGAGCATACATAACAAATCTACGGAAGAAACGATGTATTGAATATGAAGAATTTTAAAAGAACAACTTCCAATATTTCAGCCGTCATTCGCTCTGATATCAGGCGATTGAGCAGGAGTGTCGTCACCGTTATTTGTGTGTTTGGCCTCGCTCTTGTACCCTGCTTGTACGCATGGTTCAACATCATGTCAAACTGGGATCCGTACACCCCCGACTCCACTCAGAACCTCAAGATAGCCGTCGCATCCTCCGATGCGGGCACCGACTTTATCGGCATGAAGCTCAATGTCGGCGATATTATTCTTGATAAGCTCAAGGCCAATGATCAGATAGACTGGCAGTTCCCCGACTCTGTTCAGGGCGTTATGGACGGCCTGTACGCCGGCGATTATTACGCAGGTCTCATTATCCCCGAGGACTTCAGTGCCTCCATACTCGGCTTTACCGATGGTGAGATGGATCAGCCGGAAATAATTTACTACGACAATCAGAAGATGAACGCCGTCGCTTCCAGGGTCACCGACAGGGCGCAGAGTCTTGTTCGCGACGAGATAAACGGCATTTTCGTTTCGACAATCGTCGATGAGCTGTCGAACTTCACGTCTGTATTTAGCGGCATGGGTCTGAGCGCAGAGGATGCTCTGCAATCGCTCGACAGCAAGCTCGGCACCATTAACTCCGACCTTAAGACCTACGCTGCGATAATGAACTCCATGGCGACCGTCACGAAGTCCGCAGCCACGGTCACAAGTATGACAAATGACCTGCTCCCCGATGTGACAAATATGCTTGTAAACAGCAGAAAGACCATCGTCGACATTCAGGACAGACTTACAAACAGCAAGCAGGATGTGGTCTACGCCTCCGACGCTATCCGTAACACCTCTGAGGAGATGCGAAACACCATTGAACGGCTCGACAATGCCGTTGACGGCGATCCAGCCGAGGCCGGAGGTACTTACATCGACTGGGACTCCGTGTTCGGTGAAGGCGGCATTACCGATTACGAGGGCGAGATCCTTGATGATCTGTACTCGGATGTCAACAAGCAGCTGCATGAAAGCGTAATTAAGTTTGACGATATAGTCCAGCAGACCAATATCGATAAAAACCTTGTATCCTCGATGACCACACTCCAGGATTCGCTCACGAACCTTGACTCGCTGCTGGCCAAGGTCGAGGGCGACATTGACGCTCAGTCGATGACCCTCCAGCAGTACACCGACGCTCTTAACTCCTGCACCGTCAGCATCGAGAGCACCGAGGACGTGCTCAACTACATGGTCGGCATGGTCTCGAACCTTCAGTCGAGCGTCAACGAGCTTCGCACGAGCGAGAGCTTTACAAAGCTTATTGACCTGCTTCAGGATGATGTCGGCGGTTTGGTCGAATACCTCGCCTCCCCCGCTAACCTTGAGGTCGTCCGCGTGTACGCACTCGAGAACTTCGGTTCCGGCATGACGCCGTTCTACACGACCCTTGCTCTGTACGCAAGCGCACTGCTGAGCGTCAGCCTCATGCACACCCACATCAAGCGCAGAAGCGATATCCCGACCCTCAATACCACCGAGGCATTCTTCGGCAGATACTTTGTGTTCTTCGCCATCGGCCAGTTCACGGCGCTCATCACCGTGCTCGGCAACCTGTTCTACATAGGCATCCAGTGCTATGCACCGTTCCAGTTCTGGCTGGCGGCTGCGATCACGAGCCTTGTGTTCACGCTGCTAAACTACGGTATGGTGTTTGCCTTCGGCAACATCGGCGAAGCTATCGCGATCATCATACTTGTCATTCAGGTCGCAGGCTCCGGCGGCACCTATCCCCTGGAGATGCTCCCGAAGATATTCCAGGATCTGTACAAGTTTATGCCGTTTAACTACGCAATGACCGCAATGCGTGAGACTATCGCCGGCAGCTACGGCAATGTGTATCTCAGGAGCATTTTGATCCTGCTGCTCATGGCGGCGATACTCATCCCGCTGTCGCTTATACTTGGCATCGCCTTCAAGCCCATGCTCAAGCACTTTAACGAAAGCAAATCAAGAACAAAGCTCATGCATTCAAATTAATAGCATAACTCAAAACCGCCGCCCACTGGGCGGCGGTTTTTGCGTATATTAAACTTTCAGCTTTGCAGCCTCTTTTTCGAGTGCTCGATAGTCGACCTTGCCGACCTTTGTGAGCGGAAACTTTGTCACAAAATAATATTCGATTGGGCAATATACCTCCTCTAGGTTTCGTTCGCAAAAATCTTTTAGCATTTGCTTATTGTAACCTTCTCTAAATTCTTTCTTTAGAATAATAAAAGCTACAGGAGCTTGATTAATTTTGGGGTCGTCAACAGGAACGACTGCGCAGTTTTCGATTTCCTGACATTCTAACAAAACCTTTTCTATATCAAGGCTAAACACTTTCTTTTGAACACCGTTTTTTATGCAAAGCATATACCGTTTGAGCCTTCCGCTGATGTGGACAAATCCATTTTCGGATATATAGCCCAGGTCACCTGAGTGAATCCACATTTTCCCGTCAGCATGCTTTCTCAATATATTATCAGTTTCTGCTTTGTTATTTATGTAATACAACATGGCTGACGGTGTACATATGCACATCTCACCCTCCTCACCAGTTTTAAGTTCCTCGCCCGTTTCAACATCAAATGCGGAAATAATATTCTTAACAAACGGCAGGCCAACACTACCAAACTCATATTTATCCTTGTAGTTAACTGAAACGGCAGCGCCCACCTCTGTCATTCCATATCCGTTCATAAGCATGTACGGGCTTCCGCATTTCTTAAGATAGTTATTTATCTTTGCTTCCGTAGCAGCTCTAAGCGTGTCCCCGCCTGTAATTGGTGCGATCAAATATGAAAGGTCAAGCTCCTGATCATCGTCTGCAAACGCCTCCCAGAACGCAGGTCCATACATGATGTGATTGGGTTTAAACTTTTTGCAAAGCTGAGCTATTGAATCGGCCATCGGGATACGAACTATTAAGGTCATTCCGACGCAAAGCGGTATCATCAAAGAGCAGGTAACTCCATATGCAATGAACAACGGTAATACCTGCATCCATTTGCTTTGCCGTGACAGCTCATTCTCGCCAATGATATATTGCTCAGCTACTGCAATGACCGCTTTATTGCTTAATGCAACGCCCTTAGACCCACCAGTTGTACCTCCGGTATATGTGATCAGCGCGATTGCCTCAGGCAAACAAACCGTTGCCGAGTGTCCATTTGAATAAGTCAGAAAATCATCCCATGAGCAAAATTTATTATTCTGCGGGAGCGTTTGAGGCTTCATCTTCTTAAATAACCTTGCGCCGAAGCGGTTAAGCAAAGACATCGAACGCATGATATTTGCAACAACAACTTTTTCTATCCCGCACTCATCAGCAATGTTCAGAAACTTATCTTGAAAAATATCAAGCGTAAAAATAACGGCAGATTTCGTATCGGCTATGTACTTTTTCAGTTCAGCCGCTGTGCTCACGCCATACACCATGTTTGCAACAGCTCCGATTTTGTTCAGCGCAAACATCAGGCAAATTGTCTCCGGTGAATTTATCATACACACCGTTACTATGTCGCCTTCTCCAACACCAATTCCCTCAAGCGCGCTTGCAATGGTATCAATACGCTCAAAGAATACCTTGTAGCTAATATTACTGCCGTAATAATTGATGGCAACTCTATCAAGGTTATCGGCATTTTTCTTTAAAACATGCTCATACATTGTTCGCTCGGGAAGCTTGATATTGATCTCTTCTTCAGAATAATACTTCAGCCACGGTTTGTCGACTGACGGATATCCTGTCATTGTTTTCTCTCTCATATTTTTTCTCCCATAAATAAAAAAAGTGCGGCTACCGAAGTAACCGCACAAAAAACGCAAACTCCGATAGTCGCCAAACTAACTCTGCGGAAAAAAGATCGCTCTTTACGCCAACAGAATCGAAATTCGCATTTTTATCAAATTTCAATTGTTGACGCAAAATAGGTATAATAATCCCTTAGAGCTACTATACTTTCCGCATTATCAAGTTGGTTTGGCACTATCAGTATACCATTAATTACTCAAGATATCAAATATTTCGAACAAAAAGCGCAAAAAAAGGAGACACGAAATCGTGTCTCCTTTTATAGCGTCAAGCTTAAATTACTTCTTTGCAAGACCCTTCTGGCGTGCATACTCTGCTGCGCCGAGTGCGC
>CAVGBM010000046.1:0-8020 GCA_963627445.1 Oscillospiraceae bacterium | reverse complement strand
CGTTGCCGCCGCCGTTATCACTGCCGCCGTTGTTTCCGTTGGGTGCTTCGCCATTGGGAGCGCCGTTTTGGTCGCCGTTCGGGGCGGAGTCGCCGTTTTGGTCGTCGGTGGTATCGGACTGCGAGCCGTCGTCGTCGCCTTGGCCGCCGGGGAGACCGTCGGGCGGCTGGAAATCACCGCTCGGCATTTCCGGTGGAGCGTTGGTGCCGTCGCTTGTGCTGTCCGAATCACCGCTCGGCTGCTGCGGCGGGGTGTTGGTGCCGTCACCCGAGCTGTCGGATGTGCTTTCGCCGTCAGGCTTGGCGGGCGGCGAGTTGGTATCATCGCCGTCGGGCTTAGTCGGCGGGGTGCTGCTGTCAAAATTGCCGGTCGGGAGGTCGGGCGGCGTGGTACCGCCTGTACTGTTATTATCGGGCATCTGCGGGGTGCTGCCGCCACCGCCGCCTGCGCCGTCGCCCTCCATCGTGCCCATGTTACTTATTTGCAGCGAGCCCGCGTCGACGAGGGTCGACTGCTCCTGCGTGTCGCCCGTCGAGCCGATAGATCCGCCGAGCTGGCCGGAGATGCTCTCGGCACGCAGAAGGCAGAACTCACGCAGGGTCTCAGCGCCGGTCTTAAACTCCTCGTAGGTGCAGAACTTCGTGGGGTCAGACTCGACATAGGGCGATATCATCTGCACGACGGAGTCAAACTCCTGCGCAAACTTGCCGCTGTCAAACACCGTGGAGATGAGCTCGGCAAAATACTGGTGGTACAGCTCGGTGTACTTCTCGTTCTGGAATATCCACGCGAGCATGGGGCGATCGTCGGTGTCGCCGCCAGAGACTGGGTCATCGATGGGGTAATTTACAAGGCTCGTGGCGCTTCCGGCTGACTGGAAGCCGCCGAAGGCGAGGTTGTAGTCCCAGGGGATCATCTGCATCTGCCCGTCAGACTCGTACAGATAATAGTTGTGGATCATCGAGCCCGTGTAGCTGTCGAAATTGAGCACAAAGTTGTGCACGACGAAGTAGCGGATGACTTCATCGACATCGACGGCGCTTTCAGGCTCGTCGCCCGAGAGGGCCTTCAGGGCGGCGATGAGCCGCTTTTTGTCGGATGAGGACACATCGGTCTTTGCGTTGTCGAAGATATTCGGGTAGCTGTCGGGGTCGTCGTCAATGTACTTTAGCAGCGTGTCGTCGCTGCTGTTCATGCCGCCCTTGCCGCCGGGCTGAGCATTATCGGCCTTGTCGTTTGCGTCCTCGGCGGGGTCAAAGTCGTCCATGTCAAACTCCTTGCCGTTGCCGCGGCCGCCGCCCATGCTCTGGCTGTCGGGCTTATAAAGCTCGCCGTAGTCGCTGCCGTAGCTGCGCTGGAGGAAGCTCTCCTCAACGCCCTCGACCGCGAGGTACAGACCCCAGTCCGAGCCGTTGACGGACACATACACATAGCTGCACAGCGGCGAGGCGACACCCATCTCGGCCATGAGCCGATAGCAGAGGTAATCCTTCATGTAGGTGTTGTCCTGAATGATGTTGTTAAGGCAGAGCTTATCCAGCCCGTGGTAGGTCAGCGCGCTGTTGTAGCGGTCGAATTCGACCTTGAAGCTGTAGCGGTCGTTGCCGTAGGAGGCAACCTTGGTCAGCGAGGTGTTGCCCTTGCCGCGGATGGCGACATTTTTGTAGGTCTCGCCGTCGATCTCGAGCGTGCAGGTGGTGTACTCCTCGCTCTGGGCGTTTGAGATAAAGTCGTCCCAATCGTCCATGACGATGTTTATTTTGTGTACCGTGCTCGTGTCGAAAAGCTTATCCTCATAGCCCATTTCCGTGCCGCTGTCGGCATCCGCGCTTTGGCCGAAGGCCATTAAAACTCCGGTGAGGACGAGCACCAAAACGAGCACGACAGCGCAAATTTTGTCGAAATTTTTGTGCGTAGACATAGCCTTAGCCCATGTACTCGCCGTTGTAGCTGACCAGTACGGCGCCGGTAACGCCCTGCATGTCGGCGAGCTCGTTAATAAAATCGGTGTTATCGTCCTTGAGGCGGACATCGAGGTTCAGCTCAACTGCGCCCTTGGAAGCGGTCTTTGACTTGACAACGCACTTTTCGGTCTTTGCTTGCAAGTACTCGACCGCTGCTTTTTCGGCTATGGAGTCTGCGCAGGACAGCACGGCGATGTAGGGGCTAAAGTGCGACTTTCGGTTTACGAACACGAGCAGGATAAGCCCGATGACGACGCTGCCGATGACGGCGAGCGGGATCATGCCCGCAGCCAGCACGATGCCGACGGCGATAGACCAGAACAAAAATGCAATGTCCAAGGGCTCCTTTATCGCCGTGCGGAAACGCACGATGGACAGTGCGCCGACCATGCCGAGCGACAGCACCACGTTGGAGGTCACGGCGAGGATGACAACGGTGGTTATCATCGTCAGCGCTATGAGCGTTGTGCCGAAGCTGGATGAGTACATCACGCCCTGATAGGTCTTTTTGTACACGAAGAAGATGAACAGACCCAGCCCGAAGGCGAGCACGAGAGCCAGCGCCATGTCGAGGATGCTCACGCTCGTGATGTTTTCAAGAAAGCTTGATTTGAAGATGTCGTTGAATGTCATAATTTATTCCTCCTCAGCCGTAAATTCTCGATACGGCGTATTTTGAAAATGCGGTGCTGCGGCAGTCCGGCAGCTGCACGGTATCACGGATAACGTCGGGCAGAAATTCGTCCCACTTGACCTCAAGCACGATGCTGTCCCCGCCGGTGGGCAGACTGATGCGCTCGGGGTCTAAAAAGCTGCGGCAGTCAAGGCTCGAGCGTATATTGTAGTCGAGCGTGACGCGCACATTGCCCGCGGGGAACACGAACGGCTCGCGCGTGTAGCTGACTATCGCCTTTGGCATGAGCCCAGCGCGCATTTTAGCGTAAAGCTCGCGGATAAGCGGTGCATCGCTTTGCGCCATCCATGCAGTGTCGCCGTCAAGAAGTGCCTGAACCTCGGCGACCGTCACGGGCGCAGACTGCTTTGCGCACAGGCCGTTTACCTTGCTTTTCTTTTCAAGGCGGATAAACGAGCTGTCGCCGTTATAAAAGCGGATGCGGAATTTCTCGCGCACGTTCACGCCGTCGAGCTTTTCTCTGAGCGCCTTGTCGGCGGCGGTGTCGAAATACAAGCTGTCGACAAGATAGCTGCCGTTTTCCGCGTGCCGGTCGGGCGAGGCCACCGCCCTGAGCCTTGTTCGGAGCATCAAAAGCTCGATTTGGCTTATCTCGTGCTTGAGCTCATGTCGGAATTTCATAACAAAAACCTCCTGTACTATGCGCACATAATACAGGAGGTTTATTTAAGTTTTATTGAAGAAAATTAAATTATCGGAATTTTTGCTTTGAATTCCACAAGCCCATCGCGGCAGCTGACATCGATGTGACCCTTGTGGGCATCGCATATCGCCTTTGCGATGGCAAGGCCGAGGCCGTAGTGGCCGGAGTCGGCGCTTCGCGCCTCATCGATGCGGTAAAAGCGGTCGAACAAATGCTCGCGCTGCGTAATTGTCAGCGCCGCGCCCTCGTTCACGACCGACAGCACGGCATGGCCGCGCTCCTTGTTAAGCGTAATTTTCACCGTGCCGCCCTCGGCGTGGCTGATGGCGTTGTCGAGAAGTATCGACATTAGCTGCCTGAGCTTGCCGCCGTCGCCCTCGACGAAGATATCTGGCGCAATGGCGCTCTCGAGGTTGAGCCCCTTTTCAAATGCCACGCTTTCAAACGGCAGCGTCTCGCCCGCGGCAAGGCGGCTGAGGTCGATTCTCTCTGCCTGCACTGCGGCGCTTTCGGTGCGCGCAAGCTCCAGAAGCTGCGTGACCAGCTCGCCCATGCGCTCGTTTTCGTAGCGGATGTTTGCAAGCCACTGGTTCTCGCCTATCTCGCGGGAAAGCAGCTCGGCGTTCGCGCTCACGACCGAGACCGGCGTTTTCAGCTCGTGCCCCGCATCGGAAATAAAGCGCTTTTGCTTATCAAAGCTTTCCTCGAGCGGGCGCACGATGCGCTTTGCGATGTACACCGACAGGAAGAAGAACACGACGATGGCCACCGCGCCGAAGATGAGCGTGTAGCGCAGAAGCGTTGCGGCGTTTTCGTTTATCACGGTGTTGTCCATGAAGGTCACGAGCGTGTAGCCGTCCTTGTCCGCGCGGTAATACGCAAGGCTGCCCTGCGTGCCGTAGTCCCCGCCGTCGGAAACTATCTTGGCGGCCAGCGTCTCGAGCTCGGCATCCGTGTGCACCGTCGGCGGCTCGTTTATCGTTTCGAGCACCTCGCCCAAGTCATCCACGGCGACCGTGTAGAAATTAGAAAGCCTGAACATCGGCTCATCGGCAAACCCGGGCTTATCGTCCATGGGCTTATCGCCTTTGGGAGCTGCGTCCTTTACCTGCGGCTGCTCCCCGCCGGCGGACAGCAGGATATACATATCCGAGTGCGTTTTGAGCATTTCCCTGTTGTGTCGAGACATGTCGAGATAGCTCGAGGCGTAGATGACCCCGAGCGTTGACACCCATAATACGACAAGTATCGACATTATCGCGGCGACTATTTTTATCCTTGAGCGTTTAAACATCGTCGTACCTCAATTCATACCCCACGCCGCGCACGGCCTTGATCTCCGTCCTTGCGCCGATGAACGCAAGCTTTTTGCGCGTGAAGGACATGTACACCTCTACATTATTATATTCCGCGCTGCTTTCAAAGCCCCAGATCTTCACGGCCAGCATCTCGCGGGTAAGGATGCGTCCGGCGTTGGACATGAGGTATTCCATGATGCGAAACTCCTTTTCGCCCAGGCGCACGCTCTGCCCGTTTGCGGTGCTGCTGAGGGTGAGCGAATTTGTGTCCAGCGCAATGTCGCCGAAGGCGAGCCTACCGTCGGGCGTGCCGAGGCTTCGCCTGCCGAGGGCGCGCAGCCTTGCCAGCAGCTCCCTTGTGAGAAAGGGCTTTGTGAGGTAATCGTCCGCCCCGCTGTCGAGCCCCGTGACCTTGTCGTCAAGCTCGGCC
Source organism: Oscillospiraceae bacterium (assembly GCA_963627445.1). Classification (GTDB taxonomy): domain Bacteria; phylum Bacillota; class Clostridia; order Oscillospirales; family Oscillospiraceae; genus F23-B02. Next base: position 2,991 of record CAVGBM010000046.1, on the reverse strand, counting down.
TTGGCAGTGAGCATGAGTATAGGTGCGGTCACGCCCCTTTGGCGGGCGCGGCGCGCGATCTCAAAGCCACTTAGGCTCGGGAGCATCACATCGAGTATAATAATGTCGTAGACCATGGTCTCCGCCGCCTCCAGCCCGTCGGCCCCGTCGCCGAACCAGTCGACCTCGTAGCCCTCGAGCCGCAGAAGCTGGGTCAGCGCCTGCGCCATTCTCTTTTCGTCCTCGACTAAAAGCAGTCTCATGATATCACCTCAGCGTGAGAGTACGCCGCAAACATTAAAACTAAATTGAAAAAAGTTTTTTCTGACATAAAAGGCAAGGGCGGTGTAAGGCGGGATAAATCGCCCTGAAAGGGTGCTTGCAGTTTTGAGCGAGCTAATTTTCGTTCAGGCAAGTAAAAAATTCCGGCAATACTTTGTGTATTACCGGAATTTTTTGCGAAGCATGGGCGGAAAAGAGCCGCTCAAAACCGGTTTCATTCCGTCTTATACTGCCCTTGCCTTTTATTTTTCCGTTGCCATTGTCATAAGCGCCTGCTTGAGACGGAAGATCTGCGTTGCGTGCGTCACGTTCAGCTCGTCAAGCTGCTTATTTATCTTGTCGATGGCCTCGAGCTGACGCAGCGAGAAGCCGTCAGAAGCGCTCTGCGCCGGTGCGGCGAGCTTTTCAGCCGAGCCCTTGGCCTGCTCAAGAAGCAGGCTTGCCTGGAACTTCGCGTCGGCAAGAATTTTATCGGCCTTTTCCTTTGCATCAGCCGTCATCGCGTCGGCGTCGGCCTTGGCCTTGGCAATTAGCTGCGCTGCCTGCGCCTCGGCCTGCTCAACGGTCGCCTTTGCCTGCGCCTGCGCGTTTATGACCGCGTCGCCGATCTCGTCCTTGGCGGACTTCACATCATTGGCCGCGCGGCGCAGCTTTTCGTTTTCCTCAAGCAACGTCATGACCTCCTGCTTGAGCTCATCAAGCTTCGCGTCGACCTTGCCGGCGTTATAATATTTCTGCTTTGCGATCTCAAAGCGGATAGAATCAAGATATTCCTTCGTGACAGCCATTTAAAAGCCCCCTGTATATACAGCTTTGGCAATCATTTTAGCAGAATTGCACAAAAAATGCAATGAAACTTTTCTGTAACTGTTTTAGCAAAATGCATTAAATGTATTGACAAGCGGCACTTTTGTTAATAAAATGTGAACATACGGCATAATTATTAACAAAGTGCCACGGTAAGTTGATAGAAGTTCGGCTTCCGTCAACTTAAGTAAAATTTATAAGGGGAAAAGTATGAAAAAAACAGCGTTTACCACCGTAATGAGCATTCTTCTCATCCTTGTCTGCCTGTTTGGCCTCGTCGCCGTCGGTCTCGGCGTTAAGGACGGGCTGGCCATCAAGAAGTACAAGGAAGACGATGCCAAGGCAGCAGATGTTGTCGGTCAGCTTGAGGATGCGATTGCACTTCTTAAGGAGAATGAGGATGCATACAACGAAGGCGTCGGCACCTACGCAAAGGGTCTGAGCGATTACTCGGCAGGCCAGAAGGAGCTTAACGCCGGTAAGAAGACCTACAACGCCGGTAAGAGCGAGTACGAGCAGGGTCTCGAGGCTTACCGCCAGGGCAAGAAGGCTCTCGAAGAGGGCTATGCTCAGTACGAGCAGGGCCAGAAGGATCTCGCCGCCGGCAAGAAGCAGGTCGAAGAGGGTCAGAAGCTCATCGATGCCAACACCCAGGCTTACAATGAAGGCAAGGCAATGCTCGAAAAGATCGAGCCGCTCATGCCGCTGCTCAATACATATGTTAAGTTCCGCGACGGTTCCATCGCAAATCTCCCCGGCTTTGACAGTGCTCAGGCCTGGTTCGTGAGCAAGGTCCGTCCCGTGGCCGAGAAGGCCGGTCTGACCATCCCCGAGGATGTCACCGACTTCCCCGCATACATGCAGCAGATGGTAGCCGACGGCAAGGCTAAGCTCAAGGAGTATGAGGACGGTCTGGCAGCTCTCGAGGCCGGCAAGAAGCAGGTCGCCGAGGGCGAGGCTCAGCTCAAGGAGGCTGAGGCTCAGCTGGCAGCAGGCGAGAAGGAGCTTGCAGAGGGCGAAGCAAAGCTCAAGGCCGCCGAGAAGGAGCTCGCAGCAGGCGAAAACAAGCTCAAGGCCGGTGAGCAGGAGCTTGCAGAAGGTGCGGCAAAGCTTGCAGAAGGCAAGGCTTCTCTCGAGACCTTTGAGGACGGCATGGCACTTGTCGATGAGTACACCATGACCTGCTATAAAAACGAGCCGATATACCGCCACAACGGCGATATGGCAGTACCCGGCCCCGAGCAGCGCCTCGGCGAGGACTTCAGCTGGTATAAGCTCGATGAGGACGGCAATGTAATAACCTTGCGCAACGGCGATCCGTATCTGGATCTTGACCAGTGCCTCGTAGTATGCAAGTCGTTCCGTGAGTCCGTCGCCGACCATGTCGCCGACGTTACCCACGAGCTGTACATGCGCCTCGGTCTGTATGCCGCGACCGCACTCGCAGCACTCCTCGGCCTCATCGCAGGCATCATGGGTCTGTGCGGCAAGGGCGGCGCAGCCACCCTCGGCATCATCACCGCAGTGCTGGCAGTCGCCTGCAACATCTTCGGTGCATGCACCCGCTACTACGGCTACACCTATCCGCTCAAGGACGGAACCTATTCCGGCACCGTGCAATTTATTGCGATAATTCTGCTCGCAGTCGTCGCAGTGATCTTCGCGATCGCCGCCGCCTCCGCCAAGAAAAAGGCCAAGGCCGAAGCAACTGTAGCATAAACGAAACAAAACAAACCTCGGTAATGCAAACGCATTACCGAGGTTTTTCTTTTGCCGTTAAGTTTTTTGCCTATGGCAAAAAGTGAAGTTGAGCGTTGCGCACTCAGATATCCATATATTAACTTTTCTTTGTTTCGCCGAAAGAAAAGTTACAAAAGAAACGCGACCAAAGGCGCTTAACCGCCCTTTGGAAACCAGGTCCAG
>CAVGBM010000045.1:410-2463 GCA_963627445.1 Oscillospiraceae bacterium | reverse complement strand
ACGGGCAGAAAACCGGCTTCTTCCTCGACCAAAAATATAACCGCCTTGCCGTGGCTCGCCTTGCAAAGGGCAAGAGGGTTCTCGACTGCTTCACGCACACGGGCTCGTTTGCATTAAACGCCGCGATGGGCGGTGCCGAGCATGTGACGGCCGTCGATGTGTCCGAAAGCGCCATTGAGATGGCACGCAAAAATGCCGAGCGCAACGGGCTGAGTGACCGCATGGACTTTATCGCCGCCAATGTGTTTGACCTCTTGCCCGAGCTCGAGGCCAAGGGCAAAAAGCCCTTTGATTTTATCATCCTCGACCCGCCTGCGTTCACGAAGTCACGCAAGACCGTGCACAGTGCCGAGCGCGGATATAAGGAGATAAACCTGCGTGCGCTGCGCCTGCTGCCGAGGGGCGGATATTTCGCCACCGCCTCGTGCAGCCACTTCATGCCGTCGGAGCTGTTCGTGAAGATGCTCAAGTCGGCAGCGCTCGATGCCGGTGTCGAGCTGCGGCAGATCGAGGCTCGTCAGCAGTCGCCCGACCACCCGATACTCTGGAACGTCCCCGAGACGGACTACCTCAAGTTCTACATATTCCAAGTAGTGTGATATTCCGTGTCAGCTTAGCTTGACGAAGTAAGTCAAATGCGGTATTATTGTTATGTATTTGTACAAAGGAGGAAACGATATGAGCTTTATTCCTCAGGTGACCTGTCGCCGCTGCGGCACGAAGTTCTCCGGCATGCGCCACCGCTGCCCCGCCTGCGGCACCCGCAGAGTCAAAAGCAGCAGCCGCGCCCCCGGCACCACTCCCAGCGCCGTCAAGGGCACTCCCGCCAACAAGGCGGCTAACGAAAACAGAAAGTGGCAGCTCGTGTTCGGGGCTATTTTGATAGCTGCGATCATCGTCGCCCTTATAGTTATGATAAGCATCAGCCTCAAGAACGCCGACAACCCCAATGCGCCGGTCATGCCGACCACGCCGCCCGAGGTGTCCGCCGTTCCGACCCCGACTCCCACGCCTACGCCGACCCCGACTCCGACCCCCGAGGTCACCGAGCTTCAGATAACCTACGGCGGAAGCCCCATCGGCACGGACTTTACCTGCCGTGTCGGCGACACGGTCGGGCTGTCAGGCTCGCACTTCCCGCTGACGGTCGCCGCCGATTACCAGTGGTCGATCTCCGACGAGGGTGTCGCCACTATCTCCGAGGACGGCACGGTCAGAGGCGTTGGCCCGGGCTCTGCGACCATCACGCTCACATGCTACGGCAAGACCGCCACATGCGTGGTTTACGTCAGATCGTAAAAAAGCAAAAAAAGTGTTGACAAATCCATCGGCATCGGTTAAAATAACCGTTGCCGATAAATGGACGATTGGCGCAGCTGGTAGCGCATCCGCTTGACGTGCGGGAGGTCACAAGTTCGAGTCTTGTATCGTCCACCAGAAAGAGACCACACCTTTTGGTGTGGTCTTTTCTTTGACGCATTTTTGAGCTTAACGCAGGCTCGGCAGGCGATGCAGCCGCTTAAGTTGACGAGAGCTGAACCCTATCGTCTGTCAGCTCTTTATGCGCAGTTCCTTGACTATTTGAAAATAGGCGCTCATCCTGCCATTAGTACCTATTTTAATATAGTTCTTGGTATGGTATAATAAAATATATACAACTAATAGGTTGTTGTCAGTTATAGTTCCCCGATAGTTCTTGGTATGGTATAATGCCGTGTGTTGGGGGTGTATGACAATAGAAGTTATAGTTCCCCGATAGTTCTTGGTATGGTATAATCAGCGATCCTAATCTGTTCGTTTCCGTTAAGTTATAGTTCCCCGATAGTTCTTGGTATGGTATAATACTTGCCGTTGTCATAGGCTCGGTCATGAAGTTATAGTTCCCCGATAGTTCTTGGTATGGTATAATCGGACTCGGGGACAAACTCACCGAGCTGACGTTATAGTTCCCCGATAGTTCTTGGTATGGTATAATCCTATCACGCTGCGATTGCTCGCTTAATCGGTTATAGTTCCCCGATAGTTCTTGGTATGGTATAATAGACTATCGAAA
>CAVGBM010000045.1:0-400 GCA_963627445.1 Oscillospiraceae bacterium | reverse complement strand
CATTTTTCTTCAGAAAATCGTTAGCTGTTCGCACTGGAAGCTCTCGTCGGCCTCGGTTAATTTGCCCAAAAGTATCTCGATCGCCTCAAACTGCTTCTCGGTTATAACAAGCATTCGTATTGAGCCGTTGCATGGCAGATGAGCCTTCAGCCGTCCTCTATGCTTTGAAACGGAGTCCATGCCGTTGCACACCCGAACATACACAGAATACTGTATCATATAATACCCGTCGTTAAGCAAAAAGTTCCTGAATTGAGTGGCCTCGCGCCGCTCTTTTTTTGTTCTGACGGGCAAATCGAAAAACACCATTATTCTCATAAACTTATTCATATCTATGCTGTCGGACGGGTATCAGTTCCGGCAGGATAAGCGAAGACTTTCCTTCGCTCAGTGAGCGCGA
>CAVGBM010000044.1:0-7550 GCA_963627445.1 Oscillospiraceae bacterium | reverse complement strand
GAGCTTTGCGCTCTCTTTATAATTTTTACCTCTAAACAATTTCGTTTCCTCCTAATATTGTGGTTCGTCGGATGGATAAATCCTCCCACGGGGACGATCAGTCGCCTACGACTACGCCCATAGAACGGCAGGTGCCGGCGATCATGCTCATTGCAGACTCAATGTCGGTGCAGTTGAGGTCGGGCATCTTCTGCTCAGCTATCTTGCGAAGGTCTTCCTTGCTGATGGTCGCGACCTTGTCTCTCTGGGGGACGCCGGAAGCGGTCTCGATGCCGCAAGCCTTCTTTATCAGCAGTGCTGCGGGGGGAGTCTTGGTGATAAAGGTGAAGCTGCGGTCGGAGTAAACGGTGATGACGACAGGGATCATCATACCCATATCGCCCTTGGTACGCTCGTTAAAATCCTTGGTGAACTGGCCGATATTTACGCCGTACTGACCAAGTGCGGGGCCTACAGGGGGAGCCGGAGTTGCCTTTCCTGCAGGAACCTGGAATCTGACATAGCCAACTATTTTCTGTGCCATTATTCAGCACCTCTTTCTTTAATCATTAATTTCTTCGACCTGGTCGAGGTTAAGGTCAACGGGGGTCTCCCTGCCGAACATGGAGACGACGACACGAACTCTGTCCTTCTCGGGTTCGAGCTCTTCGACAACGCCGTTAAAGCCCGCAAGAGGACCGTCGATGACTTTGACATTATCACCGACACCGTAGCCCGTGACGATCTCATGACGCTCAACGCCCAGATCATAAATTTCCTGCTCCGTGAGGGGAACGGCCTTGCCGCCTGCGCCTACGAAGCCTGTTGCACCGCGGACATTGTGGATAAGATGCCAGCTGTCATCGGTAAGCACCATCTTGCACAGCACATAGCCGGGGAACACCTTGCGCTCGACGGTTTTCTCGCCTGCGTCGGTGAACTCGGTGACTGTCTCGAGGGGGATGTTTACCTCCTGGATCAGATCCGTCATATTGCGGTTTTCCGCTGCCTTCATAATGGCGGCAGCAACTGCGTTCTCATACCCGGAATAGGTATGGATCACATACCATTTTGCATCTTCTGCCATAATCGTCAACCTGCAAGCTCGAAGATAGCGTTCACGGCCGCGCCTGCGCCCTTATCAAAGGCGAACAGGATGACGGCGGCGATAGCCATAACGACAAGCGCTATACCGGTGTTCTGCACGAGCTGCTTCGGCGTGGGCCATACGACCTTTCTAAGTTCGCTCTTCATATCGCGGAACCATTTGCCGATGCGCTGGAAGAAACCAAGCTTCTTATCCTCTTTCTTGACGGCGTTCGTGTTTCTGGCGGTAGCTGCGTTTTTCGCATTCTTCTTTTCTTCAGCCATTTTTGCACTCATCCTTTCAGAAAGTTACTTGGTCTCGACATGCTTGGTGTGCTTTCTGCAGAACGGGCAATACTTACTGCGTTCAAGACGATCGGAAGTATTCTTCTTATTCTTGACCGTGTTGTAGTTTCTCTGCTTGCACTCGTCACATCTCAAGGTGATTTTGACTCTGTTGTCAGCCATACTTTTCGGCACCTCCTATATTATTTGTCCGCATTACGGAGCGGACATTTGCCTCCCTGTATGGAGCAAAAAGTCTTGTCCGGCGCAAAAAATTGCGCACGAAAAAAGACCTCTCATCCGACAGGTATCAATAAATATACCATAGCAAGGACAAGAGGTCAAGTATTTTCGCTGATTTTTCAGAACATTCCGAGGCTTTTTAGCGCCAGCGCCCATGCGAACATGGTGATGCAGCTGAATGCGCTCGTGAAAACCACGATATCGCCCGCCAGAGCCGCGTCGCCGCCCATCTGCTGGGTCATGGTGAACGAGGATATCGCCGTGGGTGAGCCGAAGATGGCGATCATCGCCGCAAGCTCCACGCCGCGCACGCCGCACAGCACCGCAAGGGTGAGGAATATCGCAGGCACGATGACAAGTCTGCCGACGCAGACGGTGGCAAGCTGCTTTTTGTGCATCCCGACACCCTTGATCTCAAAAAACGCACCAAGCAGAAACAGCATGAGGGGGCTGCCCGCCTTGCCTATCATGTTTGCGGCCGACTCGACCGCCGTCGGAAGCTTGAGCCCGATAAGCTGTACCACAATGCCGGTCGCAATGCCGATGATGAGCGGATTTTTGAGGACATCCAGCAGCATTTTGCCCACACTCGGCTTTGTGCCGTTGAACATCTCAAGCGTGATGACCGCAAGGATATTGAATATCGGGATTACGACCGCAACGAGGATGACGACAGGGCCGAGGTCAGCGCCCTCGACGAGCTGAGCCGCCAGCGGTATGCCCATGATGACGAAGTTCGAGCGGTATAGCCCCTGTATCATCACGCCGCGCTTGTCATCCTGCTTTTCCGTGAGCATGACAAAGCCGAAGCTCAGGCCGTACAGGACAAGCACGCAGACCACCGCAAAAATGATGATCTTCGGCTGAACGGCGGCGGACAGATCCGAGGTATATATATTGTAAAACAGCATGATGGGCATAAAAAACTTAAACGCCCATTTGTTTGCCTTAGGCACATCCTCGGGGCTTATCGCGCCCGCTCTGCGGGCGATGAAGCCGACCGCCATGACCAAAAACAGCGGCAGGACGGCATCTACGCATACGAGGAAGCTATTCACTTGGTCTTCCTCTGAAGCTTATGCTTTTTGCCGTCGGGGGTCTGGATGTAAGTGTTATCGAGCACCTGCTCGGCTCCCTTGCGCCACTCGGCAATATACTCCTTGCGAAGAACGTCCCTCTCCGCAAGCTCTTCCGATGTCAGCTCACGCTCCTTTGCAAGGCGCGCAAGCTCGTTTATTCTTTGAATTTTCGTGTTTTCCATTAATCAATGCTCCCTAATTCGTCAAGCGTTTTCTCAAACGCCGGAATAAAGTGCCCGATAAAATACTCGACCTCGGGCATATCATAGCCGTGCAGCGCTTCGAGCGTCTGCTTCTCGGCGGAGGCAAACTCGTTGTTGCCCGCCTTGCGCTCCTCGATGCACTTTATATAGGCGCTCATTTTATCCGCGGCCTTGACGATGGGGTGCAATTCTTTCACCACATCGCCCGTTAAAATCGGTTCAAAAGCACCTCTGAGCTCCACAGGAAGCATATTCAGCAGCTTTTCTGATGCTATCTGCTCCACTCTGCGGTATGCGCTCATGATTTCGTCGTCGTGGTATTTTATCGGCGTGGGCAGGTCGCCGGTGAGAATTTCGCTTGCATCATGATACAGCGCGACCGTCGCGCAGGCATCGGCATCACAGGGGATGCCGAACACATCGCGGCGGATAACGCCCAGCGCATGGGCGATGACCGCGACCATGTGGCTGTGCTCCTGGATGTTTTCATGTATCGAATTGCGCATGAGGCTCCAGCGCTCGATGTATCTCATTCTTGATATCAGTGCGAAGAAATTATTGTCCATTTTTCGACCTGTCCGTTCTTTTTTTCGATATTTTATCACAGCCGCAGACACAATTCAACAGCGCGGTACTTGTTGATTTTTCATGAAAAATATGATTATAATACATTAGAATTTGAAAGGAGAGATCGACATGAAAAAGCTGACGGCAATTTTGCTCGCACTCGGCTGCATTGCGGCGCTTTGCGGCTGCTACTCGACGCTGCCGATAACCGAGAAGGACAAGCCCTCGCCCGTTATTGACGCTGCGCCTGAGGTCGACGCGACCGATGCGCCGAGCGCGCAGCTGCCCAACCCCGTGCGTGAGGTCAACGCCGAGGAGCTGTGCACCGAAAGCGGCCTGACCTTCGTCATGCCGATGAACGCCGAGGATGTGCATTGCAGCGTAATCGACAGCGAGCCTGCGGTGTATCAGATGCGCTTTGTGCTCGGCGGCAAGGACTACACCGTTAGGGCTGCCCACACCGATGTGCTCGATGAAGCTGTTTCCGGCGTGTATGAGGATTGGGCGACCGTCGGCGACGGCGCGATGCAAAACGGCGACCCGACCTGCTTTTATCTCACGAAGGATGAGTCCTCCGGCGTATACTACTGCTATACCGGCGGCGTTACATGGTGCGTTTACATGACCGGCGGCGCAAGCTCGGCGGAAATGGAGAGCGTTCTGCGCTCGTTCGCGCCGTCGCTGTAAAATCCAAGCAGCATTTGCTAAAATTTTATTGACTTTCCAGCATTTTTATCGTACAATTGAATCAACAAATGTAAAGGATGTGTTTCCGATGAGCCTCCGAACGAAAATTCAGGGATTTGTGCGTGAACAGCCTTCGTGTTTGTATTTTGTTTGATGTTTGTGTGGTGCACAGGTCTCGGTTTCGGAGCCTGTGCATTTTTGCTTGGAAAAGAGTATAAACAATGAAACTCATCAAAACCATGCTCTTGGGGATTGCATTGATAATTTTCGGCTTGGTTGCGCCGATCACTTTGAACGCATTTTGGGACATCGGCATTATAATTGCAATCATAGGATTGTTGGTAGTGGTGCTGCCGTTCTTCTTTGCGCCGGACAATTGGTGAATTTTGCGGGAGAAATTATCGAAAAACCCTTTACAAATCGGGGCGGCGGTGGTAATATGACTTAGTCCGTGTTCTCAGTATTCGGGAGACCTTTCCTCCCTTTACTTAGACATTGGGAATATAAAAACCACGAAAGGGGTATCATTATGATCACCAAAGACCAGAAGACCACAGTTATCGAAGCGAACAAGACCCACGAGTCCGACACCGGCTCGCCCGAGGTCCAGATCGCTATCCTCACCGAGCGCATCAAGCAGCTTACCGCTCACCTCAAGGTCCATCCCAACGACGACCACAGCCGTCTGGGCATGTACAAGATGGTCGGCAAGCGCCGCCGTCTGCTCGACTACCTCGCTAAGAAGGACATCGAGCGCTACCGTGCAATCATTGCAAAGCTGGGCATCCGTAAGTAAGTCCGGCACTTCCGAAGGGTATGAAGGTTTTTTAAGGGATGGACAATTTAATATTGTCCATCCCTTTTCAATCTTGCTGCGCACCCTTTGGCCAACAAGTAACCAACGAGCACCGTAAGCTTAGTATTTGAAAATGCGCCCGTGCGCAGGCTCGTTTTCAAGTGCTATGCTCCGGTGCTCATAAGAAAATGAAAGGAGCAAACAAATGATAGTCAAGCAAAAAGAATTCCCCAATTACAGAAAGTTTGAGATCGAGTACGAAGGCCGCCCCCTCAAGATGGAGGTCGGCAAGATGGCAGAGCTGTGCAACGCCGCAGTTTTGGTCACCTACGGCGAGACCACCGTGCTCGTCACCTGCACAGCTTCCGCCCGCCCCAAGGACGGCATCGACTACTTCCCCCTCGCAGTCGATTTTAACGAGAAGCTCTACGCAGTAGGCCGCATCCCCGGCTCGTTCATGCGCCGCGAGGGTAAGCCCAGCCTGCCCGCAGTTCTGGCCTCCCGCCTCATCGACCGCCCCATGCGTCCCCTGTTCCCGAGCGACCTGCGCAACGACGTTGTCATCGCATGCGAGGTTCTGTCCGTTGACCGCGACTGCAGCCCCGAGATCACCGCTATGATCGGTGCATCGGCAGCAGTCTCCATCTCCGACGTTCCCTTCAACGGCCCCATCGCAGGCATCGTCCTCGGCTGGGACGGCGAGAAGTACCTGTTTAACCCCACGCAGGAGCAGCGCAAGACCAACCGCATGACCACCACCATCGCCGCAACTCACAAGAAGATCGTCATGATCGAGTCCGAGGCCGATCAGGTCCCCGACGACGTTATGTACGAGGGCATCGTGCAGGCGCACGATCACCTGCAGCCGGTTCTCGACCTCATCGACAAGATGGTCGCCGAGATAGGCAAGCCCAAGTTTGAGTACGAGCATGCTTCGTTCGACGAGGAGCTGTTTAACAAGCTCGTTGAGAACGAGTTTGCCGGCATGGAATACTGCATGGACACCGACGACAAGAACGTCCGCGAGGCTCGCGTGAACGAGTGGGTCACCGCAATGGAGGAAAAGTACTCCGACGAGCACCCCGACATGATGCAGTTCATGGACGAGATACTTTACAAGCTGCAGAAGAAGGTCGTTAAGAAGTGGCTGCTTGCAGGCAAGCGCGTTGACGGCCGTGCAATGAATGAGATCCGCCCCCTCGGCTCCGAGGTCGGCATCATCCCCAGAGTCCACGGCTCGGCTCTGTTCACCCGCGGCCAGACTCAGGTTCTGTCCATTGCAACTCTCGCAACTCTTTCCATGAGCCAGAAGCTCGACACCATTTGGGAAGAGGAAGAGAAGCGCTTCATGCACCACTACAACATGCCCTCCTACTCCACCGGCGAGGCTCGCCCGAGCCGCAGCACCGGCCGTCGTGAGTACGGCCACGGCGCGCTGGTCGAGAAGGCACTTGAAAGCGTCATTCCTCCCATTGAGGACTTCCCCTACACTATCCGTGTAGTTTCCGAAATTCTCTCCTCCAACGGCTCCACCTCCCAGGGCTCCATCTGCGGCACCACCCTTGCACTCATGGACGCAGGCGTTCCCATCAAGGCTCCCGTTGCAGGCATCTCCTGCGGCCTTATCCAGGACGGCGACGACTTCACGACCTTTATCGATATCCAGGGCGTTGAGGACTTCCACGGCGAGATGGACTTCAAGGTCGCCGGCACCAAGGACGGCATCACCGCGATCCAGATGGATCTTAAGAACGACGGTCTCAAGCACGAGATAGTCAAGGAAGCATTCAAGATCACCCGTGAGGCTCGCTTCCAGATCCTCGATGAGATCATGCTCAAGGCTCTGCCCGAGCCTCGCAAGGAGCTCGCAAAGACCGCTCCGAAGATGATCCAGATGAAGATCAATCCCGACAAGATCCGCGAGGTCATCGGCTCCGGCGGCAAGGTCATCCAGAAGATCACTGCCGACACCGGCTGCAAGATCGACATTGAGGACGACGGCAGCATCTTCATCGCATCCGAGGATATCGAGGCCTGCCGCGCAGCCCGTACCACCATCGAGAACATCGTTTTCGAGCCCGAGGTCGGCGCACTGTACTACGGCAAGGTCGTGCGCATCATCCCCATCGGCGCATTCATCGAGCTTGCCCCTGGCAAGGACGGCATGTGCCACATCAAGGATCTTGAGTTCAAGCGCACCGAGAAGGTCGAGGACGTTCTGAATGTTGGCGACATGACCTGGGTCAAGGTCACCGAGATCGACGATCGCGGCCGCGTAAACCTCTCCCGCAAGGAAGCGTTGAAAGAGCGTGGCGAGGCTTAAGGCCGAATCGAACCGACAAAAGCGGAAAACCTACCGGTTTTGACCGGCTCTTTTCCGCCCATACTGCGCAAAAAATTCCGGTAATACACAAAGTATCGCCGGAATTTTTTACTTGTCTGAACGAAAAATAGCTCGCCCAAAACTAAACCCGTAAAAGGGCGGCAGAACTCCCACTTCCATCGATTCGCTCCGACCGTAGGTACGGCGTACTACGCACATTATCGTTCTAACGAAAAGCAGACAGGAAAATTCCTGTCTGCTTTTTTCATAGCTCGGATATTAGGTTTTCCAGTGTCTCGGCG
>CAVGBM010000043.1:8716-25540 GCA_963627445.1 Oscillospiraceae bacterium | reverse complement strand
ATTTAAGCCGCTGTTTTTTGCATGTATTATTTAGCTGTTTTTATACTCACGGTTGAACTTTGCGACGAATTGGCATGGCTATCAGATACACAGATTGCTCTTACTTTGTAATAGTACCTTGTGTTTTTCTTCGCGTTGCTATCTGTGAATAAATTTTTTGTCGTACTGTCGCAATAGCTGAATGTTTTACCGTCGGTCGAACGATAGACATAGTACTTATCCGCACCCGTTACCTTGCTCCAACTTATCTTCGGCTTGCCGTTTAAGGTCGTGATCCTTACGTTCGGCGCTGCCAATGTCGTCATCAGGCTTTTGGTGCTGCTGCTTGCAGATACAACATTTTTGCCGCTTACGACTGCAACCGCTTTAACTCTGTAGTAATACTTAGTGCCCGAAGCAGCTAATTTATTTGTGTAGCTCGTGCCGCTGGTGGTGTAAATGTACTTATAGTTTTTACCGTCGGTTGAGCGATAGACCCAATACTTTGTCGCTCCGGTGACCTTGCTCCATGTAAGCTTGGCTTTTCCGTTGGAGCGGCTGATCTTTACTGTAGGTGCGGCGGGCTTGCACTGCATGGTTGCTGCTTCACTGAATTCAGATTCCGTACCGTCAGCATCCACCGTCTTGACCTTATAGTAATATGTCGTACCTATTTCAGTCCGGCTGTTTGTCCAGCTGGTGTTTGCGGTTGAAGTGTAATATGTATAGTTTTCCCCGTCGGTGCTGCGATATATTGCATACTTCGCTGCGCCGTCAACAGGATCCCAATAAAGCTTGGGGTGACCGGACGATGTCGTTATTGTAACGACCGGAGCGGCAATTTCATCTTCATTTTCAATTACAGTTCTCCAAAGCTGAGTGCCCATAAAGGGGTTTGCCGTGCCTATCACCATCCAGCCTTCCTCTTCGTTGGCAGCAAACGCCCGCAGTCCGTGATTATACGGATCGCCGAAGCCGTTTGTAGTGATGGTTTCCAAGCTTAAATTGCCATTTTCGGAGGTAATAGTATAAAGGCCGAATCCCCGTTCCGCCGTAGAGAGCTTTCCAAGGCAGATGATAAGATCCTTCATATTCTCAAGCTCTGTTACTCTGACAAGTACATCATATATCTCCTGCAGACTTTCGGGGAGCTTATCTCTCAGTCCGGAATACAGATCGTTTGCTTTCTGGTATATCTCAACGAAGCCGGATATGTCGTTTGTCTCAACCAAATCCGTCAGCTTTGCAAGAAGTACATTCAGCTTTGCAAGCTTCGTTAAGGTGCTCAGACTGTAAACCGCGGAGAAGCTGCCGTCCATAAGGCCACTGATGAGCGAGCTGCGCTGCTCATTTGTGATGGATACGGTGCCGTCTTCATTTGCCTCGGTCACCGCCTCGTCAACAAGCGATGCAGCCGATGCTTCTTTGAGCGAAGACGGAAGCAGACCAACTGTTTCCTCATTTTTATTATTTAGAAGAAGTTTAAAAAGAACTTTGATATAGTTTATCTGGCTGAGCCATTCGCTGCGAGACATTTTAAGCAGGTCTCCGTTTGTAAACTGACCGAGAGGCTCAAGCAAAGAGCTTGTGTCAAACGTACCGAGCCAAAGCTTGCCGTCAAATACTTTTGACTGCCAGAAATACTGGTTCTCGTAATCGCCAAATCCGGATTTCTTGCAAAGAATACCGCCGTCCGGGAACATCTCCGTCGCCTCGCCTACGACGAGTTCAAACTGCTCCGTGCCGTCGGAACCAATGCTCATGCGGTACAGATTGACCGACTGCTCAAGGTTGCGCGCAAGAAAACCGAAGTTTTGCTCAAACATGAGCTCTTCAAGAGGAATTTCCTCATCATTGTATTCGCCGATGTAGAGATATCCGTCATAGATGCACATATTGCATGCTGCCGCACGGGTACGCTCAGGGTCAATGCCGAATGTGTATTTTGCTCCGTCGGCAGTATCTCCGACAATAGGGGTCCATGTCCATGCGTCCGGGTCGTTCAAATCACCGCTGCAATCGCCGCGGATTATTGCAAACGACCGCATATTGTCACCTACACGGGTTTCCGGCGTGCCGCTGCACATGGCAACATAAAGGCTGCCTTCATACTCGACTATTTCCCAGATACCGCCGCCGTATACACTGTCGACATAGCGGATAGCAGGATAATCATAAAGGTCTTCCTGTGTTGCGATTTTCGTGAAGCCCTCGGAGGGGTTATCGGAGATAAGCAAATAAGCGCCATCAAGGCCGACATTGCTTATTACGAGCTTGCCTTCATAAACAGCCATACCTCTGATACCGGTGCATATGCCTTTTTTATATGCCTGATAATACTCCGAGCCGCTGCTTAAGCCCGTGTAAACTGCCCTGAAAGTGTCATCTGTCGGGTCTATCTCATAGACACTCGGCAGGCCGGAGGTATTGTTCTTATTAACGCTGCCGCAGAAGTAGAGCTTGCCGTTATACTCGATCGCATTTCGGAAAAGCGGTGCAACACCGTTAACAGAATTGGCCATTATCACCTTGACTTCGCCGGTTTTTACATTGACTTTTACCAAAATTCCCTTGGAATTATCGCCGTCCTCTTGTCCGTAGAAAAATGAGCCGTTGAAGATGGCGTTAAGCTCCGCGCGCATGGTTTCTTCATCAAAATCATGTCCCATGAGAGTGTCCATCGCCGTAAGGGTGTTGCCCATAGCTGCATAACATGTTCCCACATAGACATAATCGCCATACGCCAAGGCAGACCATGCATAGCTTTGCCCTCTGTCACCCTGTCCGTCGGCGTCTTCCGCGCTGCCTGTCACGGCAACAGAACCGTTTCCGGTATAATCGACGATTCCGTCGGCTTGCTTAACGCCGTTGTTGGGGTGTGATATCTTGCCGAATTCATAGTCTGATGCGCTGTAAGTTAACGGCGTTTCGGAATATTCGCCGTTTTCGGCCATTGCAGGCACCATTAGGCTGAGGATCATTGCTGCGGCTATGACAAAAGTCATAATCCGCTTAAAACTGTTTTTCATTTTTTCTCCTTTCAAAATTTGAAGTTTTCGCTGTAATTATCTTAATATAAAATTAACATATGTACAATTTGCAATTTCCCGAAAAACGAACAAACACTGAACATAAATCATGTTTATGTTCAGTGTTTCACTGTAAATTATTCAAATTTTGTTCATCGACATGACAATTTCAAAATTAATGTATATCTTTAAGCCTCGGAAAATATCTGAGCATTTCTTCCGGAGTTTCTCTAAATCCGCCGATTATCCATTTTCGCAGAACATTAAGCCCTCCGCCTGATGCCGCAGCCAAACTATACAATGCTCTATCGGCATCTGTTTCAGGATGAAATTTCCGAAGCCAGCATTTATATTGCTCCTGAAAAAGCTCCTGAACCTTTTTAATCGCGTATTTTCCATGCTCCGTACACAATATTACGCTGCAATACTTCGGGTGTTTTGATAACAGCTCCATAAATTGGCGCAGAATTTCGATCGACACTTGCTCATCCGGTTTTTCGATGCCAAATAAATAAACAAGATGCGGCCTCAGCATCTCAACATACCATGAATTAATGTAGTCTATTAAATCATCAATATCAATAAAATGATTATAAAATGTTCCCCTGCTTATTTTAGCTCGCTTGCAAACATCGGTTATTTTTATATTCAGGTCGGACTTTTCATCAACAAGTTCAAGAAAGCTATTGACTATTATTTCTTTTGTAAGCTGTGTCTGCTTATCTCGTATTGTATCGTTCATTTTGCGGTACCTTGAAAACTGCTCATATATCTTCAATCAGGCAGACGGCGTGAGCCGCTATGCCGAGCCCCTCGCCGGTAAAGCCGAGCTTTTCTTCGGTCGTGGCTTTAATACTCAGCGCCGACATCGGCACATTCATTGACGATGCAAGAGTTTCACGCATTTTATCAATAAACGGTGCCAGCTTCGGACGCTGCGCAATGATCGTGCAGTCGGCGTTGCCGAGCTTGTAGCCGTGGTCTTTCAGCACGGCGCACACCTTTTTTAAAAGCTCAACGCTGTCAGCTCCTAAAAAAGCGTCGTCGTTATCGGGAAAGAGCTTGCCTATATCGCCCAATGCAGCCGCGCCCAAAAGCGCATCCATCAGAGCATGGGTCAAAACATCGGCATCGGAATGGCCAAGCAGGCCCTTTTCGTACTCTATCTCAACGCCGCCGAGGATGAGCTTTCTGCCCTCGACGAGCCTGTGGACATCGTATCCGTGACCAATTCTCATTTATCCGCACCTCTGTCTGCCAGAATCTTATCGGCAAGATACGCGTCTGTTGCAGAGGTCAGCTTAATATTCGTCTGCTCACCGGCGACCACAGTCACCTTAACGCCCATCGCCTCGACCGCCGAGCAATCATCGGTTATGCGCAGGCCGTTCTTGACTGCCTTTGTAAGTGCGTTTTTTATAAGCTCCGCGTCAAAAACCTGCGGGGTTTGGATAAGTGCGACCGTTTCCCTGTTCGGCGTAGAAACTGCAACGCCCTTTGCGTTGACAATCCTTACGGTATCGGTCGCATAAACAGCCGGAGCGACTGCGTGGTTCTGCTTTGCGGAATTGACCGCTCTGTCAATGAGCGGTTCGCTCACGAACGGGCGAGCACCGTCATGTATCGCGATAAGCGTTGCTTTCTCACTGACTTCCAAAACGCCCAGATACGCCGACTGCGCCCTGGTTTTGCCGCCGACGATTATCTTGCTGATCTTATCGATGTGATACTCCTGACAGATATCCGCTATCTCCTGAAGCCGCTCAGGTCTGGTAACGACGATGATCTCGTCAATATGCTCGCAATTTTCGAATGCTGCCAGCGTATGGGCGATGACCGGCCTGTCGCCAAGGGGCATCATTATCTTATCTCTGCCCATGCGCTGCGAATTGCCCGCGGCAACGATCACAGCCGAGCAGAAATCGGCGGAATTGGACTTAAACCTAAAAAACTTATCAATTACAGACATAATTACCTCTGTCAGATGGCCGCGCTGAGCTTCTGCTCGACCTGGTCATAATCGGCATCAAGTGCGATAACGAGCTCGGAGATGAGGATCTGCTTTGCCGAATGGAGCATCTTCCTCTCACCTGTTGACAGGCCGCGCTCAAGGTCACGGCACATTAGTCCCTTTACGACCTCGCCGACCTCGAGCAGGTTGCCGCTCTTGATCTTATCCATATTCTCTCTGTACCGCTTGTTCCAGTTCTGCGTCATGTTTACTTCAATTTCAGGGAAAGCATCAAGGATGCCGACAGCCTCGTCATAGCTTATGACGGGTCTTACGCCAATGTTCTCACAGCCATCGACAGGAACCATGACGACCATATCCCCCACGGGGAGCTTCAGGACATAATAATCTCGCTCATCACCGCTGATCCTCCTGCTGACTATATTTTCGATGATGCCTGCGCCGTGCATCGGGTGAACGATGTGATCACCGATAACAAACAAGACTATCCCTCCAATCTGCTTTTCCTGTGTACAATTATACACAAATTGTTGAATTTTTGCAAGTATTCAAATTCAAAAAAGCTGAGAAACCAATAAAAATTGCCTGCTGACAAGCCAGCAGGCAATTACTTTTTGTTAAATTATCAGTCCTCGACGATCTCGCCGGTGGCTTCACCGGTCGTGGAGACCTCGTAAACGAGAGCATCCTCGCCGGACTCAGACTCGTCCTCAACAGGCTCAGCTGCGGGAGCGGGCTCGGAAAGAGCGCGGATCGACAGAGAGATCTTGTGGTTCTCGTCGTCGATAGCGGTGATTTTTGCCTCGACAACATCACCGACGGAAAGAACTTCCTCGGGCTTGCCGATGCGGTGGTTTGCGATCTGAGAAATGTGGATAAGACCGTCAACGCCGGGGAGAACTTCTGCAAATGCACCGAAGGTCATGAGCTTGACTATCTTGACCTCAGCAGTGGAACCGACCTCATATGCGGCGGTGAACTTTGCCCAGGGGTTCTCGGCGGGATCCTTGTAGCCAAGGGAGATCTTGCGCTTTTCCTTATCGAAGTTGATGACATAAACATCGACCTCGTCGCCAACAGAGAACACCTCTGCGGGGTTCTTGATGCGGCTCCAGCTCATCTCGGAGACGTGGACCATGCCATCAATGCCGCCGATGTCGACAAATGCGCCGTAGCTGGTCATGGACTTGACAACGCCATGGTACTTCTTGCCGATCTCGATCTCATTCCAGATAGCCTCTGCGCGCTCACGACGCTCCTTCTGAGCGACGGCACGGATAGAGCCGACAACGCGCTTGCGGCCGCGGTTGACCTCGGTGATCTTAACGCGGACCTTCTGCTTGAGCAGCTGGCTCATCTCGGCATCCTTGGGCAGACCCGACTGGGATGCAGGAACGAAAACTCTTACGCCCTTGACATTGACGACGATGCCGCCCTTGTTATCTTCAGTGACAACACCCTCAAGGATGGTGCCGTCTTCAACTGCACTCTCGACTGCTGCCCAGCTCTTGGCTGCGTCAAGGCGCTTCTTGGAAAGCATAACGGTGCCCTCAACGTCGTTAACGCGGACAACGACTGCCTCGATCTCATCGCCGACCTTGACAGCGTCTTCGACCTTGATGCCGTCATCGGTGAACTCGGTGGTGGGAATGAAGCCCGAGTACTTGGTGCCGATATCGACACTTATCTCAGTGCCGGTAATAGCAACGACAACGCCAGTCACCTTATCTCCATTATATATAGTTTTGATGGATTCCTCCAGCATTTCGTCGAAGGACATCTCCTTCTCTTCTGCTGCGGCTGCATCAATTTTGATTTCTTCGCTCATCTTGTTACTTACCTCCTTAATTATCCATGCAGGAGCGGATGCGCCTGCCGTGACACCGACGGCGCGGGCATTTTTGAGCCTGTCCATGTCAACTTCTTCCGCATTGTTGACAAACTGGACATTGTCGCATTCCTGCCTGCAAATTTCGGCAAGATGGACACTGTTGGCGCTATGCCGGCCGCCTATCACGACCATTGCATCACATTCGGCCGACAGTTTTGCGGCCTCTTTCTGACGCATGGATGTTGCGCCACATATTGTATCAAATATTTCTACGTTTGTACATCTTTTTTTTAAGAAATTCGAACATTCTATAAAATTAGTACGAGTTTGCGTCGTTTGAATAACCATGGTTATCGCTTTTGCCGATAAATCCGGCCGCTCATCGAAAATTAAGCCCAGTTCAGACGCGTTTTCGCACACGGTATGCTCGCCGCACCAGCCGCACACTGCCTCGACCTCGGGGTGATGGTGCATGCCGATGATGACGACAAAGCGGCCGTCCTCGCTTGCCTTCGACACGATCTCATGTATCTTCTTCACCTTTGGGCAGGTCGCATCGATTATGACTGCATTTTTGCTCTCGAGTGCATTGTATATGCTTTTGGCAACGCCGTGCGAACGGATCATGACTCTTGCACCTTCCGGCAGCTCGTCGGGACTGTTAATTACGCCGAGCCCCTTTGCCGTCAGAGCATTCACAACATCGTCGTTGTGGATAAGCTGACCGAGGCAATAGGCATTGCCGTCATGCAAAAGCTCCTCGGCCATATCAACAGACCTGCTAACACCAAAGCAGAAGCCTGCGCTTTTTGCAACTATGACCTTCTCCATATTATCGCTCCATGGCAGGTGCTCTGCCTGTTTTCCCGATGATGAGCTTTGCCACGGCATCGACGCTCTCGTCAAAGCTCATATTGCTCGTATCAAGATATACCGCATCCTCGGCAGCCTTTAAGGGCGCTGCTGCGCGATTGGTGTCCTGCTCGTCACGAAGCTTCATGTCGCTCAGGACCTCGTCAAAGCTTATCTCTCTTCCATTTTTAACAAGCTCCTTATATCGCCTGTCGGCTCGGGCATCGGCACTCGCGGTAAGAAACACCTTTACATCGGCGTTCGGCAAAATGACCGTGCCGATATCTCTGCCGTCCATTATAACATCGTATTTATTCGCCATATTGCGCTGCATATCGGTAAGATAATCCCTGACCGCGGCAATAGCCGAGACATTCGACGCACACATGGATATCTCCGGCCTGCGTATTTCCTCGGAAACATCGCTGCCGTTTAATATCATGCGCTGCTCGCCGCTTTCGTTGTAGCAAAGATCAATGTCGAGCTCGGGCAGCATGGCGATAACTGCGGCGCTGTCCTTGATGTCGATGCCCTTATTGAAGGCTGCTAAGCCGATCGTTCTGTAAATTGCGCCGGTGTCGACATATTTAAAGCCGAAGCGCTCAGCGCATTTTTTTGCAACGGTGCTCTTGCCTGCGCCGGAGGGGCCGTCGATTGCAATTGAAATCATATCTTACCTCTCAGAGTGAATTTGCGGCAGTGTACGCCGTTGACCATGCGATCTGAAGATTAAAGCCGCCTGTGTATGCGTCAAGATCCATGACCTCGCCCGCAAAATGCAGCCCGCTTATGAGCTTTGACTCCATCGTCCTCGGGTTTATCTCCTTTGTGGAAACGCCGCCGGAGGTGACAATGGCCTCGTCAATGTGTCTGGGTCCCGAGATGCTTACGGGGAAATTTTTAAAAAGCGAAAGCAGGGCGTGCCGCTGCTCGCGGGTAATGGAGTTTACCTTGGTATCGGCAGGAATGCCTGACAGCTCAATGAGTACAGGTATCATAGCCTTGCCTGCAAGATCACCGAGGGAGTTTGCAAAATCGCGGTTTGCGTACTTTTCAAAGTCACGCAGGATGCGCGCATCAAGCTTTTTTTCATCCAGGGCGGGCTTGAGGTCAATAGACAGCGTGTAATTTGCTTTGCCGAAATTGCGCATGTGCGAGCTTGCCGACAAAACCAGCGGACCGCTCACGCCAAAGTGCGTAAACAGCATTTCGCCAAGCTCCTTATATATGAGCTTGCCGTCCTCAAATGCGGAAAGCGTCACATTTCGAAGCGAAAAGCCCTGCATCTGCGCGCAATACTCGTCGTCGCTTTCGAGCGGGACGAGCGAAGGGCGGCACTCGGTCACCGTATGCCCAAGCTCCCGCGCCATTTTGTAGCCAGCGCCTTTGGAGCCTGTGAGCGGGTAGGACAGGCCGCCTGTGCATATGACCGCGGCTCGGCAGTCGATAACGCCTGCATCGGTCTGAACTCCGACGACGGCTGAACTTTCGGTCAAAATGTGCTTTGCTGAGCAGCGCTCGATCCTGACACCGTTTCGATGCATGTAGCGCTGGAGCGTTCCGGCGACATCGTTTGCGTTATCCGACACGGGAAAAACTCTGTTGCCGCGCTCGGTCTTGAGCTTGAGGCCGAGGCCTTCGAAGAGCTCCATCGTGTCACGGGGCGAAAGCCTGTTCAGCGCAGGGTATAAAAACCTGCCGTCACCCGGTATATTCGTCAGAAACTCCTTGATATCACAGTTATTTGTCACATTGCAGCGGCCCTTGCCGGTTATGCGCAGCTTACGGCCAAGGATCTTATTCGGTTCAAGCAGGATGACATTAAGTCCCCGCTCAGCGGCAACGGCACTGCACATCATTCCCGATGCGCCGCCGCCAATGACGACAACATCAGCGCTCAGCCGGCTCATAGACATCATGCTCCTGCCAAATTCTCTCAAGCCTTTCAAAGGTCTGAGAGACATTTTCTTTAGTTCTTATGCCAACTGCGACGATTATCGCATTTATAAGACTCATGGGTGCAACGAGCGAGTCAAGGAACGAGACCATGTCGCTCTTTGCGTGGAGGCTGAGGTCGGCTATGCCCTCAAACGGCGATGTGGCGCTGTCTGTAATGGCAATGGTCTTTGCGCCCATCTTTTTGGCAAACTGCATTGCGTCGACCGTGTGGCTTGAATAGCGCGGAAAGCTTATGCCTATAAACAGGTCGCCCTCCCCTATTCTGATTATCTGCTCATAAATTTCGCTTGCGCCAACGTCATGAATGACATTGACATTGTTGCGCAGCAGGTTCAGATACAAGCCCAAAAGCGTTGCCAACGATGTCGAGGTGCGCATGCCGACAATGAAAATGTTCTTCGCCTCGATTATCGAGTCGATGCATTCGTTAAAGCTGTTCTCCTCCAATATCTCCAGCGTCGCCTGAAGATTCTGAATGTCGCTGTTCATGACTGAGCGGACGATATCCGTATCGTCTATCATATCCTTGGCGACCTCTATGCGCTGAACAGAGGTGAGCCTGTTGCGTATCATCTCCTGCAAAGCCTTTCGCATGCTCGGGTATCCGTCATAGCCGAGCTCGGAGGCAAAGCGTACGACGGTCGATTCGCTCACGCCGACTATCTTGCCCAGGCGTCCGGCGGTCATGAACGCGGCCTTATCGTAGTTATTCAATATATATTTTGCAATGATCCTTTGGCCCTTGGAAAACCTGCGGCTTCCCTCGGATAGGGTGCTAAGAAGATCTTTTTGCATAAGTCTCATCTCCGTTTTAAAACATGGACTTAGTTTACTTTTATTTTCACTGAATTGCAATAGGTTTTTGCAATTTTTTTGCCCCAAACTTGCAAAATTAAGCTTGTTTGGGGCAAAAAATCGGTTTATGTATTGAATTTAACTGTTTTATTCGGATAGCTCTTGCAATTCGTAATCTGTAAGCGCTCTCCATTTGCCGGGTCGCAGGTCGCCTAAACAGAGCTTTCCCTCGGCCACGCGCCTGAGCTTTGTGAGCTTTAAACCTGCCTGCTCGCACATTTTTCTTATCTGCCGGTTTCTGCCCTCGTGGATGCTTATAGAAAGCTGTGTGTAGTCTTCGCAGGAGTGTATGACCTCCACTTCGGCAGGCTTGGTTTCGTAACCGTCAATGTCAAACGGTTTGCGCAGTTTATTTAATGCTGCGTCGCTGCATTTACCGGCTATCCACGCATGATAGGTCTTTGTAATCTCATGCGAGGGATGCATGAGCATGTTTGCAAAGTCGCCGTCATCCGTGAGGATAAGAAGTCCCTCGGAGTACATATCCAGCCTGCCGACCGGGTACACTCTTTTGCCAACATCCTTAATAAGCTCTGCTATGCAGGGCCTCCCCTTCTCGTCACTTAACGTCGTCACATAGCCGCGTGGCTTGTTGAGCATTATGTAGGTATTCTCCGCGCGGCGGCCGAGTATACGGCCGTCAACGCAGATCTTATCCGTATCTATATCGGCGCTGTCACCGAGCATGGCCGTATGACCGTTCACGGTGACCTTGCCGTTTTTTATAAGCTCCTCGGCAGCTCTGCGCGATGCAAGGCCGGCTGCCGATATTATCTTTTGCAATCTCTCTTTCATAGCGCTCCTAGGAAACATACAAGGGTTTGGTGGCCTCATTGAGCAGCCGCTGCAAATGCTCCCATGTAGTCAAATGCTCTGAGCTGTCTACCGGCACATTCTCAGTATAAACCAAGTTTTCCTCCGCCGCAAGCTCTCCGTTCACAAATACCTTGAGCTTTCCTACTCTTTCGCCCTTAACGCCGCCTGCAAACAGTATCCTCGGCACCTCAAGGCGCGCATCAACGCTGTCGTCCTTGCCCGTGAGAAGCAATATGTCGTTTTCGGGAACCGCCGAGGCTTTATCCTCAACGGCCGACGATACCGGCAGGCAGAGCCTGAAATTATTCTGACTGTAGCTTGTGAGCCTATAGTTATCAAAGCCATAGTCGAGAAGCTTTTTGTGGTCGTTCCAATCATCGGGCGCGCTGAGCGTGACGCAGATAAGGCGCATGCCGTTTCTCTCGGCGCAGCTTACAAGTGTTCTGCCTGCGGCAATGGTATAGCCGGTCTTTAAGCCGATGCAGCCGTCGTATTCAGCTAGCAGCCTGTTGTGATTATAGTAGGTCTGGTCTTTTATCGTTGCCGAATAGCTTGAGACTATCTGCTTAAAATCCTCGTTTTCCATACAGTAGGCTGCAAGCTTTGCAAGGTCTCTCGCTATTGAATAATGCTCATCGTCGTCAAGACCGTGGGGGTTGCGGAATGAGCTGTTTTCGAGGCCGAGCTGCTTTGCCTTTTCGTTCATTTTTGCCGAGAAGCTGCGCTCGTCGCCGGATATATGGCAGGCAAGCGCCGTTGCGGCATCGTTACCGGAAACGAGCATCATTCCGGTCAGAAGTTCCCTGATGGTGTAGGTCTTCTTATAATCAAGATACATGCTTGACCCCTCGACAGCGCACCACTCAGGCTTTAGCTTCACGACCTCGTCCAAGTCGCAGTTTTCAATGACGACAATGGCGGTCATAATTTTCGTGACGCTTGCTATAAGCCTGCGCTCATCTGCATTTTTCGCATAAAGCGGCTCTCCTGTGTTTGCGCAGTAGAGGATCGCGCTTTGGGCGGAAACGTCGCTCGGCGCTGCAACGGCATTTATCGTAAACATGGAGGTTAAAACCGCCATGCAAATTATTAAACTGATGATTTTCTTCATATAATTAAATTAGCACCACCTTTCGGTAGTGCTATTATTGACGGAAAATATTCGTTTTAATCCTTGAAACTGACCTTATCGAGTACCTGCGGGACAAGCTCAAACAGCCTGTCAACGCTGTTTTGCGCAGGCGGCATGACGTTTATCATGCGAACTCCGCCCTCTTTTACCGCAAGGAACCCGATTGGCTCGATCTTAACGCCGGTCGCGCTGCCGCCGCCGAAGTCGTCCTTGTTATTCCCGGGCAGTCTGCCGCCCGCTCCGCCGAAGCCGAAGCTGACCTTTGATATCGGCACTAAAGTCAGGCCGTCTGCGGTATTTATCGGCTCGCCTATAATATTATTGACCTCAACCAGCCGCTTCACGCTGTTCATTGCCGACTGCATCATTTCGCTTAGTTTGCTTTCCATTATAAAGTCTCCTTTTAAGCTTTATCGTTTCAAATTCAAATATCAATATGAAATAAACTATCTGCCCCAGTCTGAGGGACAACTGAGCCGAGAGTTCTGTTGCGGACTTATCGGCAGTCATGTCCGTATCTATGTTTATTTCACGGCTCTTGACTTTAAAACAGCTTTCCAAGTAGCTCAGCAGCGAAAAGCTAAACGCATTGACGGCATTAAACTTCATGACCGCCGTATAGGGGTCATCGTCAGCGCAGATGCAGCTTATGTCTAGATGATCTATAACAATGCTGTGCTTTACCTTATTAAATGCCTTGAACGCCGCATTTGCTGTGCAGTATATATCCTTGAAGCTTTGCTTCTGCTTGGGCTTAGGCTTATTTTTCTGCGGAAAAATTAACTTTCTTATGCCCAGAACACTTATAAAGGCTGCCGCGCCGGAGCTGTCATAGCTTGCGTGCAGGCTGATCTTTATATAAAAAAGCAGTGCAATCGCAAGCAGAATAAGAAATAATGCTTTCAATTGCACCACCTGATTTTACTGTATTTCCTCGATGCTGAGCTGGTTCTCACCGACGGTGTTAAGCTTTTCTATTGCATCTTCAAGCTTCTTCGCGCCGTCGCTGGCCGTGATATCGGGAAGCTCGGGAAGCTCTGACAGCTCGCTCACGCCCATCGTGCGCAGGAACACGTCCGTTGTGCGCAAAAGCGACGGTCTGCCGGGAACATCAAGCTTGCCGCAGCGCTCTATAAGCCCCTTGTCGAGCAAAACGCCGACGGTATACGAGCTGTCAACGCCGCGCACCTGGTCGATATACGCTCTCGTCACGGGCTGGAAATACGCAACGACAGCGAGAGTTTCCAACGCAGGCTGCGAAAGCATCGGCGGCTTGCGGTGCTCCAGAGTTTTCGTGATGACCGAGGCATACTCGGGAGACGAGCAAAGCTGAAGATTTTTATCAAGCTTAAGCAATCTTATTCCGCGCAGGTTGAAGCTGTACTCATCGGAAAGTTCCTTTGCCGCAGCATACACCTCATCTTCGCTGACTCCGAGGATGAGCGATATCCTTGCGGCCGGTACAGGTTCACCTGCTGCAAAGAGTATAGCCTCAATTGCTGATTTTATATTCATATCATCCATAAAAAAATACCTACTCAACTATTCTTTCGAGGATCTCTTCAACATTTCCGCCTATAAAGCTGACGGTGTAGTCGCTTTCCTCGCCGCTTATCTCGACGCTGCCCATGCTGCAAAGCTCAAGGATGGATATAAAGGTCGCAACGATCTCCGAGCGGCTTTCACACTGAGCGTACAGGTCATTGAGCTTGGCCGGTGCCGTTTGCAAAAGCGTTATGAGCTCAAGGCTTTTCGTGCGGACCTCATAAACTATCCTCGCCGGTGCAAGGTGGCGGGAATACTCCGGCTCAATAGGCTTGCCGCCGCGGGTCACAACAGTGTACAAGGCCTTGAACAAGTCTGCCGGCTCGTGTTTATACTCATACTCACGATTTACCTTAGGAAGCGGCTCAGGCTGCTTTGCAAAATACAAAAGTCCCGTCTCCGACGCTTTTTTAAGGTCGGGTATGACCTTTTGCACCGCCGTATAGATATCCCTGCACTTTAACTGCTCAAGTGAGGTCATCAGCTCTTCAAGCTCGCTGACCTCCTCGTCGCCTGCAAGCAGCGTGCGGGTCTTGATGAACAGCAGGTGCGATGCCATCTGGACAAACTCGCTTGCTATCTCAAGATCCATGCGCTCCATCTCGGCAAGATACTCAAGATACTGGTCAAGGATCTCCGATATTTTGATATCTCGTATCTCTATTTTGTTTTTGGATAGCAGCATCAGGATAAGGCTCAGAGGCCCCGAAAAGTCCTGGAGCTCGTTTTTATCCTTGACTATGCCCTCAAGATGAAAAGTCGGATTTTCCATATCATACATACAATGCCTTGACTAGGGAAAAGCCCCAGTCGGCAAAAACAAATAGTTTATCGAAAACAAATTGGGTCGCAGTATACAAGGGATTGCCCAAAACATCGGTCACAACGAGCACGAGCAGAATGATCATGCCGTAGCGCTCATAGCGCATGAGCTTCATATAGCTTTCGTCGCTCAAAAACGAGAACAGTATCTTCGAGCCGTCGAGCGGCGAGATGGGGATGATGTTGAAAATTGCAAGCGCTATGCTCAGATATGCGGTCAGATACACCATGTCGAGCACCGCTTTGGCGATATCGGTCGCAGCAAGCGTCAGCGGTATGTATACAAGACCGTAGATGAACAGAAACACGCAGCAGATGACGACATTGGCCAAGGGGCCTGCCAGAGCGGTTATCGCCATGTCACGCTTCGGGTTTTTGAAATTGCGCATATCGACCGGCACGGGCTTTGCCCAGCCGAACTTGAAGGCGACCATCATGATGAGGCCGACAAGGTCGATATGCTTTATGGGGTTGAGCGTGAGCCTGCCCATGCGCTTTGCGGTATTGTCGCCAAGCTTATAGGCGACATAGCCGTGGCTGAGCTCATGCAGGGTGATGCATATGAGCGCAGGGACAATTGATAGAAGTAGGTTCAAAAGAACGCTCCAGTCAAGTCCTTGCAGCACATTCACGAATGATGGGGTATTAGACATATTTAAGTATCTCCGACATTAGCGCATCCTTGCCATTTCCCTTTTCAGCGGAAAACGGTATCAGCACTGTATCCTCCGGCAGCTCAAGAGTTTCGTGAATAAGCGCCATATTGGGCTCGATCTCGCTTTTCTTGAGCTTGTCGCACTTATTTGCGACGACCACCATCGGGCAGCAGGCGCTTTTGAACCACTGCGCCATGGTGACATCGTCGGCGGTGGGCTTATGGCGGGAGTCAACTATCATAACGCCGAGCGTTATAAGTCCCTCGGCAGCAAAAAACTGCTCCATAAGCTTGCCCCAACGCTCCTTCTCGGTGCGGGACACCTTCGCGTAGCCGTAGCCGGGAAGGTCAACGAAGTAAGCCTTCTTATCGATGAGAAAGTAGTTTACATGGATAGTCTTGCCCGGGGACTGCCCTACCCTTGCGAAGTTTTTGCGGTTTAGAAGCCTGTTGATCACAGACGACTTGCCGACATTCGACTTGCCCGAGAAAACGATATTCGGAAGCTCGCTTCTTATAAAGCCCGAGGGGTTGGCAGCGGATTTTATAAACTCCGCCTTATTTACATTAAGTGTATTCATTTTGCACCTACTGTCTGATATCCGAGCGGGTCTTCTTTGCCGCTC
This sequence comes from Oscillospiraceae bacterium, assembly GCA_963627445.1. Taxonomy (GTDB): domain Bacteria; phylum Bacillota; class Clostridia; order Oscillospirales; family Oscillospiraceae; genus F23-B02. The sequence continues at coordinate 9,467 of CAVGBM010000043.1, read as the reverse complement.
TGGGCGCTTTCGTCTCGACCTTCGGCTCGTCGGCCTTGGGAAGCAACGTAATGTCAAGTACCTTGTCGATCTTATCTGCGAGCACGAAGTTGAGAGCCGACCTGACCGTCGGGTCAATTTCATCAAGGTCAGGCTCGTTGTCGGCCGGAATAATGACGGTGTTAACTCCGTTTCGCAGGGCGGCCATCGTCTTTTCCTTGAGGCCGCCTATTGGGAGGACGCGGCCACGTAGGCTTATCTCACCTGTCATGGCGATATCGCGGCGCACCGGTCTGCCGGTCAGCGCGGAAACTATCGCCGTGCAGATGGTTATACCCGCCGAGGGGCCGTCCTTGGGTACCGCGCCCTCGGGGAAATGGATGTGTATATCTTCATTTTTATAAAATTGCTCGTCAATGCCGAGCTCCTTTGCGCGGCTGCGGATGAACGTCACCGCCGCCTGGCAGGATTCCTTCATCACGCTGCCTAGATTGCCCGTGAGCTCGAGCTTACCGCTGCCGTCGAGCACTGCGACCTCGACATCGAGCACCTCGCCGCCGACGGATGTCCATGCAAGACCTCGCACAAGGCCGACCTCGTCGGCGTTTCGGCGAACCTCGGGCTTAAATTTCTCCGCGCCGAGATAGGGCTTGAGCATGCCGGCTCTGAGGCTGAGGCTTTTGCGCTCGCCGCGAGTTATGGCTACGGCTGTCTTGCGGCAGATAGTGCCGATCTGGCGTTCAAGTCCTCGCACGCCGGATTCACGGGTGTA
>CAVGBM010000043.1:0-8477 GCA_963627445.1 Oscillospiraceae bacterium | reverse complement strand
AGTTATCCCTGAAGGTCTTGTTCTGCTCGGGATCAAGCGCCTCCAAAAGCGCAGCCGAGGGGTCGCCACGGTAATCCGAGCCGAGCTTATCGACCTCGTCGAGCACCATCAGGGGATTTGAGCTTTTTGCCTGCTTTAAACCGCCGATTATCCTGCCGGGCATCGAGCCGACATAGGTCTTGCGGTGGCCTCGTATCTCGGCCTCATCGTGCACACCTCCGAGCGAAATGCGCACAAGATTGCGGTTTGTCGCCCTTGCGATGGACATTGCGATGCTGGTCTTGCCCGTACCCGGAGGGCCTACAAGGCACAGCAGGCTTCCGCTCGCCTTGGGTGCAAGCTTTCGCACGGCAAGGTATTCTATGACGCGCTCCTTGACCTTTTCAAGGCCGAAGTGATCCTCGTCGAGCATCTTCCTTGCGAGTTCAATGTCGTCGGTCTCCTCGGTCTTTGTATTCCACGGCAGCTCAAGGCAGGTGTCGAGATAGCCTCTGATAACAGTCGCCTCGGTCGAGCCGAAGGGCTGCTTTGCAAGGTGGGAGACCTCCTTTAGAAGCTTCTCCTCTGTCTCGGGGCTGAGCTTGAGCGCGCGTATCTTATTGCGGTACTCGCCGATATCGTCGAAGCCATCGTCCTCGCCGAGCTCCTGCTGGATGACCTTCATCTGCTCGCGCAGGAAATACTCGCGCTGATTGCGGTTCATCTGCTCGTTGGTCGCGTCGTTGAGCTCCTGCTCAATGGTCATGACCTCGATCTCGTGGCTGAGGATCTTGATCAGCATTTCGAGTCTCTTCATGGGATGCAGCTGCTCAAGCATCTGCTGCTTGTCACGGTAATCGATGCGCAGATTGTGCACTATAAAATCGGCGACATAGCCCGGGTCGCGGCTGACGACGATGCTCAGCAGCATCTCGGGCGGCATGTTGCCTGCCAGCTGCACATACTCATCGAACATTCCTATGCAGGTGCGCATGAGCGCGTCACGCTTTGCGCTGTCGCCGTGGTCGCGCTTATCCGGCAGCAGCTGGATCTCGCCGACAAAATGCGGATTTGAGGCAGTCAGCTGGACGATACGGCCTCGCCGGAGACCTTCGACCATAACCTTGCACAGCTTTGAGCCGGGCTGGCGTATCATCTGACGGATACGGCAGACAACGCCGACCTTGTAAAGGTCAGACTCGTCGGGAATGTCCGTCGCGATATCCTTTTGAGTTACAAGGAATATCTCCTGATCGACATCCATTGCGGAATTGAGCGCCGCAACGGATATCGGCCGCTCCACATCAAAGTTTAAGAGCATGCCGGGAAATATGTTAAGACCGCGCAGTGCCAAAACGGGCAATGCACGGGTTTCGATCTCAAATACATTACTCATAGAAAAAACCTCTTGGGAAAAGCGCAAGACGGGACTTATGCCCCGCCTTGCTATAAAACTATTTTACTTGCGTATTACTTCGGGGCTGGTGTTATTATTCACGCAGTCAGCGGTAATGATGACCTTTTCAACATCCCTTTCGGAGGGGACGCTGTACATGATATCAGTCATGATGCCCTCCATGACGCTGCGCAGGCCTCGGGCGCCAATCTTCATTTCAATTGCCTTATCGGCTATCGCCTCAAGTGCGTCGGCGTTATACTCAAGGTCAACGCCGTCATAGCTCATGAGCGCCTTATACTGCTTGGTCATGGCGTTCTTGGGCTCGGTGAGTATGCGGACAAGATCCCCACGCTTAAGAGAGGACAGCGGAGCAATGACGGGCAATCTGCCGATGAGCTCGGGAATGATGCCGAACTTTAAAAGGTCATGCTGCTGCGCCTGGGCGAGGATATCGCCGACGTCATGGTCGGTGGCGCTTTTTATCTCGGCGCCGAAGCCCATGCTCTTTTTATCGGTGCGCTTTTCGATTATCTTATCAAGGCCGTCGAATGCGCCGCCGCAGATAAAGAGAATATTGGTCGTATCGACCTTAATAAACTCCTGATGCGGGTGCTTGCGTCCGCCCTGGGGTGGGACATTGGCGACCGTGCCCTCAAGCAGCTTCAAAAGCGCCTGCTGCACACCCTCGCCGGAAACATCGCGCGTGATGGATGTATTTTCGCTCTTGCGGGCGATCTTATCGATCTCATCGATATATATGATGCCCTTTTCGGCGCGCTCAACATCAAAATCGGCAGCCTGCAGCAGTCTTAAAAGGATGTTCTCGACATCCTCGCCGACATAGCCTGCCTCGGTGAGCGTCGTCGCATCGGCGATGGCAAACGGGACATTGAGCATTTTTGCCAGAGACTGCGCAAAAAGCGTCTTGCCGCTGCCGGTGGGGCCGATGAGCAGTATGTTGCTCTTTTGCAGCTCAACATCGTTTGAGCCTGCAAACAGAATGCGCTTATAGTGATTATAGACGGCTACGGAAAGGACGGTTTTTGCCCTGTCCTGCCCGACAATGTACTCATCAAGATTAGACTTGATATCCGCAGGCTTGGGAAGGCTGTCAAAATCAAGCTCAGGGCTTTCCTCTACCACTTCGGGCTCGTCTACATCGTCAGCAATGATGCTCATGCAAAGGCGGATGCACTCATCACAGATATATGCGCCGTTGCCGGCGATGAGCCTGTTTGCAATATTCTGCGTTTTGCCGCAGAACGAGCATCTTATACTTCTTCTATCGTCATTTCTTGCCATAGTTTTACCTCAAACCGTGCTGTATAAATATGGGGGAACTATGCGTTCCCCCATCAGCTTTTAACGCTTGGTTATTACCTTGTCGATAATACCGTACTCCGCAGCTTCCTGCGCAGACATAAAGTGGTCACGCTCGCAGTCACGCTCGATGACCTCGATAGCCTTGCCGGTGTTCTCAGCAAGGATGCGGTTCAAATTATGCTTTATCTTCAGGATCTGCTCAGCCTGTATCTGAATATCGGTGCACTGACCCTGGCTGCCGCCGGAAGGCTGATGTATCATGATCTCAGAATTGGGAAGTGCCAGACGCTTTCCCTTTGCGCCGGAGGAAAGCAGGAATGCGCCCATGGAGGCGGCAAGGCCGATGCAGATAGTAGATACATCGGGCTTTATATACTGCATGGTGTCATAGATAGCCATGCCCGCCGTGACGCTTCCGCCGGGGCTGTTGATATAAAACTGTATGTCTTTATCGGGGTCCTGTGCTTCAAGGTAAAGAAGCTGTGCAACAACAAGGCTTGCAGTTGCATCGTTGACTTCCTCGGACAGCATGATGATGCGGTCATTGAGAAGTCTGGAAAAAATGTCATAGGAACGCTCGCCGCGGCTCGTCTGCTCCACGACATAAGGTACTAAACTCATAATAGTCTCCTTTCATAATTAGCCTATCCAGGAGATCATATCCGAATAATCCGATAATTATTCAGCTGCTTCCTCTTTGGGGGCAACGATCGCAGAATCCATAATGATCTTGGTGGCCTGCTCTCTCTTGTACTCGTTCTTTATAAAGTCCTCGCCGAAGTAGTTGAGGATGGACTCGGGGGTAGCGTCGACGGACTCGGCAGTGGTCTTTACATACTCATCGAATGCCTCGCCGGAGATGTCGATGCCCTCTTCCTCGATGATCGCCTCAAGCAGAAGCTCCTGCTTTACCTGGTTGACGGCAACGGGACGGATGGTGTTGTTCATAGACTCGTCGTCAAGACCCATCATCTTGATGATATCCTCAGTGGTGAGCTTGGGATCGGTGACGCCGAAGTTGTTTGCATAGGTGTGTACAAGCTCTTCGACCTTGGCGTTGATGAGCACCTCGGGGATATCAACGGTCATGTTGTCGCATGCCTGCATGATAATATCGGAGCGGAAAGCAGCCTCAACATTCTCGACAGCTCTCTTCTCCATCTCCTTGCGGAGGTCCTCTCTGTACTCGTCGACGGTCTCGAACTCGGAAACATCCTGTACAAAGTCGTCGTCAAGCTCGGGAAGCTCTGCAACGCAAAGGCTATTGAGCTTTACCTTAAAGACAACGTCCTTACCTGCCAGCTCAGCAGCGTAATCCTCAGGGAAGGTGATGTTTATATCTCTGGTCTCGCCGACCTTCATGCCGATGATCTGATCCTCGAATCCGGGGACGAAGGTGTGGGAGCCGATCTCGAGGCGGTAGCCCTCGCCGTAGCCGCCGTCGAACTTCTCGCCGTCAAGATAGCCGTCAAAGTCGATGCTTGCAGTGTCGCCTTCCTGAGCCTCGCGGTCAACATCAACAAAGCGGGAGTTGCGCTTGCGGTCGGCATTGATCTCAGCCTCGACCATCTCGTCGGTAACAACTGCGTCGCCCTTCTGCGCGCTCAAGCCCTTGTACTGGCCAAGGGTGATCACGGGGAACAGGTCGACCTTGAAGGTGAGGACGAGAGCCTTGTCGTCGGTGATCTCAACATCGGTCATGCTGGGTCTGCCGATCATCTTGAGACCGCTGTTGTCGATGCCGTAGCCGAACGCGTCGGGAGCAGCAACTTCGATAGCGTCCTGATAGAAAGCGTTTGCACCGTACATGCCCTCAACGACTGCACGGGGAGCCTTGCCCTTTCTGAAGCCGGGGATATTTATACTGTCCTTGACATTGTTAAAGGCTTTGTCGACAGCCTTGTCAAACTCGGCAGGATCAACTTCAACCTGAAAAGTTGCAGTATTATTCTCGTTCTTTTCTACATTTCTTACTTGCATTTATGTCTTCCTCCTAATAATGTTCTTTCAAACACTTAAGCATAATAGCAGATAATCCCGCTAAAAGCAATGTTTTTTATATTAATAATGTGTATTTACAGCAGCTTTTTGGGCTTAAACTGTATATAATCGGCAGAAACCAGGTCAAATTTTGCGTTCCCGTACATTCCGTTAAACGCAAAAGCGCAGCCCGGGCCGTGGATATGGCCGTAAATGCAGCGCCTGACATCGTATTTGCGCAAAAGCTCCAGTATCTCGGGACACTCGTAATTATAGTATTTCGGCGGGTAGTGCAGAAAAACATACTTTTCTCCCTCGCCCGCCGCCTTGAGCGAAGCATCCAAGCGCATGATCTCACGGTTCATGACTTTTTTGTCATGTTCATCGCCCTTGCTCTCCTCGTAAAACCAGCCTCGTGTGCCGCATAGAGCGACATCCTCATATCTAAAGCAGTTGTTGTGCAGAATATCTATCGTTGTGATATTGTGCTGGGCAAAAAACTTTTTTGCCTTTGTTGCCGTTGTCCACCAATAATCGTGGTTGCCTTTTAAAATTATCTTTTTGCCCGGCAGACGGTCGATGAACTTAAAGTCCTCGAGAGTTTCATCCATCGACATGCCCCAGCTTATATCGCCGCATATGACCGTGAGGTCATCGTCATTTAGGGCCGAAAAGCCCTCTATTATTTTTTCTACATAGTTTTCCCATCTGCCGCCGAAAACATCCATAGGTTTATCGGTGCCCAGCGACAAATGCAGATCGCCTATCGCATATAAAGACATAGCGCCTCCGTATATTTAGTTTAAATGAGCAGACAATAATATTGCCCTACGGCAATATTATCGGAGGTATGAAACAATGAGTGAAAAGAAAATGAACCATAGCGAGATAACCGGCGTTGGCTGCGATGTAAGCACCTGCAAGTACAACACCATCGACAACAAGTGCGCCGCTTCCCAGATCAAGGTTCAGAACGAGAAAGCGACCACCAAGTCCGAGACCTTCTGCGGCACTTTCTGCCCTAGAGGCTGCTGCGACTAATTAAGCGGGACTTAGTCCCGTACATATCACTTTAAAAAATCGGTGACTGCCTGCTTCATAGCCTGCTTTTCAATGACGCTTTCAAAGCGCACGGGACGCTTATCAAGACCGCACAGCGGTGCAGGCGCTGCGCTGCCCGTAAACGACGCAAGCTTTTCTATAAGCTCCACGCCGGAAGCGTCGGTCTTTTCACTGAGGGCGTCAAGCACGCTGTCGCAGAACTTGAACGGGCTTGCGGTCGAGACAACGACTGCCGGTCTGTCAGACCTGTGCTCGAGCATGAGCTTGTATGCAACTGCGGTATGCGTATCGATAAGATAGCCGTGCTCATTGTACACCTTGGCAATGGTCGCTTTTGTGTCTGCATCGGTGCAGAAGCCGCCGACGAAGTTATCCGACAAGACCTTGAATATCCCGTCGCTCACAGTGTAGCTTCCCTTTTCAGAAAGGCTGCGCATGTACTCGGAAACGAGCTTATCATCACCGCACACGGAGTACAGCAGACGTTCGAGATTGCTCGAAACAAGGATGTCCATCGACGGGGATATCGTCGTGTGGAAGGCTCTGTTGCGGTCATATGTGCCGCTCTTGAAGAAATCAGCGAGGACATTGTTCTCATTGGATGCGCAGATGAGCTTGCCGACGGGCAGCCCCATCTGCTTTGCATACCAGCAAGCGAGGATGTCGCCAAAGTTGCCGGTGGGGACGACAAAATCGACTTCGTCGCCGAGCTTTAACCCATTTGAGTTAAGAAGATCGCAGTAGGCCGAGAAATAGTACACGATCTGCGGCAGGAGCCTGCCCCAGTTGATCGAGTTTGCAGAGGATAGGAACCAGCCCTTGTCGGAGAGCTTCTTTGCATGCTCCGTGTCGCCGAACAGTGTCTTAACGCCGGTCTGAGCATCGTCAAAGTTGCCCTTGACCGCCGCAACGGAGACATTTTTGCCGCGCTGGGTGACCATTTGCAGCTTCTGCACATCGGACACACCGTTGTGCGGGTAAAACACCAGTATCTTCGTATCCTCGACATCGGCAAAGCCCTCGAGCGCCGCCTTGCCGGTATCGCCGCTCGTGGCAACGAGGATGCATACCTTTCTCGTTTCGCCGCATTTTTTGAGCGAGGCCGTGAGCAGGTGCGGCAGAATTTGCAGCGCCATGTCCTTGAATGCGCAGGTCGGGCCGTGCCAAAGCTCCAAGACGGCGGTCTTGCCGTCAATTACATGAAGCGGCGCAACGGCTGCATCGTCGAAGTTTTCACCGTATGCAGCGCTGACGATGCGCTTAATTTCATCTCGGTCAAATTCGTCGAGGAACAGAGACAGTATCTCCTCTGCCCTACCGCGGTAATCGGTATTGCTCAGAGCTTCTATCTGCGCAAGACTGAGGTGCGGAAGCTCCTCGGGCACGAACAGGCCGCCGTCGGGTGCAAGCCCGTGAACGATCGCATGTGCCGCACTTACACGGCATGATTTATCTCTTGTGCTGTTGTACATCATTTTGCATCACCTGTTAAAACGCATTTTCGATGTGATTTATCCTGACCCTGCCCTTTTCGCCGTTGGGCGCATAGATCTCTATCACATCAAACCGCGGCTGAAGCTCGGTCTCATTTTGCGCCATCCAGAGCTGCGCCGCCATCATCACCCGCTGCTGCTTTGCGGCGGTGACAAATTCCTTTGCCTCTGCGTAAGCATCGTTTTTACGGAGCTTTACCTCGACGAAAACTATGTAGCCACGCTTTGAGGCGACGATATCGATCTCACCCTGCCTGTACCGGCAGTTCATGTCAATTATCTTATACCCGCGCAGGCGGAGATAATTTGCCGCCTTCTTCTCGCCCCATGCGCCAAGCTGTCTGTTATCCATCAGTGCATTTTCCTCAGAAAGCTCGGGCGGTGTATCTCGCTCGGGCCGTATTCACGCAGCGCCTCGTAGTGCAGCTTCGTGCCGTAGCCCTTGTGCTTTTCAAAATGGTACTCGGGGTACTTTTCCGCCATTTCGAGCATGTAGCGATCACGGGTGACCTTTGCGAGTATCGATGCTGCAGCAATGTCGGCGCATTTTGCGTCGCCCTTTATGACGCAGCGGCTCGGAATGTTAATTGCGCTGTTGCGGTTGCCGTCGATGAGCGCAAGCTGGGGCTGAGGCGCGAGCTGTTCTATTGCCCTGTTCATAGCGAGCATGGCAGCGTTCAGGATGTTGATGCTCTCTATCTCCTCAACGCTTGCAAAGGCAATGCCGTAGGTGACGGCATTTTCGCAGATAACTTCGTAAAGCGCCTCACGCTTTTTATCCGTAAGCTTTTTGGAATCGTTGAGTCCCGCTATCTCGATGCCTCTGGGCAGGATGACCGCCGCAGCGCACACAGGCCCCGCAAGCGGGCCTCGGCCTGCCTCGTCAACGCCGCAGACGAGCTCGAAGCCCTCGTCGTATATCTCGTTTTCAAGCTCCCAAAGCTCAGTCATTCCGGTTTCTCCAAGCTGATCCTGCCGAGCTTACCGTCGTGGTACTCGCCAAGCAGGGTATTTGCCATGCGCTCAATGTCATATTCGCCTCTCGACACCAAAAAGCCACGCTTTTTTGCCGCTTCCTCCAGCAGCTCGTAGCCGTTCATATCGGGGTCGGGGACGAATTTATAGCGCTGCGTCAGCGCATCGGGGTACATTTCGCGCAGTCTTAGCATGAAATTTGCACCCAGCGTCTCTTTATCAAGGACATCGGCCTTTATCGCATTGGTTATGGCGAGCATTTCGCC
>CAVGBM010000042.1:0-4528 GCA_963627445.1 Oscillospiraceae bacterium | reverse complement strand
TCCTACATAGGGGGTGTTTTGTCTATTGTCCGTTTTTTACGGTTCGGTGCATTTTGCATATCAGTTTTTTATTTTTTTATTTTCCGATGTGAGCCTTTATAGCCTGAAACGATCTGTCGCTTATCACATGCTCCATACGGCAGGCATCGGCAGCGGCGGTCGCCTCGTCGACACCGAGGCCGACAAGCATCGCAGTCAAAACCGTGTGCCGCTCATAGACATTCGTTGCACGCTCAAGACCTGTCTCGGTCAGTGTGATAAACCCGTCTTTGTCAACGGTGATATAGCCGCCGTTTTTCAGAATACCGACAGCACGGCTGACGCTGGGCTTGGAATAGCCCATGTACTCGCCGACATCTATCGCACGGACGAAGCGGTTTTTCTGGGACAAAACATATATCGTTTCAAGATACATTTCCCCGGATTCCTGTAATGCCATTTTAAACACCTTCTTTATTTAATTAGCATAACACAAACCCGAGAATTTTTCAAGGGATAGCTCAGCGGATATCCGTGACCGTGTAGCCGAGCTTTTCGACGGTCTCCTTGAGGAGGGAATCCTCGATAGGCTGGCTGAACGAAACAGTCGCCGTCTTTTTCTTAAGATCGACCTTGCAGACAACGCCGTTGTAGTGGTTTATCGCATTCTCGACCCTTGCCTGGCAATTTTCGCAGGTCATGCCCTCAACGGTCAGAATTCTTGTGCCGATGACGGGCTCGGTAAGCTCCTTATGCGTGCGGATGGTCTTGCTTCCGGTCTCGCAGCAGCCGCCGCCGGAAAAGTGTTTTTTGGCACGCAGAAGGCCAAGCACGACGATGATCAATATAACAGCAATAATTATAGCATTTTCAGTACCGTTTCCCATAACGAACTCCTTTCACGCATCATAAAGAGAAACTGCGGTCGGAAGTGAACGAAAAAGCGATGTTACCTCCGGCTAACGGAAATGATAATACATTTGACTTTACTTTGTCAAGCCCATTTTTCACCCCTGTAAAAAAGCAAAAAATTCTGTAAAAAAAGCTTGACAAATCAAGATTGTGTTGCTAATATAAGACACGGTTAGCGTGAGCTAATTTATTTGTTGTTTGTAAGTTACCCTTACGCAACCGAAAGAGAATCTGGATCAGGTGATATCTTATGAATTTGACACAAGCAGAAGAAGGTAAGGAATACATCATTCAGCGCATCGACACTGAGGATGAAGAGCTGGACTCCTTCCTGTTCTCGCTCGGCTGCTACAGCGGCGAGCCGATCACTGTTGTTGCCCGCAGAAGAGGCAGCTGCACGATCTCGGTAAAAGACGGAAGATACAGCATTGACGACCAGCTGGCCGCGGCTATTGTCATTTGACAATGCGATAGTCTGGACTAAATGGTCCGTCTTTTTGCCATGTGGTTAGCGCGAGCTAACGAAACCTACATAAGGTGATCTGACAGAATAGTAAAGGGAATAGGAGGAAACCTAAATGAGAATTGCTTTTGCAGGCAATCCTAACAGTGGTAAGACTACCATGTACAATGCCTTGACCGGCCGCAACGAAAAGGTCGGCAACTGGGCAGGCGTTACCATTGACAAGAAAGAAGCACTCATCAAAAAGAATTTTGCCGGTGATGCTGAGCTGATCGCAGTCGATCTGCCCGGCGCATACTCCATGTCACCGTTTACCTCGGAGGAGAGCATTACTAGTTCTTATGTAAGAAATGAGAACCCCGATGCCATCATCAACATCGTAGATGCTACCAATCTGAGCCGTTCGCTGTTTTTCACCACCCAGCTGCTCGAGCTCGGTGTTCCTGTTGTTGTTGCTCTTAACAAGCACGATGTCAACGAGAAGAAGGGCACCAAGATCGATGTAAAAAAGCTGTCTGAGCAGCTTGGCTGCCCCGTGTTCGACACCACCTCCACCACCGGCGACGGTCTGAAGGATGTTGTCACAGCCGCTGCCGCTCTTAACGGCAAGAGCCAGAAGGCTCCCTATCATCAGGGCGATATTGACCTGACCGATAAGAAGGTCGTTGAGGAAGCTGATAGAAAGCGTTTCGCTTTTGTTGACAAGATCGTTGCTTCCGTCGAGACCCGTAAGGTCCAGACAAAGGATAAGAACGCACAGGATAAGATCGATGCAGTTCTGACTCACCCCATCGCAGGCCTTATCATTTTCGCAGGCGTAATGTTCCTCGTGTTCCAGATCTCCCAGGGTTGGGTAGGTCCTTGGATCGCAGATTACCTCGTTGGTTGGCTCGAGACCTTCCAGGAATGGGTCGGCGGCCTCGTTGAGAATTCCGCACCTATCCTTCAGGCTCTGCTTGTTGACGGTATCATCGGCGGCGTAAGCGCAGTTGTCGGCTTCCTGCCCCTCGTCATGGTCATGTACTTCCTGATCTCCCTGCTTGAGGATTGCGGCTACATGGCTCGTGCAACTGTCGTTCTCGACCCCATCTTCAAGAAGGTCGGCCTGTCCGGCAAGTCCGTCATCCCCTTCGTCATCGGCACCGGCTGCGGCATCCCGGGCATCATGGCTTGCCGTACCATCCGTAACGAGCGTGAGCGTCGCGCAACCGCAATGCTGACCACCTTCATGCCCTGCGGCGCAAAGCTTCCTGTTATCTCCCTGTTTGCAGGCGCATTCTTCGCTGACGCATCCTGGGTCGGTACTCTCATGTACTTTGTCGGTATCGCACTCATCCTCCTCGGCGCACTTCTCGTAAACAAGATCGTCGGCTACAAGCACCGCAAATCCTTCTTCATCATTGAGCTGCCTGAGTACAAGGTTCCCTCCCTCAAGCGTGCATGCATGGACATGCTCAACCGTGGCTGGGCCTTCATCGTAAAGGCATTCACCATCATCCTCGTTTGCAACACCGTTGTTCAGGTCATGCAGACCTTCACCTGGAGCTTTGAAGTTGCTGATGTCGCAAGCGACTCTATCCTCGCATCTGTCGCAGGACCGTTTGCTTACCTGCTCGTTCCCATCGTGGGCGTTGTTTCCTGGCAGCTCGCAGCAGCAGCTGTTACCGGCTTCATCGCAAAGGAGAACGTTGTTGGTACTCTGGCTGTCTGCTTTGTCGGCCTTGAGAACCTCATCGACACCGACTCCCTCGAGCTTATGCAGGGCGCAGGCGCAGAGGTTGCAGGTGTGTTCGCTATCACCAAGGTCGCAGCTCTTGCTTACCTGATGTTCAACCTCTACACTCCGCCTTGCTTCGCAGCTCTCGGTGCAATGCACTCTGAGATCAACGATCGCAAGTGGTTCTGGGGCGGCGTTGGCCTTCAGTTCGCTACCGGCTTCACTGTTGCGTTCCTCGTATATCAGATTGGTACTCTCATTACCACTGGCGCTCTCGGTGCTGGCTTCTTCCCCGGCCTCATCGCTGTCCTCGTGTTCGCATTCATCATCGGCGCGATGATCAGAAAGACCAACAAGAGCCTGGCTGCTGAGTATGCACTGAGCAAGTAATAAAAAATTATATCAGGAGCAGTTACTATGGATAACATTCTTGTAATTTTAGTTGTTGCTTTGATCGTTGGCTTGGCTGTGCTGTATATCCACAAGCAAAAGAAACACGGAGTCAAGTGCATCGGCTGCCCTAACGGCTGCTCTTGCCAAAAAAACTGCGGAAGCTTTAAAAATGATGCATCCGGCACCAGACCCTTGACCGATGTATCAAACCTAAAGCATCAATCGTGATCGCAATAAGTGATGAAGAGGCTCACTATCAAGGGAGCCTCTTTTGACCGTCAAAAAGCTAAAAGCAACCGCAACAGAGTAAACCCCAATGCGCAGCAGGGGGAGTGTGAGGGGGACAAGGTCCCGCCTCAAATTATATTATAGCCATCAAAAACGCCTGTTAAGGCTTTTTGACGAGCATAGCGAGATTTTTCGTGAAGCAAAGCTTTACAAAAAATGTGGCGTGTTTTGAAGTGTGCAAAAAAGTCATGACTTTTTTGCACATTGAATGACCCTCTTGACAAGAGGGTCATTCTTACGATATTCTTAAGGTGTCAAAATCTTTAGAAAAAAGGAGAAAGACTATGAAAGTTGATTGGGAAGAAGTTGGTTTGTTTGCAGGCGGCGTGCTTTTCGGTACAGCCGGCATCAAGATTCTCACAAGCCGTGACGCCAAAACTCTCTACACTCATGTGACGGCAGCCGTTCTCCGCATGAAGGACTGTGTCATGCAGACTGCTACCAATTTTCAGGATGATTGCAGTGATATCCTTGCCGGTGCTAAGAGCATCAACGAAGCTCGCGCCGAGGAAGAGCGCTGCGCCGAAATGAGCGATACCGCAGAGTAAACATTGGCGCATAAGCTGACGAGAGCCAAACGCCTATCGTCTGTCAGTGTGCCCTTTCGGTGCTTTTCGCCTTTTTTGTCTTAATGGGCGTCAGCCCATTCTCACCAAAGAAAGCCGAAAATCCCTCGAAAAACATCACTGACAGATGCCTTGCAGTTTTGACGGAGCAGATTTTCGTTCAGGCAAAGATAAAGCCCGACGGGCATAATGGATATATATGGACTAGGG
>CAVGBM010000041.1:0-19622 GCA_963627445.1 Oscillospiraceae bacterium | reverse complement strand
CAGATCCTTTGCCGGAATATCCATTCGCTTTACATAGTCGTAGTACCCGCTTCGGGATACCCCGAAGAAGCTGCACATTTGGCTGATGCCGTACTTATCTCTATGACGGTATATGACTTTGTATTTGACGCTGGCCTTCACTCCTTCCCTATAAGCGAGAGAAAATCCCGCAGCAGCTCTACTTCCATTTTCAGTTGTTTGTTTTCATACTTATACTCTTGCAAGGTCTTTGCCGGCTTGCGGCCTCGCTGTTTGCGGATGCCCGGTATTTCTTTCCGTCGCTCCCGCTGCAAAAGCTGTTCTACTACCTCTTTCCCACCTAGTCCGAGCTTTTCGGCGATCTGCCGATGTGTGTAGCCTTCTGCTTTCAGCCGCTGCACCTCCGGCAGCTTTTTCTGTACTTTCTCGTATTTCCTTGGCATAAATATTACCCCCTATGTAGTACTTCTATTTTCCTACATAGGGGGTGTTTTGTCTATTGTCCGTTTTTTACGGTTCGGTGCAAATGCCGCTGTTTTTTTGGATTGTATACCTGCCCGGGTAGGGCAAAATAAGCAAATTGCGCATAGAATAGACTAAAAGCTCAGAAGGGGAGTGCTATGCGTTATTTAATCATGTGTCGGTCTCTGACCTATGCTCAGCGCGCAGCCCGGTCGCTTGAACGCTTGGGGATAGCCACCGGGGTCATAAAGGCGCCTGCCGATCTCACGGAAAACGGCTGCAGCTATTGCGTCACCGTATCAACTGCCAATGGTCAGAGAGCCGTTAAAATTCTTCGTTCGGAAAACCTGCTCCGTGGCAAGATATACCTGCAAAAGAATGATAACTCGACCGTGGAGGTGAACCTGTGATATATCTTGATTCTGCGGCGACGAGCCTTTTAAAGCCTAAGTCTGTCAGCGCCGCGATGCTTAACGCCATGCAGACCATGGCAAGCCCCGGCAGAGGCTCGCATGTGGCAGCCATGCGCGCAGCCGACAAGGTCTACGAGTGCCGCGAGCTTGCGTGCAGGCTGTTTAACTTCGATAGGCCGGAGCGCATCGCCTTTACAATGAACGCAAGCCATGCGCTCAATATCGCCATACGCTCGGTCGTAAATAGCGGCGACACGGTCTGCGTATCAGGCTATGAGCACAATTCCGTTACCCGCACGCTAAAGGGTGTCGGCGCAAAGATGATCGTTGCAAAATCAAAGCTTTTCGACACGCAGGATACGCTCGATGCCTTTGAAAGGCTCATCCCGCATGTTGATGCTGTCGTGTGCAACCATGTGTCGAATGTGTTCGGCTTTATCCTGCCGGTATATGAGATATCGAAAATGTGTGAACGATACAATGTGCCGTTTATTCTCGATGCATCTCAGTCGGCGGGTATCATAGATATAGATATGCAAAAGCTCAACGCGGCGTTCGTCGCCATGCCCGGGCATAAGGGACTGCTCGGTCCGCAGGGGACAGGGGTGCTCATCTGCAATGCTGACCCGAGACCGTTTCTGTACGGCGGCACGGGGTCAGACAGCGTGATGCAGGATATGCCCGACTACCTTCCCGATGCATGCGAGGCTGGAACGCACAATGTTGTCGGCATAGCAGGGCTTGCCGAGGGAATAAAATATGTTGCACGGCTCACACCCTCGCATATCGGCACTTATGAAGAGTGGCTGTGCGGCCAAATGGCGGATGCATTGCGGGGAGTTGACGGCTTAGAGGTGTTTTCAACAGGCAACGGCACGCAGGCGGGCGTGCTTTCAGTGCGGCATAAGGGCATCAACGTTGAGACACTGTGCGAAAAGCTCGGCTCAAGGCAGATAGCCGCAAGATGCGGGCTCCACTGTGCGCCCTTTGCGCATCAAACAGTCGGAACGATAGACACGGGCACGCTGCGGCTGAGCTTTTCGCCGTTTATATCGAAAAATCAGGTGCTCACCGCAGCTGATGTGTTAAAAAACATCATTAATTCCTAAAAAGTTAATGAATATGTAATTGCCTTTTTGGGAGATTTATTTTATAATATATTGATAAAAAATTTTCAGTAAAGCGGCATGACTTTGTCCGCAGAAGATAAGTGGTGATTGTAATGAACACAGTTGCAGGGTTTTTCCAAGATATAGGCAACCTTATATCGACGATAGGCTTTGCCGATATAGTCGATATCCTTATAGTGGCTTATCTTATCTATAAGGTCATTGACCTTATCAGAAAGACGAGTTCTTATAACCTTGCAAGGGGTCTTCTTGTGCTGCTGATCGCCTTGTGGCTGTCCGGCATGTTCAAGCTGGCCATGATAAACTATCTTCTTCGCAAAGCGGTCGATATAGGTCTTATCGCGCTGGTCATCATATTCCAGCCTGAGCTCAGAAAGCTGCTTGCCAAGATGGGCAGCCGCAATTTCTACGGCTTTTTCTCCTCCAAGGCACACGAGACCACGGAGATCGACGCAGCCATCACGCAGACCGTTCTTGCCTGCGAGCAGATGTCCAAAACCAAGACCGGCGCGCTCATTTTGTTTGAACGCAGCATGAAGCTCAATGACATAATGGCAACCGGCACAACTATAGATGCCGATATAACAGCCGAGCTTCTTAAGAATATCTTTTACCCGAAAGCCCCTCTGCATGACGGTGCCGCCGTCATCAGGAAATCAAGGATCGCAGCGGCGGGCTGTGTGCTCCCGCTTACGAGCAACAATAACCTAAGCAAGGATCTAGGCATGCGCCACCGTGCCGGCATCGGCGCAAGCGAGCAGTCGGATGCCCTGGTCGTCATCGTTTCCGAGGAAACGGGCGCAATTTCCGTTGCGATCGAGGGCATGCTCAAGCGCAACCTTGATAAGCAGACCTTTGAGAAGATCCTGCGCAATGAGCTCGTGCAGGAGGAAGTCAAGAAAAATACGGCAGCAGAGGTCATTTCCCGTATTTTTGACAAGCATAAGGTGAACGCAAATGAATCAGAAGAAAACAATAAGTAAAGTTTATAACAGCAAGGTTTTCTGGATCATCATCTCGCTGCTATGCTCGTTTGTAATGTGGGCGTATATCACCAGCCCCGATTCAAGCGATTTTCAGAAGACCTTCCGCGGTGTTCAGGTCGAGTTTGTCGGGCAGGAGAAGCTTCTTTCGGACAGAAACCTTTCCATCTCCAGCGTCGATACGCAGTCTGTAACTGTGACGCTCAGGGGCAGCCGCAGCAATGTCGGCAAGCTCAAAACCAGCGATATCAAGGCTGTCATCGATGTCAGCAACATTAAGCAACCTAATGACATGACCTGGGCGTATGAGCTCCAGTATCCTGATGCGATAGATACGAGCGATATAACTGTTATCAGCAAAACACCCGAGACCATTAACTTTACTGTTGTCAAAAATGCCACCAAGACCGTCAGCATTAAGGGCAGCTTCGAAGGCAAGATCGCCGAGGGCTGCGTGGCTGAGGAGTTTATATTTGAGCCGTCGACCATCGTTGTCGAAGGCCCCGAGGAGACGCTTGCAAAGATAGACCATGCCTGGGTCACCTTCGGTGAGGGGACGATAGATGCCACCTACACCGAGGAGGTCGGCTATAAGCTCATGACCGTAGACGGGCAGGAGGTATCCACAACGGGTCTCGTCCTGTCGGCAAATGTTATAACCGCAACGCAGCCTATCCTCAAGACCAAGGAGGTACCGCTGACTGCAAATCTCATTCCGGGCGGCGGCGTTGATGAGGACGATTGCACGGTCACCATTGAGCCCAAGACCCTCAAGATCGCAGGCGATACAAGGCTTGTAGACGATATAAACAGCATCGTTTTGGGCAATATCGACCTTGCCTCGTTCCAGACCAGCTATACTCACACCTTTGCGATAACACTTGCTGATGAGATACAGAATCTGACCGGCGTTACCGAGGCGAAGGTGACCGTAGAGGTGCGCGGCACACATACGAAGACCTTTACGACAGATAATATATCGTGTAAGAATGTTACCAATGGCTTTACGGCGACAATAGACACCGAATCTATTGAGATCACGCTGCGCTCGAAGGATACTGCTGCGCTCGATAAGATCCAGCCCGAGGATATCAGCGTTGTGGTCGACCTCAAGGACTACGGCACGACGACAGGGCAGGTTATCGCGACCGGCACCGTGTATATAAGCCGTGTCGACGGTGTCGGCGCAGTGGGAGATATCCGAATATCGGTGACCATTACAAAGGATTAGGAAACGGAGAAAAGCATGACTCAGGATGCAGTTGTAACAAGAGTTTTTCATAACGGACTGGCGGAGGTCGCCGTAACAAGAGGCACTGCCTGCGGCAGCAATTGCGGTAACTGCGAAAGCTGTGTATTTCAAAACGAGCTGAAAGCCATCGCAAAAAACACCGTTCACGCAACACCCGGTGAAAAGGTCGTTATCGAAAGCGTTTCGTCAAGGATATTCGGCGCAGCATTTCTCCTTTATATCGTTCCGATAGTCGCAATGGCTATCGGCTACGTCATTGCCGCTGCATACTCGCTTACCGAGGGCATGTGCATCGTTGTGGCCTTTGCGGCTTTTGCGCTCGCTGTGCTGGTAGTTGTCATATACCAGCGGATAAGCAAGCGCAAAAAGCCTATTACCTTTGAGATAACTCAGCTGCGCTAACAGGAGGATAAAATGATAAAAAGCATGACCGGATACGGCAGCGCAAAGGGCGCTGTTGAGGGTATCGAAGTTTGTGTAGAGCTCAAAAGCGTCAATAATAAGTTTTTGGACACATCTGTCAGACTTCCGAGGAGCTTCCTCTTTGCTGAGGAGACTATCAAGTCTGCGGTAATGTCGCATATCAGCCGCGGCAAGGTCGATGTGTTCGTAACAGTCGACTCTTCCATGGCTGACGACATGGTCGTCAAGGTTAACGAGCCCCTGCTCAAAGGCTATATAGCCGCGCTTGAGCAGATAGCAAACGAACATGCCCTGCCGAACGATATCACGACGATGAGCGTCAGCAGGTTTCCCGATGTTTTGAACGTCGAGAAAAAGGAGCTTGATGCCGAGGCTGTCGCCGCGGGTATTCGCGATATCGCCGAGCAAGCCCTGTGCGACTTTGACGCAATGCGCATCAGAGAGGGCGCAAAGCTCAAGGAGGATGTGCTCTCAAAGCTTGAGACGATAGAAAAGCTCGTCGGCATAATCGAGGTTGAGTCTCCAAAAACCGTTGAGGAATATAGAGAAAAGCTTCACCAGAAGCTTCTTGAGGTGCTTGGTACTTCCGGCATCGATGAAACGAGAATAGTCACCGAGGCTGCCATTTTTGCAGACAAGGTCGCAGTCGATGAGGAGACTGTCAGACTGCGCAGCCACATGGCGCAGCTCAGAACTATGCTTGACGGCGGCTCGCCCATTGGTAGGAAGATAGATTTCCTTCTCCAGGAGTTTAACCGTGAGGCAAATACCACTGGTTCAAAGTGCCAGAACGCCGATATTGCCCATATCGTTGTCGACCTTAAGTCGGAGATAGAGAAGATACGAGAGCAAATTCAGAACATAGAGTGAGGATCGTGCATTGAAGCTTGTTAACATCGGATTCGGGAACATGGTGTCGGCAGAGCGCATCATCGCCGCCGTCAGCCCTGAGTCTGCGCCGATAAAGCGTGTTATACAGGATGTCAGAGACAGAGGACAGCTCATTGATGCCTCGTTCGGACGAAGCACGAAGGCGGTCCTTGTTATGGACAGCGGACATGTTATTTTATCATCGTTGACGCCGGAGGCTTTGGCGGCACGAATTTCAAACATAAGCGAGGAAGGGATAGAAAATGGCTAAACAAAGAGGAAAACTGATCGTAATTTCCGGCCCGTCCGGAGCGGGCAAGAGCACCGTTGTGTTTAAGGCGCTCGAGGGCAGAGACGATGTCTGCTTCTCGGTGTCTGCTACAACTAGAAAGCCCAGGCCCGGCGAGATCGACGGCAAGGAGTATTTTTTCGTTGACCTGGACAAGTTCAGAGACATGGTCGCAAACGACGAATTTCTTGAGCATGCTGTCTATGTTGCAAACTCCTACGGCACGCCGAGAGCGTATGTCGAAAAGAAGCTCAACGAGGGCATGAATGTTCTGCTCGATATCGAGGTTCAGGGTGCGCTTCAAGTCCACGAGAAGATGCCCGACGCAGTCATGATCTTCATTATTCCGCCCTCCATGGAAGAGCTTGAAAAGCGCCTCAGAAGTCGCGGCACCGACTCCGAGCGCAAGATCGAAGCGAGACTCATCCGCGCCCGCGAGGAGTACGAAGCGGCCACGTTCTATGATTACATTATCATAAATGACGATGCAGACAAGGCGGCAAAGGAGCTTTCCGCAATAATCACCGCCGAGTACTGCAAATATGATTTGAGAAAAAACTTATTAAGTGAGGTTTGATCGTTATGATGCTTTATCCCCCTGTTGCCGAATTGGTCGAGAAGACCGGCAGCCGTTATCAGCTTGTTAATCTCGTTGCCAAGAGAGCCCGCGACATTTCCGCCGAAGCGGAAGAGACCGGCGAAATTCTTGACAAGAAGCCCGTTTCCTCGGCTATCGACGAGGTCTACACCGGCAAGCTGACCATTAAGAAGTAATTGACCCTACGCTCAGCGGAGCAGTACACTCCGCTGGGCTTTAAACTCTTATAGGAGGCGGCGTATGGCTGAAGCAAAGGTCGCAAAAATTGCGGTTTCTGCCGCTACATACTGGTTGGACAAGCCATACGACTACCTTATCCCTGAAAACATGCAGGGGAAAGTTATCCCGGGCGTGCGTGTTATCGTCCCGTTTTCACGGGGCAACAGGCAAAGCGAGGGCATTGTCCTCGGCGTATCCGATCACAGCGATTTTGGTGATAAGCTAAAGCCTGTGATATCCGTTTTGGACACTGAGCCTGTTTTGACGCTTTCGCAGATAAAGCTTGCGCTTTGGATGCATGACAGACTTTTCTGCACCGTTTACGATGCTGTAAAGTCGATACTTCCGGCCGGCCTATGGTTTAAGCCCGATGGCAGCCGCAGGATAAACGATAAAACGGTCGAGTTTGTCGAGCTTGCCATAAGCGTCGAGGAAGCATCGGAGCTTTCGCAGTCAAAGCGCCGCAAAGCGCCTCAGCAGGCATCGATACTTGAGCTTTTGTGCTCTACCGGCAGAGTTCCGGCGCAGGAGCTTCTGCACTTTACCGGCGCATCAAGACAGTCACTAAAAGCGCTTATAAATGCAGGCTTTGTCGCCTCAGAGTTTGAGGAGGTCTTCAGACGGCCGGAGGTCTGGAACGGTGAAATTCAGCCGATACCCGAGCTCAACGCCGACCAGCAAAACGCCTTTGACGGACTAAGTGAGCTTTTAAGCTCAGACAAGCCGCAGGCGGCGCTCCTGTTCGGCGTAACGGGAAGCGGCAAAACGGCTGTGTATATCCACCTTATAAGCAAGGTGCTGAACGAAGGCAAGACCGCGATCCTACTCGTGCCTGAGATAGCGCTGACCCCACAGATGATACGCACATTTTCAAGCTACTTTGGCAACAGCGTTGCTGTTCTGCATAGCTCGCTGTCTATAGGCGAGCGCTACGACGAGTGGAAGCGGGTCAAAAACGGCTCTGCCAGACTTGTTATCGGTACTAGAAGTGCGATCTTTGCACCGTGCGAGGAGCTTGGCCTTATCATAATCGACGAGGAGCAGGAGGACAGCTACAAGTCCGAGAACTCACCGAGATACCATGCTAGGGATATTGCAAAATATCTCTGCGCGAAGTCAAATTCGCTTCTGCTGCTGGGCTCGGCAACCCCCGATCTCGAGAGCAGATACTCGGCTCAGATAGGCAGGTACAAGTACTTTGCCCTGAGCAAGAGGTACAACAAAATGCTCCTGCCGACGGTGAAGATCGTTGACATGAAGGGAGAGCTCAGAAGCGGCAACGGCGGCAATATAAGCGCACAGCTCAGAGATGAGCTTGCGGAAAACATCGTCCGCGGTGAGCAGAGCATTCTGTTTCTCAACAGACGAGGAGCGAACAAGCTCATTTGCTGCGGCGACTGCGGTTTTATCTACAAATGCCCGAATTGCAGTGTTTCGCTGACCTATCACAGCTCAAATAAGCGGCTCATGTGCCATTACTGCGGCTACTCACGCCGAGTTGACGACCGTTGCCCCGACTGCGGCGGCACGCTCAGCTTTGTCGGCGCGGGCACTCAGCTTGTTGAGGAAGAGCTGCACGAGCTTTTCCCCGATGTGCCAGTTTTGCGCATGGATATTGACACCGTCAAGGCCGCCGGAACCCACGAAGCGCTGCTTGAAAAGTTCGACACCGGCAAGATACCCATCATGATAGGCACGCAGATGGTCACA
Source organism: Oscillospiraceae bacterium (assembly GCA_963627445.1). GTDB lineage: Bacteria > Bacillota > Clostridia > Oscillospirales > Oscillospiraceae > F23-B02. The sequence goes on along the minus strand of CAVGBM010000041.1, from coordinate 11,294 downwards.
AAGGGACTTAACTTTGAAAATGTTACGCTTATCGGCGTACTTTCGGCAGACCAAAGCCTTTACTGCGGCGACTATCGCTCGGGTGAGCGCACCTTTTCGCTGATAACGCAGGTCGTCGGGCGCAGCGGCAGGGGCTCCAAGGTCGGCCGAGCGATAATTCAGACCTACACGCCGGATAATGAGATAATAAAGCTTGCGGCGATGCAGGATTACGAAAGCTTCTATGAGTCGGAGATACAACTGCGCAGGCTTCAGATGACCCCGCCGTTTGCCGATATCATAGCGATAACTGCGTCCGGCCAGGACGAAAATACTGTTTTGCGCTGCTGCATGGATATCCGCAGCACCCTGCGGGCATCGATAAGAGACGAATATGCAAAGATACTCGGCCCTGCGCCGCTTGCTGTCGTCAAGGTAAATAACCGCTACAGATACCGCGTCAGCATAAGCTGCAAGATAGATGCCGAGATACGATCGGTCGTCTCGGCGATACTCATAAAATTCAACTCATCGGGAAAATACAAAGGTGTCAGCATTTTTGCCGACTCTAACCCTTCAGATTAAATACATGGAGTGTACAATATGGCGCTGAGAAACATAGTTACAAAGGAAGACAAGATACTTTACAAGGTTTGCAGACCTGTCGTGAAGTTCAACGATCGGCTTCACCAGCTGCTTGACGATATGGCGGACACGCTCTCGGATGCCGGCGGTGTCGGCCTTGCAGCGCCGCAGGTCGGCGTACTTCGCCGCGCGGTGCTCGTTTTGGAGACCAATGTCGAGGAGGACGAGGAGGAGTTTGTAATTGAGCTTATAAACCCCGAGATCCTCGAGACCTCCGGCGAGCAGGTCGGGGCAGAGGGCTGCCTCAGCGTCCCGGGTGAATACGGCGTTGTGCGCAGACCCGACCATGTCAAGGTCAAGGCGCAGGATCGCTTCGGCGAATGGTTCGAGTACGAAGGCGACGGCCTGACCGCACGCTGCATTCTGCACGAGTGCGACCATCTCGACGGTCATCTGTTCCTTGAAAAGTGCGAAAGAATGCTGACCGAGGAAGAGATAAACGGCCCTGCCAAGGAGGAATAAATGCGCATTGTTTTTATGGGCACGCCCGACTTTGCGGCGGCCTCGCTGAAAAAGCTTATAGATGAAAAATATGATATCGCAGCTGTGTTTACCCAGCCGGACAAGCCGAGAAACCGCGGCATGCAGCTCTCGTTCAGCCCCGTAAAGCAGCTTGCGATAGATAACGATATCCCTGTGTATCAGCCGACGAAGCTCCGTGACGGAACGGCGTCAGAGATAATCAGATCGCTTAACCCCGACATTCTCGTCGTGGTCGCCTACGGCAGGATACTGCCCGACGATATGCTGAGTATCGCAAAGTTCGGCGCTATAAATGTCCATGCCTCGCTCCTGCCCAAGTACAGGGGAGCTGCACCCATCCAATGGGCGGTGCTCAACGGCGATAGGGTCACCGGCGTTTCGACGATGTATCTTGCATCTGAGATGGATACCGGCGATGTCATCTACACTGCCGAGACCGAGATAGGCGAGTTTGAGACCTCAGGCGAGCTGTTTGACAGGCTCATGGTCATGGGAGCTGAGCTTCTGCACAAGACACTGACCGACATTAAGGCCGGAACGGCACCCAGAACTCCGCAAAATCACGCTGATGCAAGTTATGTGACGATGCTCGACAAGAGCCTCAGCCCCATTGACTGGAACAAAACGCCCTGTGAGATAGTCAAGTGGGTGTACGGTTTGCAGCCTTGGCCGGTCGCCACGATGCAGCTCGGCAGCGATACCTTCAAGGTTTATGCCGCAGCATACACCGAGACTAAGACAGATAAAGCCCCGGGCAGCATAGTTTCCACCGGTAAAAAGGGTATAGAGATCGCCTGCGCAGGCGGTCAAACGGTGCTCATTACCGAGCTGCAAGCTCCCGGCAAAAAGAGAATGAAGGCCGCAGATTATCTACTCGGCCATCCTATAAAAGTAGAGGATTAACATGCCCGACAATGCAAGACTGGCCGCCTTGACCGCTCTGGAGCGATGCAGACGAAGCGGCGCGTGGTCATCGGCGGCGCTGGATGCCGTGATAACTAAATACGACCTTGACCCGAGATCGGCCGCTCTTGCGTCGAACATTTTCCTTGGCGTTACGCAGAATGTAACGCTTCTTGACCACTGCATCGACAAAGCCTGCACCACAAAAAGAAAGATCGAGCCCAAGGTTCGTGACATACTGCGCTGCGCGGTGTATCAGATTGTCTTCATGGATAAGATACCCGTAAACGCTGCCGTAAACGAGGCAGTTGAGCAGTGCAAAATGCTTGGCTACTCAAGGGCTTCCGGCTTTGTGAATGCCGTGCTGCGCAAAATTTCCTCAAGCAGGGAAGCGGTACTCAATGTTGACGATGAGGGTACGGCAGAGTACCTTTCTGTCAGATACAGCCACCCGCTATGGCTTTGCGAGTACATGGTCAAGCACCATGGTTATGACTTCGCTGAGAGCTTTTTTGCCGAGAATAACCGCGAGCCGCAGACGACCGTACAGGTCAATACGCTGAAAACAGCAGCTCATGCGCTGCTGGCCGAGCTCAACGAAAGCGGCGCTGACGCTAAAATGCATCCGTGGCTTGCCAATTGCTTGGCAGTTAAGGGCAATGTTACGGCGCTCAAGGGCTTTGATGAAGGACTATTTTATGTCCAGGATCCCGCGGCGAGGGCAGCGGTGACTATAGCTGAGCTAAAGCCCGGTATGAAGGTGCTGGATGCCTGTGCAGCCCCGGGTGGCAAAAGCTTTGCCGCTGCGATTGATATGCGCAATACGGGCAGCATTTTGTCCTGCGATCTGCACGAAAAGAAGCTTTCACTCATTAAAACCGGCGCAAAACGGCTTGGGATAGACATCATCGCCACCCAAGCTCGGGACGCACGAGGCCCGTTGGATGATAAGTTTGATGTAATTATCGCTGACGTGCCGTGCTCGGGTTACGGTGTTATCCGCAAAAAGCCCGATATCCGCTTTAAGCCTGAGACCGAACGCCTTTCGCTGCCGGATATTCAGTTTGCGATACTTGATAACCTGTCAAAAGCGCTTAAACCGAGCGGTACGCTCATATATTCCACCTGCACAGTGTTTCGAGAAGAAAACGAGGATGTTGTGAGCCGCTTTTTGGCCGACCATCCTGATTTTGAAACGGTGCAGTTTATTCTGCCTAACGGCAAAACTGCCGACGGAATGTACACGTTTTGGCCGCATATCGACGGCACGGACGGATTTTTTGTATGCAAGCTCAGGAGAAAACAATGAAAGATATAAAATCAATGCTGCCCGAGGAGATCGCAGCCGATTTTGCCGAGCTTGGCGAGCCGAGATACAGGGCTAAGCAGGTGTACAAGTGGCTGACCCGCGGCGTCGGCTCGTTCGATGAAATGAGCGATATCCCAAAATCACTCAGGGAAAAGCTTGAAAAGCGGTACACCATCTATAGACCCAAGGTCATAAAAAAACAGGTATCCAAGCTTGACGGCACAATAAAATATCTCTGGGAGCTGTACGACGGCAACGCCGTTGAGACGGTCGTCATGAGCTATAAGCACGGCAACACCGTCTGCGTTTCGTCGCAGGTCGGATGCAGGCAGGGCTGCGCCTTCTGCGCATCGACGATCGGTGGTCTCGTTCGCTGCCTTGAGCCGTCGGAGATACTTGACGAGGTGCTGTTTTCGCAGATAGACTCGGGCAAGCAGATATCCAATATTGTTCTTATGGGTATAGGCGAGCCGCTTGATAACTTCGATAATGTCGTGAGATTTCTTAAGCTCGTCAACGACCCTGACGGTATGAATATCGGCATGCGGCATATATCACTCTCCACCTGCGGCATAACCGAGCGCTTTGATGAGCTTGCAGATCTCAATTTGCAGCTTACCTTATCGGTGTCGCTCCATGCGCCGGATGACGAGACACGCTCAAAGATAATGCCTGCCAACCGTGGCCGCGGCGTTAGTGAGCTCATGGCCTGCTGCAAGCGCTATTACGAGAAGACAGGACGAAGAATTTCGTTTGAATATATAATGATCGATGGCGTTAACGACACTGAGTATCATGCGCGACTGCTTTCAAAGCATGCCAAAAGTGTGTGCGCCCATGTAAATCTCATACCCATGAACCATGTCGATGAGCGTGAATTTCGCCCCTCGACCCCGGGGCATATGAAGGCGTTTATAAAGGTACTTGAGGATAACGGTGTTAATGTTACGGTAAGAAGAAAGCTTGGCGGCGATGTTGACGCATCGTGCGGTCAGCTGCGCAGAAAAATTCAGAAGGACAAGGAGTGCTAATGAACAGTTTCGGTGTTACCGATAAGGGTAAAGTCAGAAGCGAAAATCAGGATAGCTATATCGTTGAGCGCTGCGACAAACGAAAAAGCGTCGTTGCCGTCATATGCGACGGCATGGGCGGCGCAAAGGCCGGCGATCTTGCAAGCCAGCTTTCGAGCAAGGCTTTTGTCAGCAGAGTTTTTGAAACGCTCGTATCGCCGAGGTTTTTTATAGGCAATCAGGAGAAGCTTCTTCGGGAAAGCTGCGACGACGCTAACGGCGTTGTGTATGAATACTCACGTTTTGACCCGAACTATAACGGCATGGGCACGACCCTCGTCGGCGGCATTATCACAAAGCGTAAGGCTTTCCTTGTCAATGTCGGCGACAGCAGGGCCTATTATCTTACGAAAAATGAGATAAAGCAGATATCCAAGGATCACTCCTATGTTGAGGAGCTTGTCGCAATGGGTGCAATAACCAAGGAAGAGGCAAGGACCCATCCCAAGAAGAACATAATCACCAGAGCGCTCGGTGTCGACAGCTCAGTAAAGGCCGATTACTTCGAGCAGCCTCTTCATATGGGTGACGGCATCCTGCTTTGCTCGGACGGACTTTCAAACATAGTCGCAGACAGTGAAATGCTTGAAGCGTTCAGGCGCTATAACACGCCCGAGAACGTCTGCGAATACTTGCTGAACCTCGCCCTGGACAGAGGCGCAAGGGACAATGTCTCCGTTGTCCTTGTTAAGATTTGATATTTGTAGGTGCTGCTATGGAAAAAAGTACTGATAAATATATAGGTAAAATACTCGATGACAGGTACGAGATACTTGAGCTCATCGGGACAGGCGGCATGGCAAATGTCTATAAGGCGCTGTGCCACAGGCTCAACCGCTATGATGCGGTCAAGATAATGCGCGACGATACCGCTGCCGACGAATGCTTTAGAAAGCGCTTCAGAACCGAGTCGCAGGCAGTTGCAATGCTGTCGCACCCGAACATAGTTTCGGTTTATGATGTGAGCCACAATGAGAATATCGAATACATCGTCATGGAGCTTGTCGACGGCATCACGCTGAAGCAATACATGAAGGAGCACGGCGCTCTGCCCACCGACGAGGTGCTCAATTTCAGCATCCAGATCGCAAGGGCGCTCGCCCATGCGCACAGCAAGGGCATTATCCACCGTGATATCAAGCCGCAGAACGTCATGCTTTTAAAGGACGGCCTTATCAAGGTCGCTGACTTCGGCATTGCCGCACTGCAAAATGATATCGAGGAATCGACAAACGAGACCGTGGGTTCTGTGCATTACATTGCCCCCGAACAGGCAAGGGGCGCAGCAGCCGATGCAAGAAGCGATATATATTCGCTCGGCATCGTCATGTACGAGATGATGACCGGCAGGCTTCCGTATGTCGGCAAGTCCGATGTCGAGGTCGCGGTCAAGCACATGAACACCGAGGCCGTGCCTCCGCGCGCCATCGTGCCCGGCATTCCCGAGGAGCTGGAGCGCATTTGCCTCAAGGCAATGGCAACTGATATAAACGACCGTTACCAATCGGCAGGTGAGCTGTTATCAGACCTCGAGCAGTTCAGAAAACAGCTTGCCGAGGCTTCGGCGCTTAAGGCCGATGTAGCCTCTCAGGGCATAGAGACTGAGAATATCGAAGACGAGGATACAGGCAGAAAAAGGCGGAAGAAAAAGAGCAAGTTTGCTCTTGGCTCTGGCGTTATCGCCGTGCTGATACTCATAATTCTTGTGTTCGTTTTCGTCAACGGCTATTTTATAAAGGATCTTTTCTCGACTCCTGACAAGGTCGATGTTCCGAGCTTCCTCGGAAGATACTACGAGGATGTTATCAATGACGCTGACTATGAGAGCAAGTTCAAGTTCACTGTCACCGTCAAGGTCGACCCCGAGCATGATTACGGAATAATCATCGAGCAGAACCCGAAGGAGGGTGAAAGCAGAACGCTCAAGAATAAGGACGACAGGGCTGATGTCGAACTCGTCATCTCGTCGGGTAATGTCATTCAGGATGACATTGACGGCGAAAAGATCGTCCCCGATATCGTCAACAAGGAGTTTAACGAAGCAATACAGCTTGTAAAAAAGGCCGGATTTAACTATGAGATAAATGAAGCACCATCGCAGAGCATTACCAAGGACTATGTTATCTACTCAAGCCCGGCAGCGGGTGAGTATGCAAAAGCGGGCTCGGTCGTGACCATAACTGTCAGCACGGGTCCCGAAGAGGAGCTAACTGATGTTCCCAAGCTTGTCGGCCTTTCCAAAACCGCTGCTATCGACAAGATAGAAAGCAGCAAGCTCAGCGTTGGTTCGATCGAGACTGTTGACAGCGAATACGAGGCCGGCACGGTAATTTGGCAAAGCCTTGAGGCCGGCAAGAGCGTCACAGCGCACACAAAGATAAGCATTCAGATATCCTCCGGCAAAACAGGCAGTGAGGCTTGATGCATGGAAGGTACTATAATCAAGGCTCTAAGCGGCTTTTACTATGTCAGCTGCGATGAGCAGGTTTATGAATGCAAGGCGCGGGGCAAGTTCAGGCTTGACGGCACCTCGCCCTTAGTCGGCGATAAGGTCAGTTTTTCAATAGATGCAAACGGAAAAGGCTTTATAGACAAAGTCTTTGACCGAAAAAACAGCTTTATTAGACCTGCTGTAGCAAATATCGACGCTTTGGTCTTTGTTGCTGCAAACACCAATCCGATAACAGACCCGTTCCTGATCGACCGCGTATCAGTCATTGCCGAAGAAGCAGACTGCGGCTTGATTGTCTGCATCAACAAGACTGATATCGACCCCGCCGACGAGCTTTACGCCATATATACCGGCGCAGGCTTTGAGACCCTGCGCACAAGCGCTGCAACGGGCGATGGGATACCTGAGCTGAAAGCTGCGCTAAAGGGTAAAATTTGCGCCTTCACCGGCAACTCGGGTGTCGGGAAGTCGAGTATATTAAATTCAATCGTTCCGGAGTTTAACATCGAGGTCGCCGCCGTGAGCAGCAAGCTCGGCCGCGGCAAGCACACAACGCGGCATGTTGAGCTGTACGATATCGGAGATGATACATTTATTGCCGACACTCCGGGCTTTGCCTCATTTGATATTGAGACGATGCAGACGATCGATAAGCAGGAGCTTCAGCACGATTTCAGGGATTTTAAAAAATATATCGGCAATTGCCGGTTTAATGACTGCGCCCATCTTAAAGAGCCCGGCTGCGCCGTCACAGAGGCGCTGCAAAATGGCAAGATAATGCCCAGCCGATACCAGTCGTATAGACGCTTGTATGAGCTGAGCGCACAAAATAACTTCTGGGAAAACAAATAATTTATCCGCCTTCCGCATAGAGTTTACTAACGCTGTGCAGGGAGGCGTTTTTTTGCATAAAGGTGGACATTCGATCATAGCCATGATCGCAATACTGCTCGGAATAGTCATAATATTATCCCTGGTTTTGCCGTCTCAGTTTTGGTGGTTTGCCTTGGCAGCCGGACTTATATCGTTTGGGATATGGCTCAACAGGTGCAGATAAGCGAATATCGCAGAACTTGGACACATAGGATGTATAAAAAAGAATAGTAAGGAAAAATACAATAGCAAGGGAGTAGCATATGGATATTTCACTTGAACGAAGGTTTTTAAGCAGCTTTAAGCTGATAGGCAGCGCAAAAAAAGTCTGCGATGTCAGCTCTGATATCGTTGTGCCTGACACTAAAGAGGACATCCTCCGAGTTGTAATGACAAATGCCGATTACTCGATACGCTCAAAGGATGTTGAGTCCGGAAGAGTGGTAGTGCATGGTGAACTTAAGGCTACAGTAGTATATGTACCCGAGTCCGGAGAGGGACTTAATACACTCAGTACGGACATTCCGTTTGAATGCGAGTTCGAGGTCGAGTCTGCCGACAGTGGCTGTGCAGCGATCGTCGATCTGAGTGTGATCTCTGTGGATACAAGGATTCTGAACCCGAGAAAGGTCATGATAAATGCACAAGTCGGGGTAAATCAAAAATGCTACTGCAATTGTGATCTCAGCTGGTACACTGCGCCGCAGGAGGCACCAAAGAACACATTTTTCAAAAAATGCAGCTCAGATATCAGACTTGTTAACCTCGTGACCGAAAAGACCTTCTCACTTGAAAATGACTTTGCGATGCAGGGCACTGACAATGCATCGCAGCTTATAGCAGCGCCGGTCTCGTTCTGCGTGGACTCTGCCGAGGCGGTCGGATCCAAGCTGATAGTCAAAGGCCATGCGGACATAAAAGCCGTTTATTGCAGCGGTGGGAATATAGAGACAGGCGAGACGACAGTCAGCTTCTCTCAGATATTCGAGCTTCCTGAGCGGGATATCGTGCCCGACTACACGGTCAGCATACTGCCGACAGGTGATTTTTTTGAGCTCAACGACGGCAAGGTATCCTTTGAGATACACGCAGTTATACAGATAGTCTGCACCGAGACGAAAGTCATCGATTATGTTGAGAATGCATATGTTTGCGGCGCGGAAATGATACTTGAGCAGGAGGATAAGACCGTATGCATAGCAGAGAGGTCAATTTGTCAAACTGAAGCTGTGCAGCTTGATCACTCCGCCGATTTTGATATAGAAAAGGTTCTTTATATGTCCGCAATCGTCGGAACGCCGAGGACAGCAGACGGCGAGCTGACCGTACCGCTGACGGTCGAGGCGATCTGCACATCTGTCGACGAGCAGATACGGTCGGCTAAGCTTCATGGCAGCGTTAAGTTTGAGCTTGAGGTCGGTGAAAACGAGGAAATTGGCTGCATAACAGCAAAAATTGCCTCGCTTAAATCAAATATAAGCGGTAGTGAAATAAGCGTAACAGTAACCGTTGCGACGCAAGTCCAGCTAAAGCAATTTAAAACCTTGCAGATGATCAGTTCTGTGACAGCCAACGAGCCGGAGACTACCGCGCAGACCCCGTCTGTATATATGTGCATCCCAACCGAAAATGATCTTTGGTGCGTCGCAAAGCGCTATAGCTCGGATACTGACATGATAATCGCGCTAAACTCCTTGGAGGAAAACGATGATATATGCGGCAGACTTCTTATAGTCCCGAGAATTAAATAACTAGGTAAAAAAACTCCGCAATGCGATGCATTGCGGAGTTTAAACTTTATCCAATTTACCAGGTAACGCTGCCGGAACCGTCCAACGGTGCGATGCTTATGAAGGTCTTGCCGACGCCGAGTGCGAGTGGAGTGCCGTCAGTGAGAGTGTAATGGAAGCTGTCGTCACGGTCTGCACGCTCCCACTTGATCTCAACATACTTGCCGCCAGTGCAGAAGAAGCCTGTGCCGGAGCCGACAAGATTCATTTCACGGTGACCCTTGTTATCAACTACCGTATTGCCGACATTGAGGATAATGACGTTTGCAAAGTCGATGTGGGTGTCGTTGCCGTCAGTGTATTCCTTGCCGCTTATAAATGCGTTGTAGCATTTGCGCTCGGCATCATACTTCATAGTGGTCGAAGTGCTACTGATGTACTTGATGGTGAATTCCTTGGATTCCTTATCGCACTGAGATGCAGCATCGTGGCTGAAGATAAGGCCGTACTTGGTGTCATAGCCATCTGCATGCTCAGTATCAAAATGCTTCTCGGCGTACTCGGCTATCTTGTCGCCCTTAGCATAGAGGGTGTGCTCATAGCTCACGCGGCCGACTCTGTCCTTATCGCGTACCCATGCGCTGCCGCCTTCGCCGAAGGTCGCATCAATGTCGCTCACGCCGTACTGCTTGATATCGGATCTTGCCTGCTTGCTGTGTCCGCAGTGGACATAGATTCCGTCGTATGCCTGAACAAGGCTGACATAGTACGGGCGGGCGCTGCGGATATAGCCGACATCGGTTTCGCTTATATCGGTAAACACAGCCATCATACGGGTTATATCACCTTCAACAAGTGCCTCATAAACAATGCCTGCGTTAGCAAGACCCTTGCAGGGGCGGGCGCTTGGGTGGTTATTTATCATAACACAGTAGGGACGTGCAGAGCTTGCGTCTGCCTCGACGGTTTCACCGGTAAGCGGATTGATAGGACCGGTGACGACATCGTTTACGGCAAGACCATTAGTGTCCACGTTAGGTGCTTTGCCGTTGTCTTCTGATTTGCTGCAGCCGGTGAACAGGAAGCAAACGCAGCAAACTGCCAGAAGAAGTGAGAGTAATCGTTTCAAATCGAAACACCTCGCATTCAGTAGAATTTTGCTATACAATAATACTACGATATAGCCTGGTTGTCAAATGTGCAAATGTGTGCTAATATTATTTCGGAGATGATATTATGAATGTTTCTTTAGATACAAAAAACGCAATTATAGAGCTCGTTGAAAAGGCAAAGCTCAAGAAGGGCGACCTCGTTGTTGTAGGCTGCTCGTCCAGTGAGATACTCGGCGAGCACATAGGAAAGGGCTCCTCGCCCGAAACAGGCGTTGAAGTTGCAACGACTATATTGTCTGTTTTGAACGACAAGGGCATATATCTTGCGGCTCAGTGCTGCGAGCATTTAAACCGCGCGCTTGTTATTGAGAGGGAAGCGGCGGAAAAGTATATGCTCGAGGAGGTATGTGTTCGTCCTATGCCGAAAGCAGGCGGCTCATTCGCAACGGCTGTTTATGATAATATGAAAGATCCCGTTGTTGTTGAGCATGTCAAAGCCAAGGCCGGACTTGACATTGGCTGCACGCTTATAGGCATGCATTTAAAGGATGTTGCCGTTCCGCTGCGGCTCACAGTCAAGACCATAGGCTGTGCAAGCGTCAATGCGGCATATACGAGGCCAAAGCTCATTGGCGGCGTAAGAGCTCATTATCCTGAATAAGTTGAATAAGTAATAAAAAAGGACACTGGGTGTCCTTTTTTATTACTTTATTATGATGCCGCACTCGGTCATTGTTT